>JBBINX010000015.1:0-31624 GCA_037443685.1 Ignavibacteriales bacterium
ATTGAATTATGACATTTTCAGATAAAGCATTCTTACGTTTTGTTATTGCTGCTAAACCGACTGCTATGATTGCAATTGGAATAGCTGCTTCAAAAACTTGTCCGATCTTTAATCCTAAATAGGCAGCGGCGGCTGAAAATATAGCAGCCATAATCAATCCCCAGATCAAAGACCAAGGTGTAACTTCGGGAATGATTGTCCCTGGCGGAACTACGGGAATGTATTTCTCACCCGGTTTCAATTCTTTGTAGGCATTTGGCGGTAAACTACGTGTTGTTGGTTCCATTCAGATCTCCTTTAATTAATTTATTGGATGTTCAATATTCGTCCGCTTGAGACGGATTAGTTATTCGATGTTTGTTTGTATCTCACATCGTATATCTGACTACAAAATATATCTGCTCAAATCTCTGTTCTTCACAATATTCGCAAGCTTATCTTGCACCATTTCTTTCGTTACGATTATTTTCTTCAGTTTCAAATTATCAGGTGCGTCGTAGAGCAGTTCTTCTAATAATGTAGTCAGGATTGTATGTAGCCGACGCGCACCGATGTTTTCGACCTGTTCATTTACTTCCCGTGCGATTTTGGCTATTTCACGTACCGAATCGTCTAAGAATGAAAGATTAACACCTTCGGTTTCAAGCATTGCGATGTATTGTTTGATTAACGCATTCTGCGGCAACGTAAGGATTTTCACAAAATCGTCTTCTGTTAAACTATTCAACTCAACACGAATTGGAAACCTGCCTTGCAATTCAGGAATTAAATCGGACGGTTTTGACATGTGAAATGCTCCGGATGCAATAAATAAAACATGGTCGGTTTTTACCATCCCGTATTTCGTCATCACATTTGACCCTTCGACGATTGGTAACAGATCGCGCTGGACGCCTTCCCGCGAGACATCCGGACCAGAGGAGTGTCCGCGTGTCCCGGCAATTTTATCAATTTCATCTAAAAAAATAATTCCTGAGTTCTGAACACGAGTCAATGCTTCCTTTACCACCGCGTCCATATCAATTAACTTTTGAGCTTCTTCTTGTGCTAATACTACTTTGGCTTCGGCTACAGTCATTTTCCTTTTTTTCATTTTCTTTGGAAGAATACTGCCGAACATCTCCTGTATGTTTACACCCATTTCTTCAAGATTAATAGGTCCGAACACCTGCATCGCCGGTACTTGGTCGGTTGCTACGTCTAATTCTATTTCCCGTCCATCAAGTTCACCTTTTATCAATTTTTCCCGAAAACGTTCACGAGTATAAGATATGTTTTGAGTATCAAGCTCGTTTTCGGTGGAGGTTGTTTGCGATTGTTTTGGGCGGGACGGAATCAATATATCGAGTATTCTTTCTTCTGCCATCTTATGTGCTTTATCCCGAACCTCCGATGCTTTCTGCGCCTTTACCATATTTACGGAATACTCAGTAAGGTCTCGAACCATGGATTCGACATCGCGACCGACGTATCCGACTTCAGTAAATTTTGAAGCTTCAACTTTTAAGAACGGGGCGTCTACAAGTTTCGACAGACGGCGAGCGATTTCGGTTTTACCAACACCGGTAGGACCGATCATGATTATATTATTCGGCATAATTTCTTCGCGCAGATTTCCGGGGGCTTGCATCCTGCGCCAGCGGTTGCGGATTGCAATTGCTACCATCTTTTTAGCAGCATCCTGACCGATGATATATTTATCCAACTCTTTTACAATCTCGCGTGGAGTTAATTCGTGGTGATTCTCTTTCTTAGATTTTTTATTCATTATAGTTCTTCTATCGTGATATTCTGGTTTGTGTATATACAAATGTTGCTTGCGGTTATTAATGATTCGCGAACAATTTCCTGTGTCGGCAAATCGGAGTATTTTACAAGCATGCGGGCAGCAGCAAGGGCATAACTGCCACCCGATCCGATTGAAACGATACCGTCATCAGGTTCTATTATTTCTCCTGTTCCAGAGATAATTAGAGACTGCTCTTTATTGATAACTGCGAGCAGGGCTTCGAGGTGGCGAAGGTATTTATCCGTCCGCCACATTTTTGTAAGCTCGACGGAGGCACGGAGTAAATTGCCACGATATTCCTGAAGTTTGTCTTCAAATCGTTCGAAAAGCGTAAAAGCATCGGCAGCGGCACCGGCAAACCCTGCTAGCACGCTGTCGTTATAAAGTTTTCTGACTTTTTTTGCGCCATGTTTCATGATAGCATTGCCGACAGTTACCTGTCCATCGCTGCCCATCACGCATTTGCCTTTGTGAGTTAGTCCGATAACTGTTGTAGCTTTGATGATATTTGACATAAGATTCTCTTTTATTAATTTCACACACATAAGATACATTTTTTTGAGGAAATTGAAAAATGAGGCTGTCGAATTGTGTTTTTTTTAAATTTTTTTTTGAGATATAACTAAAAAGCCAACTCAGCGATAGCTGAATCGGCTTTTTTAGGTACTAAAATACTATTTGCAATGCCTTACTTTTTGGCGCTTTCCCATAATGCTAATTGACAGCCGTCGGGTGTTTCGAATTTTGCCCACCAGCCCATATCGCTAATCGGAGATTTAGGGATTACAACTTTTCCTTTGGCTTTTTTAATCTCTCTCAATTTGATATCTATACTTTCGACTTCTATATAAACAACAACTGTGTGTTTTTTAGGCATTTTGTTAACAAGGTAGAAACCGCCGTGCGGTTTTTCAGGTGCGTAAAAAAGCATATACTTCCATTGTGGAACTTCTTCAAATTTCCACCCAAATAGTTTACCGAAAAAATTTTTGGTTTTTTTAAAATCCGTCGTTGGGATTTCAACGTGTCCTATTGCGTGCATATTTTTTCCTTTGTTAGTTATGTGAATATGTTTTCTGGGTATCTACTTGCTGAAGCACCGAATCCATTCCATTCGACACTAGAGTATCCATCATGCTGCCTGGCATTTTTTCGGAAGGTTGATCGAGATAGTCCATACTTCCAATAGCTTTCTGTACATCGGGGAGGACTGCATTTGTGATATTCTGAAAAACATCCGTCGAAATCACCTTACGGATTGCTCCTTTTTGTGCTGTGCTCTTTGCCACTCTAACACCCAAATTGTTAATCGATTTTATCAAATCTGGAGGGATTGACTGTGCGCTTTCTGAAATCATTTTTCCGATATCGATGGCGCTGGCTCTAAGAATTTTGTTCGTGTGTCCGACAGCCGAGCTCACCATTAATGCAGATTGACCTATGCTTGCACCCAACAACCCCGAAGCACCCTGTAGAGCGCGGTTTAAACTACCACCTGACCGTTCTATATATTCACCGAGCGATTCTAAACCGTATCCGACAGAATTTCCTAAAGCTTCAAGTCCTTTTCTAATTTCCGAACCTTTTGTCTCGTTCCCGGCTGCAGTTATTTTTGCCGCCTCAATTTCTGATAAACCCCTTGTATAAGACGATAACAATTTCGTTGTTTGGTCTATGTCAAATTGAATTCTTTCAACGAGCGAGGTAGAGTTTTTTTCAAAATAATAGTTACGCGCCCGATAGAAATGCCAGAGCGCAATTTGCATCATTGTTTGCAGCAATGCAGGGTTGGTGTTGATAGTAGCCATCGCTTTTTCGCCGATGTGTAAATTAATAGCAGTTTCCCAATCTTTTGCATCAAGACGCATGAACCATTGCCGTGAGGCAATAAGGTCAGCTAAATCCTCAATCGCTTGAATTTCTTTTTCGATTCCACGTTGGGCGTAACCAGTAGCAACCATGTAGGCGCAAGTCGCGGCAGACTTTTGTAAGCCGACTTCCGAAAAGAGCCGGAAACTTAATATAAGTTGGTCAATTATCCGGTCAGATGTATCGCCATTGCTGTAGTAAGGTTTGATTTTTGAATAGATGTCTTTTGCACGCGTTAAATATAGGTCGGTAGTTTCTCTGTACCTCTGTTTCAATACCGATGCACGCTTGGAATGTTGATCAAGATATTGTTTATCCTCGTTACGCAATGAATTAATAGCATGTTTTATATCCGTAAGCGACAATGTTTCAGAAGCGTTCTTTCTTCCACACATAAAGCAAAATTCTCTAACTTGGGAATAATCTATCCATTTGTGGCCGCAAGTGATACAACGCTCTACGCCGACTTTTAATGAAAGACTTTTTGTCATATTTTTTACCTTTCCCATATAAAATTAATGTCTTCTTTCTCGAAGTTGTGAAATAAGTTTAACGTATTCCTCTTCCGTAAGTTCACCGAAAGCATATTTATTTTCGACTGTTTCTCTGTCGAAATGCGATACCTGAGTAGCAGATATTTTTTGATATGATTCGTTATTCCGTATTTTATTAAACCCCCGAAGTGTTTCAAGCTCTTGGTCGTAAAGGTTTTTGATATTCGTCTCGTTCAAATCTGTATTAGAAGCGGTAACTAACTGTCGCATCATGACCAAAGCGCCGAATTCTTTAACTCCGATATTTTGTAGAATATCTTGTGCAATCTCGAATTCTTTTGCTTTATAGAAGAAGTGATATGCTAGTTTAAACTCACTTTCACTAAGGTACCACTCGGCAATTTCTTTATATTCTTCGGGCAATAGATTCGAGGCATCAAATAAATAAAAGGATGAATAAAAATCTTTTCGATCTCGCTTGATTTCAGCTAAACTTTTTTTATCCTCTTCTGTCCAATATATCCATTCCTCGAAATCTGCTCTTTTGAGTTCTCTTGCAAAATCGAGTAAAAATGGCAACCAATCGTATCCTTTATAGAATAGATAGGCGAGCATATCTAAGTCTCTGTTGTGCGGATTCTGTTGAACTGCTAGGCGTAATATTTCCAAAACATTTCCAGCATACTTGGGTGATATTACAAAAAATAATTTTACAGGAATTTTTGGAAGTTTCCTTAAAAATCGTGACTCATCCAAAAAAAGGAAATTACGCTGAGGATTAGTTGCGGGAGTTTCAATCTCCAACCGCTCGATAGCTTGGTCAAACTTATCTTTAACGAAAATCTTTTTTGAGCCTGAATACCAACGCGCTTCTGCATTTTTAAATGAAACATCGATAAATTGTTTCCAGGAACTTAACGAACTTTCCGTATAGGAATTCGTAGCAAGTGGTAGTGATATTTTTAATATCTCGAGTAAATTTCTGTCGCGGATTTCAATTGCCTCATCGGTAGGATTTTCCTTTAAAATCTGAGTTAAAAAATGATGCTTGATCCAAGGTCTTGTTAAGTTCTCATTCACTTCATGTTTTTTTTGGTTACCCCCCTTATCCACCTCTATTACAGAAGTCGGATAATTTCCGATTCCCCCTAATGATAAGCGGTCTTTATAATTCAGAAATAATTGCATTTTGAGTCTGTTTTAATATGTTAAACCTCAAAGTGTTTGATAGATGCCTTCGCACACAGCAAATTTTTATGTTTTAATTATAATGTAATTTTTACAAAGAAGCAAGTTTTATTTAAAATATTTCTTGAACAAATACCTGTTAATCAATATATCTCGAGATATTTATCTAATTCCCACTGCGTAACTTGCAAACGGAATTCATCCCATTCCTTCATTTTTGCTTCAAAATATTTATTAAAGGTATTTTTACCAAAGGTTTCCTTGACTATTGGGCTTATCTCCATTTCTTTCAACGCCTCCAAGAGTGAATGCGGTAATGTGTCTATTTTCAATTCCTTTAGTTTTGTATCATCGAATAAGTAAACATCTTCTTCAACAGCAGCGGGAGGTTTCAATTTGTTCTTAATTCCGTCTAAACCTGCTTTTAGCATCACAGCAAACACGAGATAGGCATTACTGCTGGGATCTGGACAGCGAAGTTCTACTCTTGTCGATTGATTTTTCCCTACTGAATATTGGGGGATACGAACAAGGGCCGATCGGTTTGTGCGTGCCCAACATATATAAACAGGAGCTTCGTAGCCAGGAACGAGTCGTTTATACGAATTAACAGTCGGTGATAATACTGCCGATAATCCTTTTACATGCTTCAGCAAACCGGCTATATAATGATAAGCAGTTTTAGACAATTTGTATTTATCCTTATTATCATAAAAAATATTTTTTCCCGTCTTAGAATCGAACAAACTTTGATGAACGTGCATACCTGACCCGGCAATCCCCATAATCGGTTTGGGCATAAATGTTACGTGTAGGTCGTGCTTTTGCGCAATAGCTTTTAATACAAACTTGAATGTCATTGCGTTGTCGGCAGTGGTAAGTGCATCGCTGTATCTGAAATCAATTTCGTGTTGACCGACGGCAACTTCATGATGCGATGCTTCAACATTAATACCGAACTGTTCAAGCGCAACAACCATGTCACGGCGAATGTTATACGCCTGGTCGGTTGTTAGATCAAAATAGCTAGCCCGGTCGTGAGGAAGAGCTTGCAAACCGTTCTCTTTCTTAAATAGAAAAAATTCTAATTCCGGTCCGGTGTTAAACTCATATCCCATCGCCTTTGATTCTTCAAGAACTTTTTTCAAAATGTTTCGCGGGTCGCCCTCGAACGGTGTTCCGTCCGGATTGAACACATCGCAGATAAAGCGGGCGGTATTTCCATCAGCCGATCTCAACCAAGGAATTACAGCATAAGTCTTTGCGTCTGGTTTGAGAAACATATCGCTCTCGTGAATCCTTGCAAACCCTTCGATCGAAGACCCGTCGAACCACGTGCCGTATTGGAATGAATCCTGAAGGTGTCGCACGGGAATTGTGAGATTTTTCACGATACCATAAAGATCTGTAAATTGGAGCTGTATGAATTTTATATTGTCAGTTTTCAATTGTTCGAATATTAATTCGTTTGTCATACTTATTACCTTCTTCAAGTTTAAGTAAATATATAAATTTTGATTCCATTATGCAATAATTTGTAATTTCCCGGATTATTTATTATATATTAATCATAAATTTTATCCATAAAATAATGAAAGGGATATTAAATGAAATCATTAAGAACATTATTTTTTTTCATTCTATCAACAATAATAATCAATAACATGGCACAGGCATCAGATCTCGGAATCAAGAAGAAAATCCTGAAAAATGGATTAGAAATTCTTGTTGTCGAAAATCATTCAGTGCCATTAATTACAATCGAAATTTGTGTGAAGAACGGTGCATTTACAGAACCACCGGAGTATAGCGGCTTATCGCACCTGTATGAACACATGTTTTTTAAAGCAAACGAAAAATTGCCTAATCAAGAAGCATTTTTAGAACGAGCGCGCGAGCTTGGAATGATTTGGAACGGAACAACCGGTAATGAACGTGTAAATTATTTCTTCACATGTCCAAATACAAATCTCAAAGAGGCAATTGAGTTTATGAGAGACGCAACAATGTTTCCGTTATTCGATCAGGAGGAGTTAGAACGTGAGAGACCTGTAGTTATCGGAGAATACGACAGAGCAGAATCGCAACCGCCGTATCATTTATTCGTTGCCTTTGCAAAAAAAATGTGGGGAGATTATTATAACCGAAAAAATGCATTAGGTGAACGAGCTACAATTCTTGCGACAACACGAGAACAGATGCAAACGATACAGAAAAAATATTATGTGCCAAATAATTCAGCTCTTTTAATAGCTGGGGATGTTAAAGCCGAGCGGGTATTTAAACTTGCAGAAGAAATGTTCGGTAAATGGAAGCGTGTAGAAGATCCTTTCATTAAAAATCCGCCGATTACATTCAAACCGATTGATAAGCCGGAAGCTGTTATAGTAAAAAAACCATTTCCTGTTCCAATTGTTATGATTGGTTTTCACGGACCGGATACAAAACGCGATATTCCTGGGACTCATGCGGCAGATGTGTTTTCGTATATCTTGAATCAGAAGACATCCAATTTTTATAAGGCATTAGTTGAATCCGGTTTAATGCTTGGCGTAAATTTAGGATACCAGACTGAGCATAATGTTGGTCCGATAATGATTTCGTTCCAGTGTCAGCAAGAAAAATTAAAAGATGCAATAAAAGCATTAGGCATTGAAATCGAAAAATTCGACGACCCAAACTATTTTACAGATGAACAAATGGAAAACGCAAAGAACAGGCTCGCTGTCGATGAAATTTACGGAAGAGAATCCACATCAAACTGGGTACATACAGTAAGTTACTGGTGGGCAAGTGCCGGGCTTGATTATTATTCAAAATACATATCCGATTTAAAGCAAATTACAAGAGACGACATCAATATGTACATCAAGAAGTATATTAAAGGGAAGAATTATATAGTAGGTGCGCTGGTTTCCGAAGAAATGGAAAAGAGTTTAGAACTTAAAGAAACCGATCTTCTTCTCGGCACGTCTAAATCAGAGAAAACCGGTAAATAATTGGAAAGGAAAAAAACAATGAAAACCATTATAAGCATTTCAATTATATTCACACTTTTATTTATCAACTTTACATTCGCACAAAAGGATATTACAGAGATGAAAGTTAACGGAGTGCAGGTTTTATTAAAACAAGCGGACAACGATGTCGTCGCAGTTAATTTATATATTAAAGGTGGAACGACTAACCTTACCCCCGAAACTGCCGGTATAGAAAACCTTACTTTGCAAGCAATGGTAACGGGGGGAACAAAAAAATTTCCCAAGGAGGAATACAATGGATGGTTAGAAAAGTTAGGTTCCTCGATTGGGGCAACAAGCTCCAATGACTTTTCGATGATTTCGATGAGGTGTGTGAGAGACAACTTTGACAAGACGTGGGAATTAGTAGAAGAAGTTCTTTTAAATCCCGCATTTGATGAAAAGGAATTGGAGATTACCCGCGAACAACTTATCAGTCAGATTAAGACAGAAGATACTAACCCCGATGCTTTGATACGAAAAGTCATGATAAAGTGGTACTTCGAGGGCCATCCCTATGCAAACAGGCAGATTGGTAATGTTGGAAATTTGCAGAATTTTACACGCGAGGATTTGAAAAAATATTATTCACAGCTTTTTGTAACATCGAGGATGCTACTTATTGCAGTCGGTAGAATAGATAAAAAAATCTTTGAGAAAAAAATAAATGCACTTTTTATAAATTTTCCAGTAGGTTCATATAAAGATTTTTCATTACCGGTGCCTCATAAATCTCAGAATAATGACTATCAGATAGTCGAAAAACCTTTACCGACAAATTACGTGATGGGACAGTATTTACTTCCAAGTATGAATGAGCCAGATTTTTATACAGCTCAACTTGCCCACTCAATATTAAGAGACCGTGTGTTTGAAGAGGTTCGTACTAAACGTAATTTAAGTTATGCACCTGCAGCAGCAATGATAACAGAGAAAACATCGACTGGTTTTATTTATGTTTCTACAACAGACCCGGATTCGGCAATTAAAGTAATGGTTGGTGAATTGGACAAACTGAAGAACGAAACAATTTCTGAGAAAGATATGAAAAACCACAAGATGCGTTTCTTGACGCTCGATTATATGAGACAGGAAACAAATGCTATGCAAGCAGGTGCGCTTGCCGCTGCGCAGCTGTACACGGGTTCATGGAAGAATGCAGCCAAACTTGTTGAGAGTATAAACAAAGTGACACCCGTTGAAATAAAAAATATGAGCAACAAGTATATTAAGAACCTGAACTTTGTTTATTTAGGAAAAAAGAAAAATGTAACCGAGGATCTGTTGAAGCACGGTGGAATATTTCCAGCTCCTTCAAAAGAAGAAGATTTGCCGCCACCTCCTCCTAAAAATTAAGAATGTTAATTAGCTAATTATCAGCTCTGTATAAGCGGTGTGAACAATTGAAGTTCATACCGCTTTCTTATTTTCAAGGAATGCGTGTGTAAGAAAAATCTTGACATTAATACCTTGTCAAGTTATCTTTAATATATGATAATTTTATTTATTATGGGCTAAAAATGAAAATTCAAAAGATTACTTTTTCTATTGTTTTCACTTTTCTACTTTTTTTTATTTTGTTAATAATACATATCACCAACCCTGTTGAATATCAAAATGAATACATAGAAGGGAAAGGTATGTCTGGAGCTATGAAATCGCTGAACTTTTGGACAGACCAACGAGCATACCCTAATGAAGATATTCCCGAAAGTGCATATTTCAGAGCGTATGAATATTCCAAAAATATTTTTGTCAAAGAAAAATTAAATTCCTCCCAATCGTGGAATGATATAGGTCCCAAGAATGTTGGTGGAAGGACAAATGCGATTGCTTTTAATCCGCTAAATCCAAATACAATTTATGCCGGAAGTGCGAGTGGCGGGTTATGGCGAAGTTTTACTGGTGGTGTTGGAACGAGTGCATGGGAATATGTTAAAACGGGATTTCCCGTACTCGGTGTAAACACAATTGCAATTTCGGAAAGTGACTCGAATACAATCTACATCGGAACAGGTGAAGTATACGGTTATCAAAGTTCGATAGGAGGACTGAGTATTAGAACCACCCGCGGCAGTTATGGAATTGGTATACTTAAAACTACCAACTCAGGACTAACCTGGATGAAAAGTCTTGATTGGTCTTATAATCAGAGAAGAGGTGTTCAAACTATCAAAATTGATCCGACTAACATTAATATTATTTATGCTGGAACGAGTGAGGGAATTTTCAAATCTACAAATAGCGGTATAAATTGGGATCAAATTCATAATGTTATAATGACGACTGACATTGTAATCAATCCGCTAAACCCGAACATATTAATTGCAGCGTGTGGAAATCTCAGCTCTGCCAACTACGGAATTTATCGTTCAACAAATGCAGGGACAGATTGGTCGAAAATTACAAGCGGCTTACCAATATCATGGGCGGGCAAAGTTCATTTGGATATATACAAATCAGCACCGAATGTTGTATATGCAAGCATTGGTAAGGGCTCATCAAGCGGTGCGGGAACAGTTTTATGCAGAAGCACTGACAGCGGATTAAATTGGGTAACTCTCAATACTACTGATTACGCAACATATCAGGGCTGGTTTTCTCACTTTGTGGTAGTTCACCCGTATGATTCTTTAAAAATTCTCTGCGGTGGAATTGATATGTGGAAATCGACAGACGGAGGATTGACACTAACAAAAAAGTCGAATTGGGCTGCTTGGTATTTAAATACTACTCCGCCACCTGGTGGACCCGAAGGACCGCCTAATTACTCTCACGCAGACCACCATACGTTCGCTGTCCATCCACAGGACCCTGATATAGTTTATTTCGGTAACGACGGTGGAGTTTTTAGAACGACAAACTTCGGAGAAACATTCGCAGGTTTAAATGGCGGTTATCAAACTACTCAGTTTTATAAAAGATTCGGAGTGGGTATAAAAGATACTTTAGTCGCTATCGGGGGGTTGCAAGATAATGCCTCAGTAATTTACTCTGGAAGTATCGCATGGAGAAGAGTTGGCGGTGGTGATGGTTCCTGTTCAGCAGTCAATTCTTCAAATTCCGACACAATGTATATATCTTCTCAGTATTTGAATATTAGTAGGTCAACAAATCGGGGGTTTAATTGGAGCGGCGTTTCACCTTCGAGTTCTAACCAAGCATTTGTCGGACCTTTTGTAGTGTCTCCTTCAAATCCTAAAATTATGTACGCATCTGGTGATAAGGTTTATAAATCAACAATCGGCGGCGGAAACTGGGCTGTATTAAATAATAATCAAGTTCTTAATGGTGATCCGGTATTAGTTTTAGAAGTTTCTCATACAAATGCCGATACAGTTTTTGCGGCAACGGCGCCTAACACAATAAGATCTCAGGTTTTCAGATCAACGGATGGAGGAAATACCTGGACAAATATTACAGGAATTTTACCAGACCGCTACATTGTTGACCTTGCCTGCGACCCTAACAATTCAACTATTATTTATTGCGCGGTTTCGGGATTCGGAACACCGCACTTATATAAATCCACTGACGCGGGTAACGCGTGGTTAGCAATCGGCTCAACATTACCCGACGTTCCAACGTCTGCAGTAATTGTAGATGCTCTTTATCCTATGAATATTTATGTAGGAAATGATTTAGGAGTTTTTGTTTCAACAGATTATGGAATCACTTGGAGTCAATTTAGTGAGGGATTTTTCGATGCAGCTTTAGTAATGGATTTAAGAATTTCACCTCTTGACAGGATGCTATATGCTGCTACTCACGGTAATGGAGTTTTTAAGCGCAGGTTGTTAGAAGGACCGACTGGAATAACCGAAGATGAACAATTAATTTCGGGCTTCAAACTTTATCAAAATTATCCTAATCCATTCAACCCGGTAACAATTATCAAATATGAATTACCCAAATTAAACTATGTAGTAATAAAAATTTATGACATACTCGGGAAAGAAATATCAACATTAGTCAACGAAGTACAAGATGTAGGATATAAGGAAGTAGCGTTTGATGCGAATAGATTGTCGAGCGGAGTTTATTATTACAAGCTCCAAACAGAGGATTTCGTATCTGTGAAAAAGATGATTTTAATTCGATGAGCTTGCTGCTTGCCATCATTGTAAGTCCACAGAAGGCGGACGAAACCTACCCGATGGTTGAACGGGGAGGTTTCGTCACCTCGCACAGACATTTTCATCCATTTGGTAACATACTCATGATAAGCAGGATTATATTTTTATGGTTACACCGATCTTTCCGCTTGTAAAAGCATTTCCACCTCCAAGTTCTAAGTTAATACCAAGTGTTTTGGAAAAATAATATCTCCCGCCTACCTGCGCACCTAATCCTAATCCAGAATTATGGCTTCCTCCGTAACCACTAGGGGAACTCCATATATAAAATCCGATATTTAATCCGGCATAAAAATCCCAAGGTTCAGATATTTTTAAAATCCTGTTAAAATGGTAATTACCATTACCAGAAATTCCGATTACGGTGTGACTATAATCTTTCCCGCCCCAATCTTCACCATAAGAACGATACGATATCTCACCTCCTATAGAAATATCTTCTTCTATACCATAATCAAATCCGAAATAAATAGGTATGCCCCAACCTGAAAACCCGAATCCTCCATTAAGCTGCGTTTCCCCTTTCTGTATTGGTGTTTGAGAAAATGTAATACACGTTAAAAATAAAAGTCCAATTGTAAAAATAAATATTCGCATTGTTGTTCCTTCCATTTAAATTTTTGATATAGTGAATTAAAATCTCAAAATAATATATATATATAATCATACAGAGTCAAATCACATTAGTAATCGTGTTTTCTATTGCTTTTATGCCGGTGACAATGAAGTTGCGAAAATTCCCGAACCCATTTAATTCATTAACAACTATCTTTTTCGCTCTTGTAAAGAGAAATAAAGTTAGGTTGAAGATCTTTGAGATAATTAGACGGAAAATTCCAACTCCGCTAAATCAGGAACAGGAACCCGGCTGCTATGAAATTACAGTTCATGGAAAAGGATTGATAAACTAATCTATTTATTACAAGCTGGAAATAGAGGATTTTGATTCGATAGTATCAAAATCTCTGTAAAACTGCTTTGTTTTAGATATTTTGGGGTAAAACACATTATTTTTTGATTTTTGATAAGTTAATCTCAAAAAAGTTCTTGACATTGAATATTTATAAACTTATCTTTGTAATGCAAATAACAGTACACCGTTGTTGCGCTTTTTACGAAGTTGCTTTATATGTGCGAACCACTTGAATAGCTGGTTCGCCAGAAAATGCCTAATTAAATTCGCAGTAAGTCGTAAAGCGATAATTTTCGTTTCAAAGCACAGACTGGCGTACACGTTCCGAGAAATCGGACAAAGCTATCAACAACTATTCAAGAAAGGATATGTTCCATGGAAAAAGGAACAGTCAAGTGGTTCAATAATTCAAAAGGTTATGGTTTCGTTACCCGCGAGTCCGGCGAAGATGTATTTGTACATTATCGTTCAATAGATGGCGACGGTTACAAAACTCTTAAACAAGGCGACGCAGTTCAGTTTGAAGTTGAACAAGGCCCAAAAGGCTTACAAGCAATTAAGGTGCAACGCGCATAAAAAAATTGCTAACAATTACGATCCCGGTTTGCTTGGCAAATCGGGATTTTTTTTATATAATCTAATGCAGCACTTTCACCAGCAACGAATCCTGTAGAATAAGCTGCTTGAAGGTTATAACCGCCGATACTTCCCGCTATATCTAGAACTTCTCCACAAAGAAATAACCCCTTAACAATCCGCGACTCCATCGTTTTCGGATTTATTTCTTTTAATGAAATTCCACCCGCCGTTACTTCCCCTTTGTCTAAATCGATATAAGTCACTTCACCTAATTCCCACTCTTTTAATAATTTTACGATTCTTATTCTCGCGGACCGGTTTAAATTAATGGATCGTGTTTCCGGTTGAATCCTTCTATCGTACAATAACTTATCAACCATTCTATTGGGAAGGAATTGACTGACTAAACTCTTTATTTCTTTGTTTGGATATTCTAAAATATTTTTCTTGATTATTTCGTCTAACTTCATATCGTCCAGATCGGGTTGCGTATCTACCACAAGAAATACTTTATTGTGTAGAATTTCTTCAGCAATATTTCTGCTTAATTCAAGTACCGCCGGACCAGAAATACCAATGTGTGTGAACAGTAAATCGCCCTGCCGTTCAGCTTTCTTCTTACCACCCGAATAACAAGCTAACACGCAATCTCGAAGTGAGACTCCGCTCCACTCGACCGGTGGTTTCGGATCAATCCGCATTGGTGCGAGAGCCGCTGTCAGAGGAATCAACTTATGTCCAAGTTTTTCTGCCCACACATATCCGTCGCCAGTTGCCCCTGTCTTCGCATACGATAATCCACCCGTAGCCAATATAATTTGAGATGAATAAATTATCTCGTTTTCAAACTTGACTCCAACGACCGATTGATTGTCCGTTAAAACATCTTCTACATCTGTGTTAAGGCGAATTTGAACACCCGCTGCCTCAAGACAACTTTTTAGGGCATCAACTACATCACTCGCTCGTCCGTTTACAGGAAATATTTTTCCATCACCTCGATCTTCTGCCCTTAATCCACGGCTTGCTAATAATTTAAGAATGTCGTCGTTCGAAAATTTATAAAATGCTGGCTTTAAAAAGTTAGCTTCGTTCTTACGGAATCCTTTAAGCAAAGTATCGTTATTACCTGAATGAGTAATATTGCACTTTCCACCACCTGATATTAAGATTTTGCTTCCTAAATTACTGTTTTTCTCAATGAGAATTGTCGGTACGCCAAGAGATGCCGACCGCCAAGCTGCGATTATACCGGAAGCTCCGCCGCCGATTACAATTATTTTGTTTGTCATAATGAATTGCTATATTAAAATAAAATTGTACAATAAAAGCAATGAAATCGCTCCAACAACTCTTTCGTAAACAAAATAAAATTGCCGTTGGGTTAATGTCGGGCACCTCTGCCGACGGGATTGATACAGTTCTCGTTAAAATTAACAACTCAGGAATGGATACAAAGCTAACACAAATCGCATTCCACACATATCCATACAAACGGGGATTAAAAGAATTCATACTAAAAAATTCGAACAGTAATACTGCGAAGCTTGACGACATCGCACGATTGAATATTTTATTAGGTGAACTTTTTGCAGACTCGGTTCTCCGATTAATCCGAAAAGCCGGCTTAAGACCAGAAAATGTCGATTTGATCGGGTCGCACGGACAAACAATTAGGCATTTACCCGAAAAAAAGAAAATGTTCGACAAAAATATTTCAGCAACATTTCAAATAGGCGACCCGACAATAATCGCAAAACGGACCGGCATAGTTACGGTGGGCGACTTCAGAGTCGCAGATGTTGCAGTTGGTGGGAGCGGTGCGCCGCTCGTTCCATATTTCGACTTTATTATTTTTCGATCTGGAAAAATAAACAGAGGTCTATTGAACGTAGGTGGAATTGCAAACATCACCGTAATCCCGAAGAGTGCAAAACAATCCGATGTATTCGCCTTCGATACAGGTCCGGGCAATATGATTATCGATAATTTTATGATGCTATTATTTGGTAAATCGGCTGATATCAACGGCTTGACTGCACAACATGGGTGCATTGATTTAAAGCTCCTTACCCGGATGTTAAAACATCCGTATTTAAAAAAAAGATTACCAAAATCTACTGGCAGGGAGTCGTTTGGTGATCGATTCATCGAACAAATTTCCAAACAGCTAAAAAATGTACCGAGAGAAAACATTATCACTACTGTTACTGAATTCACAGCTTTGTCGGTATATATATCTTACCTAAAATTTATAAAAAAGAATATTCAGCTAGATGAAATTTTGGTTAGTGGCGGTGGTGTGCATAATCTTTATTTGATGAATGCTTTACAACGTTACTTTAGCGAAGTAAAAGTAAGGGCATTAGAATCAGTTGGCTATTCATCCGATGCAAAAGAAGCTATCTGTTTTGCAATGTTAGCGAATGAGACTATGTCGGGTAACTGCTCAAATCTGACAAGTGCAACAGGTGCAAAACAACAAACTATTTTAGGGAAAATCTGTTTACCATGATTGGATAATAATGTGTGAATTGAGATAACGAAGAAAACACATTTGTAAACTTATTGCAATTCCACAAAAAAAATCTTAATTTTACAACCGTATGAACATCTCAAAAATACTAATCATACGTTTCAGTTCGATAGGCGACATAATACTCGCTTCACCTCTTATCAGGTCTGTTAAGTTAACTTATCCTGATGCGCAAATAGATTTTATTGTACGTAAAGAATATGCTGAACTGGTAAAATTCAATCCGTATTTAAGTAATATTATCGAGTTCGACTCCGATAAAAGATATAAGGGAATGCAAGAGATAACTGCAAAAATAAATACAAACGCTTACAGCATTATTCTGGATATTCAGAACAATTTTAGAAGTAAGTTTCTATCGTATAGAAGCAAAACAAAAAAAATATCTCATCTCAATAAACGAGCGACTCTTCGTTTCTTACTAACAAATTTTAAAATTAACTTATATCGCGATTACGTATCTGTCGCTGACCGCTATCTCGAAACTGTTAAAGAGCTGTACGTTCCCAATGATGGAAAAGGATTAGATGTATTTATTCCTGACAATATTATATCATCCGTTGAAAAAAAGTTAAGTAACTACAGCTTGAGTAAAAATGATTTTATCATAGGAATTGCCCCTTCTGCCAAACATAATACAAAGAAGTGGATGCTTGACCGTTATGAAGAATTAATTGTTCGTCTGATCGAAAAATATAAAGCAAGGATATTAGTATTCGGTGGAAAAGATGATAAACACGAAACCGATACAATAGTCGACAATGCTAATAAAATTTTGGGTAATCGAGCTGTGATAAATTATGCTGGCAAGATTTCGCTTCTCGAAAATGCAGCTATGTTCGATTATTGCAATGCAGTAGTTACAAACGACACAGGACTGATGCATCTTGCCGCAGCACGTAAAAGGAAAGTCATAGCGATTTTTGGTCCCACCGTAAAAGAATTCGGTTTTTTCCCCTACGGCACTGAGAATATTGTTGTTGAAAACAATACTGTTAAATGCCGACCGTGCTCATATCACGGTACCAACTCATGTCCCCCAAAACATTTTAAATGCATGAAAGATATCACTACAGACAAAGTTTACGATGCAGTTAAACATATTCTAAATCTAAATTGATATGGATAGATTCTGGATAATAATTTATAATTTTGTAGTTATCCACCTTTTATGGTTTGGCTTTCATCTTTTGAGTTTATTCAAATCTAAATTCCGCACAGGAATTTCCGGAAGAGACAGGTTATTCGAAATTCTTCAATCACAATTGCAGAAGTTAGATCCGATATCGAAACGGATATGGTTCCACGCATCTTCACTCGGAGAATTTGAGCAAGCTAAACCAATCATTGCCGAATTGAAAACAAAATTTCCACAAGTTAAAATTATCGTTTCTTTCTTTTCACCATCGGGTTACGAACCATCTAAAAAGTATAAGCTCGCCGATGTTATTACTTATCTACCCTTCGATACATCCACAAGTGCAAAGAGGTTTATAGATATCGTCCAACCGAATGCTGCAGTTCTGATACGTTATGATTTATGGCCCAATCACTTGTGGGCTTTAAAGAAAAGAAACATACCCGTTTTTATTGCCAATGCCACTATGCGCCCAAACACGATCCGGCGTTATCCTATCTTAAAATCGTTTCATAAGTGTTTATACAATAAAGTTGGTTATATATTGACCGTTTCCGAAGAGGACCTGAATACTTTTAAAAAATTTAATCTACAAAACCCAAAAATCGAAGTAATTGGAGATACACGTTACGATCAAGTTTGGCAAAAGAGTATCGAATCAAAAAAGAAACATCTATTGCCGGAAAGTATTTTAAAAAATAAAAAAATATTTGTCGTTGGTAGCAGTTGGGAGACGGATGAAAAAATTTTGTTCCCCGTTTTTTTTAAATTACAAAATTTAGAACCCGACTTACTAATGATTCTCGTTCCTCATGAGCCAACCGAACACAACTTAGAACGCATTGAAAGTGAGTTAAACGGCGAAACTACCTACCGACGTTTTTCTGATTTGCATGATTACTCCGATGAAAGAGTTTTAATTGTGGATAGTATTGGTATTCTTATGGCACTCTATCAGTATGCTGACGTAGCTTTTGTAGGTGGTGCTTTTCGGAGTGGAGTGCATAATGTACTCGAGCCGGCTGTTTATGGAATTCCTGTTGTATTTGGACCTAACTACACAAATTCTCAAGAGGCAGTTGCATTTATTGACAAAGGAATAGGGTTTACAAGCCAGGAGGATGAAAAAATGTTGAGGATACTTCAGACTTTATTTACCGACGACGAATATCGTAGAGATATAGGAAGGAAAGCTATTGCATTTGTCGAAAGTAATATTGGAGCGACTCAAAAATTCCTTTCCTATTTTCAAAAAGTTTTGTAAATTATCTTATGAAGATTGCATATTTAGATACAATAGCAGGAATCAGCGGCGATATGACGTTAGGGGCTTTTATTGCGGCTGGAGTTCCACTCGCACAACTGCAGGGCGAATTGGAAAAGCTGAATCTTTCAGGTTATCTACTGAAAGCTGAAACTGTTATCCGAAATGGTATCGCCGGAATAAAGCTAACGGTAGAAATTACAAATCAACCCAAATATCACCGTCACTTAAACGATATTTGTGAGATAATTGATAAAAGTAATTTAAGTGAGAAGATAAAAGACAATTCTAAGAAAATTTTCTTCGAACTTGCAAAAGCCGAAGCAAAAGTACATAACACAACGATAGAAAAAATCCATTTTCATGAAGTGGGCGCTTTAGATGCCATAGTGGATATCGTTGGCACATCTATTTGTTTGGATATTCTAAACGTCGAAAAAGTATTTTCATCCCCTATTAAACTCGGCAGTGGCGGCTTCGTCGATACAGAACACGGAAAAATGCCAATTCCGACCCCCGCCACAGTAGAAATATTAACTGGTTATCCGACCCTACTAACCGATATACCTTTCGAATTAACAACTCCAACGGGGGCAGCTATTGTAAAGGCGCTTTCGGGTGGAACTATACAATTTGAAAAAATGGAAGTGCAAAACGTCGGTTATGGAGCCGGGAGCAGAGACATGGGAGAAATCCCAAATTTACTGCGCCTATTTATAGCAAAACTTGATTTGGACTCAGCGAATGAAGATTTGGTAATTATCGACACAAATATCGACGACATGAATCCTGAGATTTATCCCTATATAATCGAAAAGCTTTTAGAGGCGGGCGCACACGATGCGTATCTGTGTCCTGTAATAATGAAAAAAGGTAGGCCTGGAATTTTGTTGTCGGCTTTGGTAAACAAATCGAAAATTGAAGCAATCTCAGAAATTTTCTTTAAACAAACTACAACTCTTGGACTTCGCATAAATGAAGTAGGGAGAAAAATCTTGTTTCGTACCTCGAAGTTTCTTTGTACTTCACTCGGTGAAGTAAAAGTTAAAGTTATTATACAAGGCAGTAATGAAAGGATTACCCCTGAGTTTGAAGAGTGCAAACGGCTCGCCAACCAATTTAAATTACCGCTAATTGAAGTTTATAAAATTATCGAAAAAGAAATTGCGAGTAAACATAAATTTCCTGAACTGAAGTAATATTATTTTTGTAACTACTCAGCAGTTTAGTCGCAATTAAAAAAAATCTTTTTTATGTCCTTCTAATTTTTGTCATATTCAACATACCGCCGGTAAGTAGAATTTTTTTCTGCCGATCAGTCAAATCATAATTCAACTTTATATCTATCCTCTTTGTAACATTCTTCAAAACTACTTCACCACTTTGTTTTCCTGAACTTAATTGTTCTCTTATGTTTTCGAGAGACAACTCGTCTCCAAAATCAATTTTATTATAATCGTTTGCGTCTGCGAAAGTGAGTGGTAGTATCCCGAAGTTAATTAAATTCGCACGGTGAATGCGGTTGAAGATTTTAACTATTACAACTTTCACTCCTAAAAACCTTGGTGAGAGAGCAGCATGTTCACGACTCGACCCCTGTCCATAGTTATCTCCACCGATTACAAACCCGCCGCCCCATTCTCTACAACGTTTTGGAAATTCTGGATCGATACGAGTAAATGTGAATTCGGAAATTGCTGGAATATTGGAACGCAGCGGTAATACCTTCGCACCTGCCGGCGAGATGTGGTCTGTGGAAATATTATCGCCTGCTTTGAGTAGAACTTTTCCGGTAATAGTTATTGGCATTTCTTCAAATTGAGGAATTGGCTTAATATTCGGACCACGGATGATTTTAATTTTATCCGGTTCGGGTGATGGGGGAATAATCATCGAGTCGTTGATGAAATATTTTTCCGGCTCTTTACGTTTTTGTGGAACGATATTGAATTCTTTTGCTACTTCGCGAGGGTCTGCGATGACACCTTTTATTGCTGTAGCAATTGCCGTTTCAGGTGATGCTAAATAAACTTTTGCATCCATCGTTCCGCTGCGTCCTTCAAAATTTCTGTTGAAAGAACGTACAGATATTGCACCGCTCGGTGGGGCTTGTCCCATCCCGATGCAAGGACCACACGCAGATTCGAGTATTCTTGCCCCTGAAGCAATGATATCAGCCAAATCCCCTGAACGAGCAATCATCTCGAAAACTTGTTTTGAACCGGGAATTAGTGTTAACGAATTATTAGGATGAACCGACCTTCCTTTGAGCATATGTGCCGCTATACTTAAGTCGAAATAACTCGAGTTTGTGCAGGAACCGATACTCGATTGTTCAGCTTTGATGTTAAGCTTTGCAAGTTCACTAACTTTTACTACATTATCCGGTGAGTGCGGTTTTGCAATGAGTGGTTCAAGTTTATCCAAGTCTATCACGAGTCCATCAAATTCAACAGTAACGAATCCGGTTTTATCAGTTTCGCTGATGGTTACATTAACGGCGCCGCCTTCTTGAAGAGCTGCGATAGAGTTAGCATCGTTAACTGTATGCAGACGGATACTGCATCTATCATATGTTGCATTCGGGTCGGCTTTAAGTTCGTTCCATACATTTCCTCTTTCTTGTGCATCTAAATAAGATTTAGTTATGTGGTCGCTCGGGAAAATTGAGGTTGTTGCGCCAAGCTCTGCACCCATATTGGTAATGGTGAACCTGTCACCTATCGAAAGAGTTTCAACACCAGTACCGTAATACTCAACGATTTTATTAATTCCACCTTTACACGTCAATCGGCGTAACAGTTCGAGAATGATATCTTTTCCTGAAACCCACGGTTGCAAAGTTCCTATGAGTTTAACTCCTAAAATTTTAGGCATCGTTATTATATACGGTTCGCCAGCCATAGCAAGTGCTATATCCAACCCACCGGCACCAATTGCTATCATTCCTAAACCACCACCTGTGGGTGTATGGGAGTCTGAGCCGATTAGAGTTTCTCCCGGTACTCCAAATCTTTCGCGATGAACTTGATGACATATTCCATTTCCGGGGCGGGAAAAATAAATTCCATATTTTGCCGCAACACTCTGTAAGTATTGATGGTCGTCTGCATTCATAAAATCCTGTTGAAGCATATTGTGGTCAACATAACTTACAGAGAGTCTTGTTTTGACGCGGGGAACTCCCATTGCTTCGAATTGAAGATAAGCCATTGTTCCTGTCGCATCTTGCGTGAGTGTTTGATCGATACGTATTCCAATTTCTGATCCTGGTTCCATTTTTCCTGAAACCAGATGTGATGAAATTATTTTTTGGGATAGATTCATAGACATAATACATTTTCCTTATAATAATCCGCCGTTCTCAAATGCCGACAGAAGTAATGGGTGCAATAATAAGAACGGAAATGTTGATAATAAGTATTTTTTTTAGTCTAATAAATTATACCCAAAAAATGCCTGAAATGCAAAAAAAATTCTTTTGTTTTGCAAATAAACTGTATATTAAGTATATTCAATCTGAAATTTTAATTAATATTTGATTGGACAGGAGACACAATGAAAAACACAGGAATATTTATCATCTTAATATGTTTAACGGCATCTCTTATATTTACGGGATTCCAATGTGGTACTGCAGAAATGACCAGCGCAAAACTTTACATTCAGCGCTCAGAATGGGATAATGCAAAGGTTCAATTAGAAAAAGAATTAGCCAAACACCCCGAAAATGCAGAAGCGTGGTACATGATTGGCCGGGTTTGTTACGAGCAAAAAAGTTATAAAGAAATGATCGAAGCTTTTAACAACTCGTTAAAAATAAACCAACAATTTAAAAAAGAAATTGATAGTTACAAGATTAGTGTCTGGGCTAATAACTTAAATAAAGGTGTTGACAACTACAACCATGCAATTCAAACGTTACAAATGAACCCTGACTCCGCCGGTGATTATTTTAACACCGCAATTAACTATCTAAATATCGCCGTTGCGGCACAACCGGACAGTGCCACGAATTATCGTGTGCTTGCTCTATGCTACTATGGAATGCGAGATATGGATAATGCTATAGTGTTTTTGAAAAAAACTCTTGACATGCAATTCGAAGCACACCTTGGGCGAATGCTTGGAGGAATATATTACGACCGTGCCATCGTTGCAAAAAATAATGCTGCGACCGCCGAGGGTGATGAAAAAAAGAAAAATCTTGATATTGCAAATTATAATCTTAACGAGACAATTAAGATTTTAGAAGCAACAAGTAAAGTTGCACCGGAAGACCCGAACGTTTTAGCAACATTGAATGATGCATATATCGCGGCAGGCAGAACTGAAGAAGCTCTGAATTCATATAAAGTCGCGATTAAAGCAGACCCAACAAATAAACTCGCTCATTATAACTACGGCGTTTTATTGCTGCGGGCAGGAAACCACGAAGAAGCTGCTTTACAATTTGACGAGACTTTAAAATTAGACCCAAACTTCACAGACGCACTTTACAACTCGGCTGCTGCTTATATGCAATGGGGTGCTAAAATGCGCGAGCAAGCAGAAGTAGCGATACAGAACGATAAAACTAAACAAATCGATAAAGCTTTCGAAAAAAAATTCGTAAAAGCAAAATCTTATCTTGAACAACTCGTTATCCTTGCACCTAAAGACATCAGCGCATGGGAAACGCTCGGTATGGCAAATACTATTTTAAACATTCCGAAAGAAGCTAAAGCAGCTTACGACAAAGCTGATGCATTAAGAAAAGAAAAATAAATATAAAAAAATTAAATATGACAAATCAACCGCAACAACCACAACAAATAAATATTGAACTCGGTGAAAAAGAAGCAGAAGGAATCTATTCGAATTTAGCGATAATTACACACTCACCCGCAGAATTCGTAGTCGATTTTACTCGTGTGCTTCCTGGTATTCCTAAAGCAAAAGTACACGCACGAATCATCATGACGCCTCAACACGCAAAACTTTTACTCAAAGCACTCGAGGATAATATAGATAAGTTCGAAAAGAAATTCGGTGAAATAAAAATACAAGGTGAGCCGAGTTCGGGCGGATTCGGTTTTCAACCGATCGACCCTGAAGTTCGAATTCATTGATCTCAAACTCAGCTACAAATATGGAATCACCATCGATTGGTAGTTTTTTATTCGTTCTGCACACTCACTTACCATACGTCATTACACACGGAAAATGGCCTCACGGTTCAGATTGGCTCAATGAAGCTGCTGCTGAAACTTACATCCCGATATTAAACATGCTTGGAGAATTGATCGACGAAGGGTATCATCCAAAACTCTCCATCGGTATAAGTCCCGTACTGGCTGAACAATTAGCCGACCCTGTATTTATGGAAGGTTTCGTTCATTACTTGGACGAAAAAATATCAGCGGCAAAAAAAGATATCAACTATTTTTATAAGAACGGAGAAGAGCAGCTAAATGCAACTGCAAAATTCTGGGCTGAGTGGTACACAGATCGTAAGAGTGATTTTGTCTCCAGATATAATCACAATTTAATTGCCGCTTTCAGAAAATTTTCAGACATCGGTGTACTTGATATAATGACCTGTGCAGCAACACACGGTTATTTTCCATTGTTAAGTCAAGATTCGAGTATTAATGCGCAGGTTAAAATTGCTATCGAAACTCACGAACGGCACTTCGGAGTTAAGCCGCGTGGTATCTGGCTGCCAGAATGTGCTTACCGTCCTCGTTACAAGTGGAAACCACCTGTAACAGTTCAAGGACTCGAGTTAGAATATGAACGTAAAGGTGTTGAAGAATTATTGTCTGAAAACGGTATCGAATATTTTATTATTGATTCTGCCATGCTCTTAGGCGGAAAACCGATTGGTCTTTATTTAGATAGATTTGGTGGTCTCAAGCAACTCTGGGAACAGTACGAAAAGAGTGCTTCGATCCGACAAGAAGAATTCGAGAAATCGGTTTATGATCTATATTTAGTTGATTCCCCACAGAGTAAACTATCGCCTTCGGTAGCAGTTTTCACGCGTGACCCCAAAACTGCTTTACAAGTTTGGAGTGGTGATTACGGATATCCGGGCGACGGACAATATTTAGAGTTTCATAAAAAACATCACTTAAGTGGACACAGATATTGGCGCGTAACCCACTCTGATGCCGACCTTGCGGACAAACTACGGTATGAACCCGATAAAATTGAAGAACGTCTTGAATCGCATTCATCCCATTTTGTTGACCTCGTAAACAAATCTTTAATGGAATATTACAACACAACAAACACGCGTGGCAGTTTGACAGCTCCATTCGATACGGAACTATTCGGTCACTGGTGGTTTGAAGGTCCACGCTTTCTGAAAAAAGTATTAATTAAAATCGAGAAATCAAACTTAGTTAAACTCTCCTGCGCTTCCGATGAAATAGATGTCAAAAGACCATATAAAGTCATACAACTTCCGGAAGGTTCGTGGGGAGAAGGCGGGCATCATTTCATCTGGTTTAATGGCACTACTGAATGGACCTGGAAGAAGATTTATGAAGATGAGTTAATAATGCAAGAGGTGGCTGAAAAATATTCCGACACGGATGATGAGAAACTCCGTTTTCTTTTAACACAAGCCGCCCGTGAATTGTTAATACTGCAGGCTTCAGATTGGCAGTTTTTAATATCGACACAATCAGCACGCCGCTATGCAGAAGAACGTTTCACAAATCATCACAGCGATTTTTTACGGTTAATAAATACAGCAAATACATACGCGAATAGCGGGCTATTATCTGAGCTCGATTGGGAATATGCAAGCGAATGCGTAGAACGTAATCTTTTATTCCCCGAAATTAATTTAAAATTCTGGAAAAAATAAGGAACGTATTATTTTAACCACCCATTTTCTGTGTACCATTCAATAGTTTGCTTAATTCCATCTTCCAAGCTGATTTGCTGCCGAAATCCTAAATCTCGTTTTGCTTTCGAGACATCGCAAGTCCAAGCGTCTGCTACCATATCCCGCCCTTTTTCCCAATTTAAAATATCAGATTTCCCTGTGAATGAAGAAAGTACACCCACCGCACCTGCGAATAACCGCGTTACGGTTTCCGGAATTCTAATTTTTATTGCTTTCCGATTAAGGGTTCTCGAAATAACATCGCTTATCTCATCCCAAGTGTACGACGCTTCGCTACCAATAAAATAAATATTATTGTGAGCTTCTGATTTTTCTCCGGCGAGTATAATTCCTTCAACAGTGTCTTGCGAATGGAGGATATTAATATATTTTTTCTTAAACCCGACAAGAGGAATTATACCATTATTCACACTTTTAAAGAACGAAAAGGTTGCTGTGTCACGTGGTCCATATAATGCAGGCGGGCGCACAATAGTATAAGGAAGTTTGTCTTTGTATCGAATTACTTCTAACTCTGCTCTCATTTTACTGATGCCGTATGTTGTGATCGGATGATATGGTGTTTCTTCGTTTATTGGAGTGCCGTTCAAACTTGGGCCTACGGCGGTAAGACTGCTAACAAACACAAAGCGCTTCAAGTCGGATACAGTTTTTGCTGCATTTAATAAATTTCGAGTTGTAAATTGATTTCCGAGATAATATCCATTTTTCGTTTTAGAAGAGGTAACACCGGCAACGTGATAAATATACTCAACATCTTTAACTGCTGAAAGTATGGCTTTTTCATCAAAGAGGTCACCCGCTACGAATTCGACGGGAAGATTTTTAATCCACTTCAAATCTGCTGTTTTTCGAATAAGGCACCGTACTTTATGACCTTTTCGGACAAGACTTTCCGTTAAATGACTTCCTAAAAACCCTGTTGCACCAGTAACTAAAATTTTCATTATGTGTAATAATTGACTTTGATTGACTTTTAAATTTCAATCAAGTATATTAAAAACAAAATTTATATACAAATCTATATTAGTGAATGTTATAGGAGAAGAAGATGTCACTCAGAGTCCCTGAAAGGTCATCCCTTTCAAATTGGCGAAAGAACATGACCGACTGGGCAGTTTCTTTCAAAGGTGTGTTCAATTGGAGAAATAAAGAGGATATATCCCCGCACAAAGAAACGGAAGAATCGGTCCCAATACGTAAAAAAGAAGCAATACAAAAGCCAATTGACTTGTTTGAAAAGTGTTACAACTTTACGAGAGCTGATGATGTAAAAGCCGCGGGTCTGTATCCATACTTCAGAGCTATCGAAGAAAACGAAGGACCTGTCGTTCAGATAGAAGGTAGGAAAATTATCATGGCTGGATCGAACAACTATCTGGGTTTGACAGCACATCCCAAGGTAAAAGAAGCCGCTATCAAAGCAGTTGAAAAATATGGGACAGGATGTTCGGGTTCAAGATATTTAACAGGTACGTTAGATTTGCATAATGAATTCGAAAATCGTATGGCAAAATTCATGGGCAAGGAAGCTTGTTTACTTTTTAGTACAGGTTATCAAACAGCTCAAGGTGTTCTACCGACACTTGTTCAGCGGGGAGAATACATAGTTACAGATAAAGATAATCACGCGAGTATTGTTGCGGGTGTGGTTATGGCTAAAGGTATGTTCGCCGATTTTGTTCGCTACAAGCATAATGATATGAGCGATTTGGAAAGAGTAATAAAACGTCTTCCACTCGAAGCTGGAAAACTGATAGTTACAGACGGCGTATTCAGCACGTCGGGTAACATTGTTGACTTACCTAACCTCGTTACGATAGCCAAAAAATATAATGCACGAATATTAGTAGATGATGCTCATTCAGTGGGTGTAATTGGTAAAGGCGGACGCGGAACCGCAAGTTATTTCAATTTAACCGATGAGGTCGATTTAACTTTTGGAACTTTCAGTAAAACATTTGCATCACTTGGCGGATTTGTTGTTGGAGGTGAAAGAATTATTAACTATCTAAAGCATCATTCTTCAGCGTTAATTTTCAGTGCTAGCCCAACGCCCGCATCAGTTGCGGCGGCAATAGCAGCTCTTGAAATTTTAGAAGCAGAACCAGAGCGTATTGACCGGCTTATTGCAAACGCAGATTATATGAGAAAAGGTTTTAAGAAAGCCGGCTTCAAAATAATTGACGGTAAAACAGCTATAATACCTGTAATTATAGGCGATGATATGCTCGCCTTTCAGTTATGGAAAGAGTTATTCGATAATGGCGTTTTTGTAAATACCTTCATCAGTCCTGGTGTACCTCCGGGTTTACAGATGATGCGCACAAGCTACATGGCAACACACGAAAAGGAACACCTAGATCAAATTTTAGACACTTTTATAAAAGCTGGTAAAAAATTAGAGCTTATTGCATGAACAAAATAGTAGTGGCGTCAGTAATCGGTAAAAAAGAATTGATGAGGTTTATCAAATTTCAGTGGAAAATATATAAAGATAATCCTTACTGGGTTCCACCACTACTATTAGACCGTAAGAAATTATTAGACAAAGAGAAGAACCCTTTTTATAAACATTCGGAAGCAGAATTTTTCCTCGCAAGTAGAGGTGGTGAGATTGTAGGCCGTATCGGAGCAATAATCAATCATAATCACAACAAAGAACATAACGAAAACATCGGGTTCTTCGGTTTTTTTGAATGTATTAACGACCAATCGGTCGCTAATGAGTTATTCGATACAGTAAAGAGTTGGATGCGTAAACGCGGTGTTACTGCGGTGAGAGGTCCAGCCAATCCCTCAGTCAATGACGAATATGGTTTATTAATCGACGGATTCGATAAAGAACCTGTAATCCTTATGCCGTATAATCCGATGTATTATGCAAATTTAATTGAAAGCGCAGGGTTCGAGAAGGCAAAAGATTTATACGCATATTTTTTAAGTCAAGATCTCGTCTATACCGATAAACTCGAACGTATTGCCCAGATGGTGAAGGAGCGTGAGGACTTAACATTCCGTTCGATTAATATGAAAAAATTCTACGAAGAACTGGATAGCATAAAAAAGATATACAATGGAGCATGGCAGTATAATTGGGGGGCAGTACCTATGACCGACGAAGAATTTGAGAATTTAGCAAAAGACTTAAAACCTGTGGTTGTGCCAGAACTTGTCATCATAGCGGAAGTAAAAGGTGAGCCGATCGGTTTTGCTCTTTCTTTACCGAACCTGAATAGCATATTAAAATATAATAAGAAGGGAAGATTGATCCCGGGTTTAATTCGTCTCCTACTACAAAAGAATAAAATAGACGGTGTAAGAGTTATAGTCCTTGGTGTTTTAAAAGAATATCAAAAAACCGGTGCGGCGAGTGTACTGTTTCTCGAAACAGCAAGAAGGGCAAAAAAATTAGGCTATAAATGGGGTGAAGCATCTTGGGTTCTGGAGGATAATGTTATGATGAATAGGAGCGCTGAAATACTTAAAGGTACGCGTGATAAAACATACAGAATTTATCAATACAATTTATAAAATATCAATACCTGCAAGTTGCACCCCTTAATTAGGGAAATAGGTTTTTCTGAACTTTGCCTGTGTTCTTTTTCTATCTAAATAAAAATTTTTATACTAAAAAATAGAAGGAAATATTGTGCCTATTAAGAAATCAAAAACAATTTGGATGAATGGAAAATTCATAGATTGGGATGAAGCTCAAATACACGTACTGTCCCATGTAGTTCATTACGGATCGAGCTGGTTCGAAGGAATCAGGTGTTATGAAACAAAAAAGGGGTCGGCGATATTTCAACTGCGTCCACATATAGAACGTCTTTATGATTCGACCAAAATCTATCACACACAAATACCATACTCTATTGACGAATTAGAGAATGCCATCCTAAAATTGATCAAATCTAATGAGTTAAAATCTTGCTACATTCGTCCAGTAGTTTATCGAGGTTACGGCGAGATGGGGTTGAATCCGCTAAAAAATCCCGTCGAAGTCTCCATAGCTGTATGGGAGTGGAGCGCATACTTAGGGGACGATTCGATAAACAAAGGTATTGAAGCTTGTATTTCATCATGGCAGCGACTTGCGCCGAATACAATCCCTACAATGTCGAAAGCTGGCGGTAACTATCTAAGTTCCCAATTAATTAAAATAGAAGCCCTAGAAAACGGTTTTGCTGAAGGTATTGCTCTGGATGCCTATGGTAACGTCAGTGAAGGAAGCGGCGAAAATATTTTCATAGTAAAAAACGGATTAGTGTATACTCCACCAATTGCCGATGCAATTTTGCCGGGGATTACACGAGCTGCGGCAATTCAGTTATTAAAAGACGAGGGTATAAATGTAATTGAAATAACCATACCGCGAGAATTTTTGATGATTGCTAACGAAGTGTTTATGACAGGGACAGCCGCCGAAATCACGCCCGTATGCTGGATTAATCATCAACCAGTAGATTCCGGGAAACCCGGAAAAATTACTCATCTTATCCAAGAGAAGTTTTATGATATCGTCCGAAATGGTAACGACAAGTTTGGGTGGTTGACGTTCGTTTAAGTGATTCACGAATTAACAAAAAAAAGCCGGTTCAAATTTTAGAATCGGCTTTTTATTTTACGCTGCTGCATCAACTTTTTCTTGCATCTTAAAAACATTTTCCCTAATTTTTGACTGGACAATTCTCCAATAATAATATGCCAGAATTTAATATACTCAGCGAACTTGTTCTGCTGCTTGCAGTAATAATAGTTGTAATTTCTATCTTTAGAAAAGTGAATATTCCGCCACTTGTCGGTTTCTTAATCGGTGGACTAATCATCGGTCCCTATGGAATTAAACTAATCAAGAATATCGACGCAGTAAACGTTCTTGCTGAAGTCGGTGTTGTGCTTTTACTATTTACAATCGGTCTCGAATTTTCCCTCACACGCTTAAAGCGGATTAAGAAAATTGTTTTAATAGGCGGCGGTTTACAAGTTCTCTTAACTATTTTCCTGGTAACATTTTTACAAATATTGATGGGGTTGGAGTTTAGGCAATCACTATTCGTGGGCTTTTTAGTCTCACTCAGCAGCACCGCAATTGTAATGAAACTGCTAACCGACAGAGCAGAAACCGACACGCCTCACGGAAAAATATCGCTCGGCATATTGTTGTTTCAAGATTTGTGCATCGTTCCAATGATGCTACTCGTTCCGGTTCTTTCTGTTGCGAGCGGAACTACCATTCTCAATGTTATATTGAATTTTATAATCTCACTCGCTGGTATAGGTGTTATAATCGTAGCTGCTATCTACCTGATGCCAAAATTGGTCGAGTTTTTAGTCATTACTAAAAGTCGAGAACTGTTTGTAATCGGTGTTGTGTTTTTGAGTTTAGGAACCGCGCTCGTTACTTCGTATGTTGGACTATCGCTTGCGTTGGGAGCGTTCATTGCCGGCTTAATTTTATCTGAATCCGAATACTCTCACGAAATTGTAGGCGCTGCTTTACCGTTCAGAGATGCACTGAGTAGTTTGTTTTTCATTTCAATCGGGATGCTGGTAAACGTTAATTTACTTTTTGAAAAATCTGTTCTATTAATACCTGTGTCCGCAGCAATTATTTCAATCAAATTTATTATTGCGGCTTTTGTGGTTTTGTTTCTTTCGTTCCCGGCAAGAACTGCAATCATTGTCGGACTTTCGTTGTCGCAAATCGGGGAGTTCTCATTCATACTTGCTCTTGCTGGAATTTCATCAGGATTATTGAGTAACGAAATATATCAAATGTTTTTAGGCGCAT
>JBBINX010000016.1:0-31621 GCA_037443685.1 Ignavibacteriales bacterium
AGGCGAAGTATTTCAAGCTGGGCGATGTGGTCCCGGACTTTGAATTACCTGATTCTTCTGATAAACGAATCAACCTTACTGACATCAAATCAGAAAAGATATTGATCATCTTTTATGCGAGCTGGTGTCCGCATTGTAATTCAATAATACCGCAGATCCATCAATTGTATAAGAATCAGAAATCGAAGACAACGGAAGTGATCGCAATCTCCATTGATACGAGCCGGGCTGATTGGGTCGGAAATATCAAGTTAAATCAGCTTGAATGGACAAATGTTTGCGACATGAAGGGCTGGAACGGCAAAGCCGTTTTGGATTATTACATCTATGCAACTCCGACAATGTTTCTGGTTGATAAAACTAGTGTGATACTGGCGAAACCTGTGTCGTTCGATGAATTGTTAAAATGGTTTTGAGATTTAAAACAGGTGGGGTTGTATCGGTAGAGCCGTGTCCGCCGGCAGAATCGGTAGAAGCATTGGATGAATTGATTGTTGAAGATGCAGAAGGGTATGTTCAGGATTTGTATGTTCGTAATTACAGCAGACCACTCGGAATGAAGCTCGCTTACGCCGAGGATATGCCGCCTGAAGCTGTAGAAGGGACATTCAACGTTAGATTCCAATCAAATAAAATGATAGAAGGAATAACTGCAAACAAAGTAAAGAAAAAAGTTTCAATTAAATTGAAGAATGTCCAATATCCAGTAAAACTAAAATGGAACTTCAAAAATAATAATAAAATAAAATACTGGCTTGTCAAGAAAGGTCAAGCTCCGATTTTAATGAGTGCATCGGGGATATATGAGTTTGATAATTCAATCAAAGGAACAATTCAGCTTGAAGCTGAAGCGGAACAACCTTGCAGATAAATAGAAAGGTGAGTGATATGAAAATATTAAAATTGTTATTCATAATAAATTTAATCTTCGTAGGAATACTTTTGTCACAATCAGATGTCGATAAATCGTGTTACAATATTCCGTTTGCATCAAAGGATAATAGTGTCGAATTAACAGTTGTTAATGCATCAAACTATTCAGTTACAAATCTTCAAGTTAGTGGAGTAGATATACCTGCTTGGTTGAAAATTCAACCTGCCGAACAACTAATTGAATTATTAGAATCGGACGAGGAGTGTGCGGTTAATTTTTCGTTCTCAATTGATAATACAGCTCCTGTAAATCGGGAACAGATTATAACATTAAATATATCGACTCCGACGGGAGAGAGCTGGACAAAGCAAATATCGATGATAATAGAACCGCCAGAAAGATTTGAGCTATATCAGAATTATCCAAACCCGTTCAATCCGAAAACGATAATTTCGTTTCAGCTTCCACACGCCGAGCATGTAGTACTAAAAATATTTGATATAATTGGTCGTGAAGTAAGAACGGTTTTAAATGAAGTGAAAGAGGCGGGCTATTATGAAGTAGAATTTGTCGCAAGTGAATTACCAAGCGGTGTATATTTTTACCAGATAAGAGCCAAAAATCAAGTAAGCAAAACTACTGTTGCGAGGAAAAAGATGGTCCTCCTCCGTTAATGTTGTGGAAACCTAATCTTTTGTTAATTTAATTCTAAAAGTCGTACCTTTACCTGGTCTGCTATCCACCAGAATCAATTTCCCCTTGTGGTAAGTTTCGATAATACGTTTTGACAAGCTAAGTCCCAAGCCCCAGCCGCGTTCTTTCGTGCTGTATCCGGGTCTAAAAATATCGTTTTTGATTTTGGGGTCGATTCCTTTTCCGGTGTCGTGAACTTCTATGAAAATACTTTTACCCTTTTCCTGGACGGTGAATGTTATCTTACCGGTTCCTTGCTCAATTGCATCGAGTGAATTTTTAACAAGATTTTCGATTACCCATTCAAATAATTCCCTGTTAATTTTTACCGTTGGATTGATTGAATTTTCAATCATTATTTCTATGTTCTTACCCAATTGTGGCAGTCTTCGCTTGAAATACTTAATGACATATTCGATTACTTGATTTACCTGTTCTTCCTTCAAGTTAGGCTTTGAGCCGATCTTTGAAAACCTTTCAGCAACTTTTTGTAATCGATGTAAATCGTTTTCCATCTCGTTTGCAGTTTCGTATAGTTTTGGATTAGACTCTGCCTGTAATTTTATCATTTCAATCCAGCCCATAACGCTCGATAACGGGGTACCGAGTTGGTGGGCTGTTTCTTTTGCCATTCCTACCCAAATGTTGCTTTGTTCAGTTCGTTTGATGTAGCTAAAACCTATATAACCGAAAATAATAAACATTCCTGCAAGACCGATTTCAATTATTGGTAGCCAGCGCAACTCAGTTATAAACTTTGACTCACCATAATGAACGTTTTGTAAAACGAGTGTATCGTTGATTGCAACTTTAATCGGTTCGTTCGTCTCACCAAATTTTGTTATCAATTTCCTTAAAAATAATTCTTGCTTTTCTTCCGATAAAGTAGAGTCAATTTCAATATTTCGTGTACTCAACGAATAGGGTGGAAGTGGATTATTATTATGGTCGGTCAGAATAATCGGGAAATCAATCGCTTTTAAAACTTCGTCGAAAATGAAACTGTAATCTGTTTGCTCAGTAGGACTAGTGGCAACGTATTGAAGTGATTTTGCATAAAGGTTAGCAATTTCCCGCTCTTTGTTTAGTAAATTGTTGACTATCGTCTGTGTGTAAAACAGGATAGAAATAACAATAATAAGTGCACCAATAATTAGAGCAAGTTTAATATTTGTTGAACGAGGAGATGTCATTAATTTACATTGATAGTTTGATCTCTTCTTGCACCAAAGGAAATTGTTTTGACCTGAGTCTTCAGTAAATCTTCAATCCTGAGAATATAGTATTTAGCGTTTTCCGGGAGGTCATCGAATTTTGTAATGTTATTTATCGGCTGGTTCCATCCATCGAGTTTTTCATAAACCGGTGTTACTGCTTTTAATGAAATCACATCTGTCGGAAAAGTTTTCAACGATCTTCCTTCGTATTCATAACCGGTACAAATTGAAATTTCGTTGAAGGAGCTGAGAATATCAAGTTTTGTGATAGCCAATTCTTGGATGCCATTTATTAAGATTGAATACTTAAGAGAAAATGTATCGAGCCAACCGCAACGCCGGGGTCGTCCGGTGGTTGCACCGAATTCAGATCCGATTTTTCTTATTTCGTCGCCTAATTCATTATCCAATTCAGTTGGGAATGGACCATCTCCAACTCTCGTACAGTATGCTTTGACAACTCCCATCACAGAACTGATGGCCGTGGGTGGAATTCCTAAGCCAGTACAGGCACCGCCGCTGGTTGGATTTGAAGAAGTTACAAACGGATAAGTGCCGTGGTCTAAATCTAATAATGCACCTTGGGCGCCTTCTGCCAAGATTTTTTTTCCTTCTTTAATGGCATTATTGAGGAAAAAGACCGTGTCTGTTACATATTCGTCTAACTTTTCTGAGAATATTTCATATTCAGATAAGATTTTAGCTGTATCTAATATTTCTGTCTCGTATATATTTTTCAAGATGCAGTTATTTTCGATGATATTTTTTTTTAATTTATCCTTGAAAGAATTCCGGTCGAGTAAGTCAACAACTTTAATTCCTGTGCGTGTAGCTTTATCGATGTATGCAGGTCCTATACCTCTGCCCGTAGTACCGATTCGTTCGGATGTTTGTTCTCGAACGTTATCTAATATTTTATGATATGGTAGGATCAGATGAGCGTTGTGACTTATTAACAGACGTCCCTTTATGTCGATGCCGAGACTTGTGAGTTGATTGACTTCATCCATTAAAGCGGCGGGGTCAATTACGACGCCGTTACCGATGACGCAAGTAACATTTGGATGGAAAATTCCGGATGGGATTAAATGTAAAACGTATTGTTGTTCACCGATTACAACGGTGTGTCCTGCGTTAGCACCGCCCTGATAACGAGCGACTATATCAATATCTTCACTCAATAAGTCAACGATTTTCCCTTTACCCTCGTCGCCCCATTGGGCACCTACGACAATTTTTACACTCATAGCAGTATTATTTATAGCTATCGACTGCTCGTTTTACAGTTTTATATTGTTCGAAAATGTTAATTAGTTTCGTAATGATTAGGAGGTTTTCAATTTTCTTAGAAACACATGCCAATTTCAAATTCCCCGAAGCATTTCTGACGGTAGTTAAAGCGGCTATCAACATTCCCAAACCTGAACTGTTCATTAGTTTTACAGCAGAGAGATTGAGAACGATTTTTTTCTTTCCTTCTTTAACCAATCTATGAAGTAATTCATTCAGAAGCAAAGCGTCTGGACCGCCCATGATGTTCCCCTCCAGGTTGATCACAGAAACGTTCTTTTGTTCTTTAATATTATATTTCATATACAATTATTTAACTTTTTTCTTTTGTACTAACGACCATTCATAAACGATAGCGCTTGCCATGTAAATAGATGAGTATGTACCTGTTAGAATGCCTATAGTAAGAGCGAATGCAAAACCGCGTGTAACCTCACCACCGAACAGCATAATAATTGTTAAAACAACAAATATTGTCCCTGACGTTATTATTGTACGGCTCAGAGTTTCGTTTATACTTTTGTTTATTACTTCGTTGACACTTAAAGTTTTATGCACCTTCATATTTTCTCTTATCCTATCGAAAATAACCACAGTGTCGTTTACTGATAAACCTACTAGAGTAAGAAAAGCTGCAATCATATTCTGGTCCATCTCAAATTCAAAAAATGGACTTAAACCATTCAGCAATGTTAGAACACCGAGTGTTACTAAGACGTCGTGGAATAGAGCAACAACGGCACCAACACCAAAAATAAATTTAAACCGGAATGCTATATACAAAAGCATCACAATTAAGGCAGCGAAGACTGCATATAGTGCGCTTGACCTCAATTCAGCACCAATTTTGGGGCCGATTTTTAATTCTTCAAGTAAAGTAGCAGGATTGTCTGAGAAGTCTTTCGCCAGTGTTTCTTTAATCAAATCCCCGATCGCTGTTCCGACTTCTTGTTCGGTTGTACGAATAAGGATATTTCGTTGATCGCCATACTGCTTAATTTCGGCTTTTGTTAAGCCCGCCTTGTTTAATGCATTACGTATGCTTCCGATACTTTGTGGTGTCTCAAATTGAACAACTATCTCAGTTCCACCCATAAAATCGATACCTAATGGTAGTCCTTTGAATAGCAAAGCTACCAAACCCGTTGTGATAACGATAAGCGACACCATATAAAAAGTTTTTCTTACGCGAAGAAAATCTATTTTTGTTTTTTTAAAAAATCTCATTCTTATAAATCTCCGTTATTAAATTATCCAAAACTGACTGTTGAACCTTTTTCGGTTAAAATATTAAATATAACTCGAGTTATAACTATCGCACTGAACATACTTGCGGCAATTCCTATCATCAAGGTGAGAGCAAATCCTTGAATTGGACCTGAGCCGAAATTATATAAAATCACACCAGTAAAGAATGTGGTTAAGTTCGTATCAAGAATTGCAGTCCACGCTTTTGAGTATCCTGCATCTATCGCAGCTCGCAGTGTTTTTCCAGTAACCGCTTCTTCGCGGATGCGTTCGAATATTAGAACGTTTGCATCTACAGCAACAGCCATTGTTAATATCATACCGGCAATGCCCGGAAGCGTTAAAGTTCCGCCAAATCCTGCCAATATTCCTAAAACGAATAGTAAGTTGAACATCAAAGCAAAGTCGGCGATACTACCCCCTTTACTGTAATAAAAAATCATGAAGATCACGGTTAATAAAAACGCGAGTAGAGACGATATGACTCCTTTATTAATGGAATCTTGCCCGAGTGATGGTCCTACAGTCTGTTGTTGAATTATATCAACAGGTGCGGGTAAAGCACCGGCTTTTAGAACGATTTCAAGTAGTCGAGCTTCTTCAATATTTTCCATACCCTCAATTTGTGAATTACCACCAATAATCTTTGAACGGACGACTGGAGCAGAGAACACGGAATTATCGAGAACGATAGCAATCCGCTTCTCTATATTGGCACCTGTAATCCGAGCCCAATCGCGTGCGCCCTCACTATTCATTTCCATCGTAACCATGGGAACATTGTAGTTGGGGTCGATAGTAGCTCGTGCATTTACTATTACTCCTCCGGTAAGTTCTGCTTGTTTTTTTACAGCATAAAGAGTAAACCACTTTTTACCTTCGGCGATCATGGCAGGTTTTGCCGACCATATAAATTCCATATCGTTCGGAATTAACTTCTGTATTTCTGGGCGTTTCAATATACGGTTTACTTTTTCTCGATTTTCTTCTGAAACATAATATTCTCCTCTCCCTTGAGGTTCAGGTCTTGCAAGAAAGAAGAAAGGATGTTCTTTGGATGCTTGTTCTTCTGCTTTAATTTGCTCTTCGGGGAGTAACAGATCGGCACTATCTTTATTAGCAGCGGCAAGTGTGGTATCACCCGAAACAGAATCGACTATTGCTTTTCCTGCCATGAATTTATCGATAGATTCTCCAACTCTTACTGATATATCGGAAGCTTTTAAAAGTTTGAATTCCAATAAAGCTGTACCTCTGAGTAGTTGGCGTACTTCAGCTTCTTTACTCACACCAGGCAATTCGACGATAATCCTTCTTGCTCCTTGTTTTTGTATTGTTGGTTCAGAAACGCCGTATTGGTCTACGCGGTTGCGTACTATTTCCATAGCGCGGTCGATGGCATTTACCGATTCTCTCTCCAGCATTTCGATTAGGTCTTCATCTTTATCGCGCATTGTTCCGTAGTACCTTCCTAACCTTATCCCTTTTTCCGTAAATTTTTTACTCAGTATTAAAGTTACTGATTCGTCGGATACCTTTGCTTCCTGTTTAACTGCATCCAAGATTGAATTGTAAGTTTCGTCTTTGTTTTTTGCCAGATCTTCCAATAATTTTAATACATTCACTTCCAAAACTACTCTCATCCCACCTTGAAGGTCAAGCCCAAGCTTAATCCTCTTCATGCGTGCGTCACGAATCGCTAATTCATTTTCTTCTAGATATTTTATACTATCTTCACCTGAAAGACTTGTAAGTTTTTTAGTGTATTGATAATCTTGGAAAGTAGGATATAGTAAATATAAAGAAATAAAAATACTGGCAAGTATCAGAATAATTCTGCCGCGTTGTTTTTTCACGAAAATTTGACCTCCAAATCACTTATTTTTCTGTTATACATAGACATTCTTAATTTTGAGTTAAAAATATAATTCAATATTCTATAAAAGTCAATAAAAATATGGTTGCTTATATCATAAATTTAATATATATTTAAACGTTTTTAAAAGTAATCAATATTTAATAGGAGATATTTTAGTATATGCCACTAATGACGCGCATGCGAGATAACATGCCAGCAATCATAATTTTTTTAGTAATTGCTTTCATTCTCACAATCGTCTTTGAATGGGGAATGGATTATTTAGGAATCACACAACCCAAGTACGATTATGTTGGGAAAGTCAATGGTAAAAAAATTGATTATACCGAATTTCTTGAATTAGTTAAACAGCGGTCAGAAAATCATAAAACTCAATCGGGCAAAGAACCAGACGAAGCCCAGTTAATTCAGATACGCGAAGAAGTATGGAACTCTCTTGTTACACAGTTGCTCATCGACCAAGAAATTGCAAAAATGGGAATAGAAGTACCTGACCAGGAGGTAGTAGATTGGGTACATGGCGAAAATCCACCAGAATTTTTAACGCGCCAGTTTATGGATTCTTTAGGAAATTTTAATAGGGCTGCTTATGAATCTGCGATATCCGACCCTCGCAATAAAGATATTTGGGTGCAGGTTGAAGTAGGATTAAGGAAACAGCGAATGCAAGAAAAACTTCAGAGCATATTGTTAGCTGGTGTTCTTGTTTCCGACGGCGAAGTATTCCAACGATTTGCTGATCAGAATTTAAAGTTTAATATTGATTACGTTTTATTCGACCCGAACAAATTGATCACAGACGAAGAAGCCACAGTAACCGATTCTGAGATCGAAAAATTCTACAACAAAAATTCCGCAGAATTTAAAGTTGAAGCTATGCGTACATTAAAATACGTTCGTTTCATAGAGGCCCCCTCGGCTAAGGATACACAATCGGTTATTAATGAGTTGGAGGATATACTGCTACGTGCTCAAGCTGGCGCTGATTTTCAAGACCTCGCAAGTACATATTCCGAAATTCCCGCGTCTGAAGCTTTCTTTAAACCAGGCGAATTAACCCCCGCAAAAGAAGAACTACTGTTTGGTTCAAAAGTCGGGTCGATTATTGGGCCGATTAAAGATCAAGACGGTTATCATCTGATAAAAATTTTAGAAGAGAAGACAGGAACAGAAGAATTTATTCGTGCGAGCCACATATTGATCTCAATCCAAGGAACAGATTCCGTAAAGGCATTAACTGAAGCAAAGAATTTATTAGTTCGGATCAATAAGGGGGAAAACTTTGCGGAACTTGCGAAACTTTACTCACAAGATCCCGGCTCAGGTGCCAAGGGTGGTGAACTCGGTTGGTTCGGAAAAGGTAGAATGGTTAAACCTTTTGAAGATGCTTGCTATAAAGCTAGTATTAATCAAATCGTAGGGCCAATAAGAACACAATTTGGTTACCATATAATAAAAGTTACAGGGAAGACAAAACGTGAAATAAAAATTTCTTCAATCACAATTCCAGTGAAGGTAAGTTCACAAACAAGAAATGAAATTTATCAGAATGCACAAGATTTTCAATTCTTAGCTAAGGAAAACGACTTTATCAAGGAGGCTGAAATTGCTAAATATGAAGTATTAGAGACTCCATCCTTTACCGAAAAAGGCACAATCCCTGGAATAGGCTTACACCGGTCTATCAACAGATTTGCCTTTGATGAAAAAGTCGGAGCTATTAGCGAAGTATTATCGATCAGTGAAGGATACGCTGTATTCATTATCACCGAAGCTAAAAAAGAAGGCATACGCCCGTTGAGCGAGTTGAAGGAAACCCTCAAACCTCGAGTAATTCGTGAGAAGAAAATACAACTACTGAAACCGAAAGTTGAAGAATACAGAAAACAAATTTCTGATAAAGAAGATTTACGCACATTGAGTGCAACACATCCCGAATGGATTATAACAAATTCAGGCCCGTTCACACCTGCCGGCGGAATACCCGGAATCGGACGTGATTTGATGTTGATAGGTGGTATCCAAGCTATTAACATCGGTGAAATATCAAAACCGATTGAGGGTATCCGCGGTTACTACATAGTAAAGATGTTGGAAAAAAGCACAATAGATTCAATAGCTTACAAAACACAAAAAGAAATGTTGGCGACCCAAATTCTTCAAGAAAAGAAAAATCAATTCTTAACAGATTGGCTTGAACAGTTAAAAAAGAAAGCGGATATAGAAGACAACAGAGATATATTCTTCCGCTAAGTCCAACCTGACCTTTCAGGTTAATTCAGGATGAAGCGAAAACATAAAATATTAATTATCTTGTGCATTATTTTTATGATATCAATTTCATATTCGAATGCACATGATTATACATATTCATTGGCAGCAACAGGATCGTACACAACCACCTCAAAAGTATTTTTGCATCCCGATGCTGCCGATTTATTTTTAAGGGGCAAGTATTTATTGTTAGAAGGTATTTATTGTGTAGGGCTTGACTTACGTAGGAAGGTAAATAACTCGTCTCTTCAAATTGGATTATCAATAGAATATCTTGAAAAAACAGAAAGATTTCTTGTTACTAATACAGAAGACGGCTTTTTTGCAATTCCAGTTGAGCTGACCGGCTTCTTTTATATTCCAATTGCGGGAAAAAGTGTTGATATCTATATGGGAGCGGGTGTCGGGGTGTATTTCGGTGAACGCCGTTATATATATCAAAATATCGATGCAAAAGTTGTTGGGAAAAAAGCTGGCGCCGGTATCCACGTTCAATGTGGTGTAGATTACAACTTTTACAAACAATTCGCTGTTAGGACACAAATTAAATTTCGTGATTTACAATTCCGAACGACAAATCAATTCACAAATCCCGGAGGCAGAAACTTAGATTTGAAACCTTTCACATCACAAATTAATGTTGATGGAATGACAGTCGAAATCGGAATAGTTTACTTCTTTTAGTATGATTGTTAAAAAGGATCTCATATACGTTACGGGATTTATGGCGGGAGGGAAAAGTACAATTGGTTCTATCCTGGCGAATATGATTGATTATAGTTTTTTGGACATAGATAAGCATATTAAAAAAATTACAGGTAAAAAGATAACCGATATTTTTGCAGAAAGAGGAGAAACATATTTTCGGAAATATGAGAATGAAGTCTTGTCAGAGTTTAGCAAAGCCCACAGGTATGTGATCTCACTCGGAGGTGGCACGATAACTCATATCGAGAACTTCTCAATGATTAAATCGACTGGTGTGCTCATTTATCTTAAAGCCGGCGTTGAGCAAATATATAAACGGTTGAGGTTCAAGAGCGACAGGCCAATATTGAAATCGAAAGAAGGAATTTGGCTGCGTGACGAAGCGTTGAAAATAAAAATTATCGAACTTCTTGAAGCTCGTGAACCTTTCTACTTAAAATCAGATTTAATCGTTGAAACTGACAACAAAACCATTGGAAATACCGTTGACGAAATTATACGAAAATTAAAACCAATAATAAATTTATGAAAAAAGTAGTACCAAGAAATAATGCTCGTCAAACAACCCAAAAGAAAGATTAGTCAGACTGTAATAAAAATTCTAAACATTATTTTATGCGCTGGTTTTTGTAAAGCTCATATTTTATTTTGATTTAAAAAACACTCCTTTGTTCAGCGATTTATTTGATAACAAAATATCTTCTTTCCTTAAAAGCCGGATATGACGTTGCAATTATCCCGAAAATTGCATTAGAATATTTTTAAAAATCTCTAACCGTCATAACTCAATGTTATAGAACAATTTAATTACTGATATTCTAAATGCATTGCATTAGAAATGCGTAAATATCAATCATCATAAACTATTCAGCATCAATGTATAAATGGAGCAATTATTTTCTATGTCATTTTTCGGGATAATAAATCCTTGAAAAATGAAAAAATAATTTTTTTTTCACAACCAACAATAAAGCTAAAATTGCCGTTCAACAGGACATAGCAGAAATAAAGAGAAGGCTCGGATTAGAAAAATAAACTTAAACCATCGAAATGAATAAAGCGTTTATGAATATTACAAATTTTCTAATACTCTATTAATTCTCTCAGCCAACTCTTCCGACATCCTATGAAGCTTTTCATCAGTGGTGAAGGATTGTAACAAAGCAGGGTTGAATATCGAAACTTTGGTTTTCACTTCCTTTTCCTGAATCACAACGTTACACGGCATCAATAATCCAAGCCGGTCGTCCGCGAGGAGCGCCTCATACGCGAATTGCGGATTGCAAGCTCCGAGTATTGTTAATTTACGAAAGTCTTTGTCGAGTTTTTGCTTGATAGTATTTTGAACATCAATCGTGGTTAATATCCCGAAACCTTCTTTTTTAAGTTCATCAGTTACTTTTGTAATGGTATCTTCAAAAGATAACGGTAATATTTTACTCAATCCAAGTTTCATATTTACTCCTATTAAAAGGTTTCAAAACAACAGCCACAAAATCACTAAGGTATTAATTCGTCAATTGACAGACACGTAGGACTTTTTGATCAGTTCAGCTCTGGTAGGAGAAAAGAGTTCGAGAGATTTTAGTCGTTGTTGATTTTTACTGTATTTGGTTTTTTTTCCACGGAACGACTAATAAACCGATGGCCGTTCCGTAAATCGTGCTAATCCATGGATTGCTTGTAATCAGGCAAGTCCCGGAGTAACATCCGATAAAATAGTAATAACCAAATCCTGCAATCGCACCTAATATCGGTGGGGCAGTTCTCATAATCCAAAATTTTATTTTTGAATAATTCATTTAATTCAGTCCACACATTCCGCCTGCACATCCACCACCAAAAGAGCCGCGAGGTATGTCGCAGTTACCAGTTTCGCAACTATTGCCTGAGCTTCCAATGCTGATATTTGGGGCAGACATTAGTTTTTTATATTCATTCGAACCGCATTTTGGACAAACTACATCGTGTGTTAATTCTTTTCCTTTGTGGAAAATATCGTACGTGAAATTACAATTTATACATCTATAATCGTAAACGGGCATTAATTATTTCCTTCAATTTATTGGTTTATCATATTCTTGGGTTTCTACTATCCTGTAGCTGTGTGTGATATCAATTGCCTTTTGCAACATCGCCGTTACGGAGCAATACTTAGTTAATGAAATGTTGATCGCTTTTTCTATGTCTGCTTTTTTTATTCCTTTGCCTTCGAATACATATTCGAGATTAATCTTAGTATAAACCTGTGGATGCTCTTCTGCTGACTCAGCTTCAATATTCATATAAAAATTAGTAAAAGGAACTTTTTTCTTTGTGAGTATTGAAGCAACATCGCTGCCTGTGCATCCACCGAGGGCTATCAGTATTAATTCTTTAGGGCGCGTTCCGGCATCGCTGCCGCCGAATTGTTCAGGACCATCAAGTGGTATCCAATGTTTTGAATCTCCCTTTCCCATAAATGTTACACCTTTTATGTGTTGAACTATTGCTCTCTTTGTTGCCATAAATTTTCCTTCCTAACTTATTTATAAAAGATTACTTCATCAGCTCTGCTATAATATCTTTTTCAAAAACAGCTTTCGGACGGTAACCCTCATATCGTTGTTTTATCATACCGTCTTTTCCAACAATAAATGCAGTCGGTATTCCCCTTATCCCACCGTAGAGTTTTGCCACTTCGTTAGTACCCATTAAAACTGGATAGTTCATTTTATAACTCTGATAAAATGTTTTCACACTTTCAAAATCATCTAATGCAATACCGATAACTACAAAACCTCGCTTTGAATACTTCTTTTGTAGTTCTATAAATTCGGGGATACCTTTTTTGCAAGGTCCGCACCACGTTGCCCAAAAATCAATTAATATAACTTTTCCAACAAAGTCCGATAGTTTTACTGTTTTTCCAGATAAATCTTTTAGCTCAAAAGGTGGAGCTTTTTTGTTATTCGAATAAGTATTTTGAACAACTAATAAAGTTATTAATAACAGCAATATAAGGTTAGATGTTAATGTTTTCATTTATTTTCCTTTTTAGTTTCTTTACGCTGTCATTCCAGAAGTTGACCAAAAAGCATGCTCTCGAGTTTCCATAACTTGTTTCGGAGAGAGATTGAGTAACGAGAGAACTTTTTAGTTAGCGTGTCGGAATGTTTTCAATTATAATTTAAAAGATTATAATCAATTATCCAAGTGTAATGTCGATATCTTTTGGTTTTGCTGATTTCATTTTTTCAAAAATAATGCTTAATAAGCCATTCTTATACTCTGAGTACACTTTTTCAATGTCAGCATATTCGGGTAGATATATATAGCGTGCAAAGTTTCCGTAACTTCTCTCGCAACATAAATATTTTTTTAACTCTTCAGAATTATCTTCGGGTTGTTCACCCAATATCCAAAGTATATTGTTTTTAATTTTAACGCTAATATTTTCTTTTTCAACTCCTGGGAGTTCAACGCGGATGATAATTTGACCTTCTGTTTCTAACATCTCAGTTGTTGGAACCCAGTCTGCATCGATATCGATTATTTTTCGATCTGGAATTCTATATTCAGATGCTTCGGGAAATAATCGGTGCAATATCGCCTGCGCGGGTGAGAAGTATCCTGTTTCACTATGAATCTGATTCATTTCGTGATTAGGCCTTTGATAATGTTTATGAAAATGATGCATGGTATCCTCTTTTTAGTTTATTGCTATTTTGATAACGTGTTCATCTAATTTCTTTGCGAGTGTCTGTTTTGGTACGGAACCTACAACCCCGTCCACTAATTTTCCGCCTTTAAAGATGCCGAGTGTAGGTATGCTTCTGATTCCGTAAGCTGAAGCTGTTTCATTGTTTTCGTCGGTATTGAGTTTTGCTATTTTGAATTTACCAAGATACTCATCGGCAAGCTGTTCGACCACAGGTGCGATCATCCTACACGGTGCGCACCACGGCGCCCAGAAATCTACCAATACAGGTATTTCTGATTCTAAAACCTCTTTTTGAAAATTTTGGTCTGTTACTGTAACTATATTTTTGCTCATTGTATTTTCCTTGATTGTTTCTTTTTTAATGTTGATATTTTTAATAGGGAGTATATCGGGCAATATCCCACTATCGCCGTTAAAATTGGAACAACTCCAACTAATCCCCAAGCTGTCTGCGGACCCCAGAAATAGAGACCTAGCAGCACAAATCCAACTATAAGTCTAATTATTTTATCTGTAATACCTATGTTTTTATTCATTTTTATATCCTTTCGGGTGTTCTTTATTGTTTGCTGTAGATATGATGCAGTGAGGTTTGAAAGGATTCAAGAATAAAAAAGGTGTGAAATATTTAATTTGGCGGATTTATTATCGAGATTATTGTTCTGAATAATTATTTTTATAGCTGCACAGGACAAACTCTTACATTTTCACACTTACAATTACACCATCTCGTAGTGGAATTATTGTATTGAACAATTCACGCGAGGAATATACAAGTCGCGTGTACGTAAGCACACCTGCGGTTGCAGCATCGGGCTTTTCGTCTAATACTTTACCGTCCCATAGTGCGTTATCTGTAATCAATAGTCCACCTTTACGAAGTCGGGGCACAGCCTTACGAAAAACTTTGGGATATAGTTCCTTATCGACATCGTTAAAGATTATATCAAATTCACCATCAACAACATCGAATATGGAAAGCGCGGAACCGACATGAAACTGCAGACGATTAGATATACGACCTTTGCGGAAATATTCCTTGGCTCTTTCTGCGTTCTCTTCATCTCTATCTGTACAGAGTACTACGCTATCTTTACCGGCTGCTTTTGCAAACCAGTAAGCAGAGTATCCGAATCCCGAGCCCAATTCTAAAATTCTTTTTGCTCCAATTGCTTGTGTAATTACATATAGGAATCTTCCGACGAGGGCTCCAACAATTGGAAAGTTCTTTTTAGCGGCGTATTCCTCCATTGCTGTCAATACAGCATCGCGATCAGGAATTACATCGTAAAGATAAGCTTCTATTTTAGGGTCGATAATATTCATTCCAATTAAAAAATATGAAACATATTTACAAAAGTCAACAATTACAATCGTGTATATAAATATTATTTAAATCAGGATTTCAGTATAAATTTGTTAAATTTGTGTAAAATATCAACGGTAATCTCATTTTTGAAAAAAAATTATATTTTATTTTTAAAAATTCGAAAATATAAGCAAACAATATTGAAAATGGATTAAATATTAGTCTTTTTATATGGCATAAGAATTGGATTAAAAAATAATAATATAGCTAAATTAAATATTTTAATGGAAATAAATACAAAAACTAATATACAACCAGTGATCGACCCGAGATTTAAGTTACTTGACCGTTCATTAACAAAACATCAAAACAAGGGGGACGCTCTCATCGAAGTGCTACACGCAGCACAAGGTATTTTTGGCTACCTCGATGACGAACTCTTAGTTTACATTGCTCATAAATTGAAGATACCACTAAGTATGATTTATGGTGTTGCAACATTTTATCATTATTTTCGATTAAAGCCTGTAGGTGAACACACATTTGTTTTGTGTACTGGAACAGCTTGTTATGTGAAAGGCGCCGATGAGATTCAGAAAGTTCTTGAACATAGATGTAATGTAAAATTTGGTGAAACAACCGCTGATAAAAAAGTATCTCTGATAGCGGCACGATGTGTAGGTTCGTGTGGGTTAGCTCCCGTGGCAGTACTTGATGAGGAAGTGGTCGGAAAACTAAACACCACTGACGCAATTACACGTGTAGAACAGTGGATTGGGAAATAGGAGGAAATTACAACATGACCGTTGAAGAACTTAAAGAGTTGTCGCAAAAAGAAAAAGCTCGTCAACAGAAATTCAAATATCGGATTTTATATTGTTCGGCAGCTGGTTGTGTTTCGTGTGGTAGTGGATCTCTTAAAGATATTTTTAAAGAAGCATTCAAAGAAAATTCATTCGATAAAAAATGTGAACTCGTAGGAACAGGTTGTATGGGCTTATGCGGCGAAGGCCCTTTAGTAAAAATTTTACCCGATGGTACACTTTACAAAAAAGTTGATGCATCAATTGTGAAAAAAATTGTACGCGATCATCTGATAAATCAGCAAATAGTACAAGAAAATGTCATCGAGTTATCGCACCCGTTTTTTGCAAGCCAGCAGAAAATTGTTCTTAAAAACTGCGGCGAGATTAATGCCGACAGTATTGAAGAATATATAGCAAGCGACGGTTACGGGGCTTTAGCAAAAGTATTAACTGAACAAAAACCTGAAGAAGTTATTGAAGAAATACGAAAAAGCGGATTGCGCGGCCGAGGCGGAGCCGGTTATCCTACAGGTTTGAAATGGGGTATTGTTCGCAAAGCAGTAAGCGAAAGAAAGTTTGTAATTTGTAACGCCGACGAAGGTGACCCAGGCGCTTTTATGGATCGTAGTATTTTAGAAGGTGATCCTCATCGCATTTTAGAAGGAATGGCAATTGCTGGTTACGCTGCTGGGGCGAGTCAAGGTTATATTTATGTACGAGCTGAATATCCCTTAGCAATTGAAAGATTAAAAACTGCTATTAAACTAGCTGAGCGGTTGGGACTATTAGGCAACAGAATTTTTGAATCGAATTTTAATTTTAGAGTTGATTTGCGTATCGGAGCCGGTGCATTTGTTTGTGGTGAAGAAACGGCTTTACTCAGATCGATCGAGGGACGCAGGGGGCGGCCCCGTCCACGACCACCATATCCATCCGAAAAAGGTTTGTGGGGGATGCCTACATTAATCAACAACGTAGAAACCTTCGCAAATATTGCTCCGATTATTATTCGAAGTAGCGAATGGTTCTCGAAAATCGGGACTCCTAAAAGTCCGGGAACAAAAGTATTTGCCCTCGCTGGTCAAATTAAAAATACCGGATTAATCGAAGTCCCGATGGGGATTACACTCCGCAAAATTGTTTTTGATATCGGAGGTGGCACACCCGATGGTACTGAATTCAAAGCAGTCCAAACCGGCGGTCCTTCCGGTGGGTGCATACCAATTGAACATTTAGATATACAGGTTGATTACGAAGCCCTCGCAACAGTCGGCTCAATGATGGGCAGCGGTGGTATGATAGTCATGGATTCAACTTCAAAAATGGTTGAGGTTGCAAAATATTTTATGGAATTCAGCGTTGATGAGTCGTGCGGAAAATGTATCCCCTGCAGAGTAGGAACGAAACACATCCATTCGCTCCTCCATAAAATTTCAAAAAAGTCGGCTACTATCGAAGATATTCAACTACTCGAAGAACTCTGTGCAATGGTAAAAGATACAAGTCTTTGCGGATTAGGTCAATCGGCACCAAATCCGGTTTTTTCTACGCTCCGGTATTTCAGACATGAGTATGAAAAACTATTGAAGCCTGTCGAAAATTATGTCCCGTCAAGCAAAATTTCAAATGAGAAATGAGGTAAGAACGAATCATGGCAATATTAACAATTACTATAAATGGAGAACAACTAAGCGCTAAAGACGATGAATCGATTCTTGCTGTTGCACGTGAACATGGAATTAATATCCCAACTCTGTGTCATTTAGACGGTTTATCTGATATAGGTGCATGCCGCTTATGTGTCGTAGAAATAGAAGGACAATCAAAGCTATCACCGGCATGTACAACCAAACCTCAAGAGGGGATGGTTATTCGTACCGACACAGACAAGCTAAAAAAATACCGACGTATGATAATTGGACTGCTTGCGTCCGAAGGCAACCATCATTGTGCGGTATGCGTGGCGAACGGTAACTGCGAGTTACAGGATTTAGCTTACGAAACCGGCTTAGTTTACGTACGTTTTCCATATTTGTATCCTAAAAAAGAGTTGGATGCAACTCATAAAGATTTCGTGAACGATCGGAACAGGTGTGTACTCTGCACCAGGTGTGTTCGGGTTTGTCACGAAGTAGAAGCGGCGCACACTTGGGATATTTCAAACAGAGGAATTAATTGTGAAATAATTTCGGACTTGAATCAGCCATGGGGGAAATCAAAAAGTTGTACAGGATGCGGTAAATGTGTTTTTGTTTGTCCCACTGCTGCAATGTTTGAAAAAGGATCAACCATTGCTGAAATGGAAAAGCACCCCGAGTTTTTAAAATACATCGTAACTGCGCGGAAAAAACGAGAATGGATTAACATTGGGGAGGATCAATGATAAAACCAAAAGTAGCAACAGTCTGGTTAACCGGTTGTTCAGGTTGTCACATGTCGTTTCTTGACCTAGATGAACGCCTGATTGAACTTGCCGATAAAATGGAACTTGTTTTTTCACCAATAATAGATATAAAGGATTTTCCGAATGATATAGATGTTACACTTGTCGAAGGAGCTATATCAAAAGATGAAGATGAGCACTTTGCTCATATCATACGAAGAAATTCAAAGTATGTTGTATCCTTTGGCGATTGTGCTGTAACCGGAAATGTCACTGCGATGCGTAATAAATTTAACAATACCGAAATTTTGAATCGAGCCTATATAGAATTAGCTGAAAGTGAAGGAACCGTTCCGAACGACTATAATACGATAGCAAAAATGCTGCCTCAAGCACGCCCTTTGCACGAATTTATTAAAGTCGATGCTTTTATTCATGGATGTCCCCCAACTTCCGATCAAATTTGGTTTGCCGTATGCGAGTTGTTAGAAGGACGATTACCAGTGTTTTCGACAATATATTTAAGATATGGTTAAAATAATATGTCTAAAATAATTACAATAAAACCGGTTTCACGGATAGAAGGTCATGCAAAAATTACCGTGCACCTTGACGATAAAAACAATGTGAAAGATGCACGTTTCCATGTTGATGAATTTCGGGGTTTTGAAAAATTTTGTGAAGGCCGGCTGATGTGGGAAATGCCCGGTATTACATCACGGATATGCGGTATATGTCCAGCTAGTCATCTTGTTACATCGGCAAAAGCTGGTGACGATATTTTAGCGGTCGCTATACCCGAAACTGCAGAAAAGCTCCGACGAATGTTAACACTGGCACAATGGATCCAATCTCATGCACTTAGTTTTTTTCATCTCTCATCACCAGATTTTTTACTAGGGTTCGACTCTGATCCAATGAAACGGAATATATTCGGATTGATAGAAGAGCATAAAGAATTTGCACGACGAGGAATACGACTGCGTAAATTTGGGCAAGAGTTAATCGAAATATTGGGCGGGCGAAAAATTCACACTCCTTGGACAGTTGCTGGTGGTGTTCGCGAAAAGTTCGATGCATCTAAAAAAGACTACTTATTAAACTGGATTCCTGAAGTAAAACAAACAACTTTAGATGCTATTAAAACATTAAAAAACATACAAAAAAAATTTTCAAAGGATATACCAAATTTTGGAAACTTCAGGTCATTATTTATCGGCATAGTCGCTGATGATGGTGCTTTAGAATATTATGACGGAAAGCTGCGTGTTATGGACAGCGATGGAAATATTACCGCAGATAAACTCAATCCAAAATTATACACAGAATTTTTCGGCGAAATATCTGAAACTTGGTCGTATCTTAAATTTCCATACTATAAACCGTTAGGTTATCCGAAAGGAATGTTTCGTGTAGGTCCGCTTGCACGTGTGAATATATGCGATTATATCGACACTCCACTTGCTGAAACCGAGCGCAAAGTTTTTAAATCATACTCTGGCGATGCGGGAACTGTGAATAACTCGTTTTTCTATCATTACGCCCGGCTCATCGAAATTCTTTTCTCAATCGAAAAAATTGAAGAATTACTTAATGACCTAACAATTTTAGGTGAGCATATCAGGGCTAAAGCTATGGTTAATCGTGAAGAAGGGATTGGTTTTTGTGAGGCTCCACGTGGTACACTCTTTCATCATTACTGGGTTAACAGCGACGGGGTTATTCAAAAAGTAAATATGTTAATTGCAACAGCTCAAAACAATTTAGCAATGAACCGAACCGTCAGGCAACTCGCTATTCAATATTTAGATGGGTCAAAAATTTCTGAAGGTATGCTAAACAGAATTGAAGCGGGTATCAGATGTTTCGACCCATGCTTATCGTGCAGCACACATTTATTAGGAAAACTGCCTTTGCACGTTCAGTTATTCGATGCTGAAAATAAATTAATCGATGAAGTAAAAAGATGAATAAGACTTTAGTAATCGGTTATGGTAATACAGTACGGGGAGATGATGGAGCAGGAATCGCCGCTGTTGGTATCCTAAAAAAATATTATCCTCATTTTGATTTTTTATCAATCCACCAATTAACACCCGAATTAAGCGAGACCATGTCGAATTATCAAAGTGTATATTTTATAGATGCTAGTGTTGAAGTCGCTGAGGTTACTAAAATCAAACTTCAACCCGAAATTTCAACAGGTATATTAAATACACATGTTGTGTCTCCCCAAAATTTATTGAATACATGTTTACATTTATATGGCAAAATTCCGAGCGAAACTATATTGTTCCATATTCCTGCGTATCATTATGGTTTTTCCGAAGAGCTATCTGTTTCTACTCAAGAGAGAATTGAAGAATTAGTTGTGTATTTATCTGCTAGCGTAGGAACGAGCAATAAAAAAATATAAATAATATTTTATACATAAGGAGACTGTGTTTAAATTTCCTACTCATTCTCAAAATTGAAAACTAATGCTCTATTTTTATTTAAAATAATATCGATAATATTCTAAAACCCTTGAAATTGAATTACTAATATAGAGTTTCAAGTGGCATATATGTTGAAAATATTCAAAAAAAAATTGTTAATAAACAAAACATTTAAATGAAATGAGAATACTAAAGTTACCCAAAACAAATTTCAAGACGTTCATGGAAGGATTGCGAAATTACGGAGAAGTGCACATCCCCAAGAAAAAAAGCAATCAATCGTTCGTCTTTGGTCCAATGGAAGATATATCAGAGATAGCCATGGATTACTTGAGAACTATCTGCCCACCTAAAAAATATTTTTTCAAACCGAAAGAAGTGGTAATTAATTACACCAACACAAAAGGTTTTGCTGAAGTGATAGAAGATGCTGATAAAAAAAATGTTTTATTCGGTTTGCATCCGTGCGATATTCACGGCTTAAAAATTTTGGATATTGTCTTCGGAACGAATTATCCCGATAAATATTATTTTGCACGGCGAAAAAATGTTATAGTAATCGGACTAAGCTGCATGCCCGATGATAAGTGTTTCTGCCGTTCGATGGCTACCGATGCTACCGAAGACGGTTTCGATCTTTTCTTATCCGAATTAAAATCTTCTTACTTACTTACGGTTGGTTCAAGTGTCGGCGACGATATATCAACCGATCTTAAACATCTATTAACAGACGTAACTAAGAAGGACACGATCGAATATCTAACAATCCGGAAAGATAGAAAAAATAAATTCACATTAAGTTTAGATTCATCCGATTTGCCCTACATACTCGAGTTGCAGCGTGAGAGTGAGGTGTGGGAAGAATTAGGTAAAAAATGTTTATGCTGCGGGAGCTGCTCGATGGTGTGTCCAACTTGTGCATGCTTCAACATTTATGATGTTCAAAATTTTTTGACTGATAACGGCGAGAGAGTCCGTCAGTGGGATTCGTGCTTGTTCAAAGATTATGCTGTTGTAGCGGGGGGACATAATTTTCGGGCAAACAGAGCAGACCGCGTAAAAAATCGATATTATGATAAGCAAAACGGTTTTGTATCGCAATACGGAAAACCAAGTTGCACAGGTTGCGGCAGATGTATTCAATACTGTCCAACAAAAATTCACGTGGTCGAAGTGTTTAACAAAGTAAGAGGAGAAATATAATGGACCGTCATTCTCATTTAAATTATTCAACAAATGCTCGTGTAACAAACGTAATGTTGCCCGATCTTGCACGGCTTGTTCGTGTAATTCCTATGGTCGAAGATAATTTCCTATTTTTATTTAGGTTTGAAGACCCAACTTTAAACGAAAAATTTTTATACAAACCTGGTCAATTTGTCGAAATCACATTACTCGGTACAGGCGAAGCGCCAATTTCCATCAGTTCTACACCTACACGCAAAGGTGTTCTCGAAATGTGCATTCGCCGTATGGGAAGGGTAACAAACGCTCTCTATAACCTACCCGAAAATTCATTAGTCGGAATTCGTGGTCCGTATGGTAACGGTTACCCCATTGATGAGATGAAAGGGCACGATATTTTGATAATTGCTGGTGGGCTCGGAATGGCACCACTTCGTTCGTTGCTGAATTATATACTTGATAATCGCAGCCAGTTCGGCAGAGTTATTTTAATGTATGGTACAAAAACTCCTGATGATGTTTTATTTAGAGATGAAATGGAATCGATGATGCGCCGACCAGACCTCGAGTGTCTGTTAAGCGTTGAACAGGCGTATCAATATCCGGGTGCTCATCCGTGGCGCGGTAAAATTGGAATGGTAACTGAACTTTTTCAATATGTAAAAGATCTGAATGTCCAGAATACTTATGCTGCAGTTTGCGGACCGCCAATCTTTTATAAATTTGTCTTAGATAAATTGTTGAAACTAAATTTTTCGAAAGACCACATTTTAATGTCTTTAGAACGTCGTATGGAGTGTGGTGTGGGGAAGTGTGGTCATTGCGCCATCGGATATAAATATACCTGCATCGATGGTCCGATATTTAACTATTGGGACATTCTAAATATGCCAGAGTTAATAGAATTTTAAAATGGAAACAACTATGGAGAATAAAAAACCTAAAATCGGAATTTTCGGATTAACATCATGCGCTGGCGATCAATTGGCAATCCTCAATTGCGAAGATGAATTAGTCTATCTCGCAAATGTGTTGGATATACGCGATTGGGAAATGGCGCAAACAAATAATGATAATTCGATTCAATTAGATATTGCTTTTGTTGAAGGTGTAGTAGCTCAATCGCGCGATCTTCAAGCATTGCAAGCAATTCGCAAACGTACAAAATTGTTAGTTGCGTTAGGAACTTGCGCAGTATGGGGCGGAGTTGCAGCGATGAAAAACCAAATTCCTAAAGATGTTTTAAACAAGGAAGTTAGTGGCGAAGAGATTAATATCCTTGATTCGATGCCAGCTCTTCCCGTTAAATCGTTTGTTAAAGTCGACATACAGCTTCCCGGCTGCCCGATTGAGAAGGATCAGTTTTTACAAGTCGTAACGTCGTTGCTGAAGGGTAACTTACCTGAGATACTAAAGTTTTCGGTGTGCAGCGAATGCAAAATGCGAGAAAATGCTTGCATCGTTATTGAACGAGGCGAAGTCTGCTGCGGTGCTCTCACATTATCCGGTTGTAACGCACGTTGCCCAAGCCATAATATACCTTGTGGTGGATGCCACGGACCAATAGAGGAAGTTCACTACGATGCAAACGTTACAATGTTTAAAACTCATGGAATAACTAAAGACGATATCGAACAAAAAATGGCAATGTATGCTGCACCTGCTTGGATTCCAGAAAAATTGTTAGCCGAAAAATAAATGGAGAGTAGAATGGAAAAAAACAGATTAATATCAATACCACATTTAGGAAGAGTTGAAGGACACGGGGGTATCGAGGTCGAAATTGAAAACGGTAAGGTTACTCGTGTTAATATGGATATTTTTGAGGGCTCACGTTTTTACGAAATGCTTATAGTCGGGAAAAAATTTACTGAAGTGTCTGCAATAGTTTCGCGCGTATGTGGTATCTGTTCAGCAGGACATACCTTAACATCTCAAATGGCAAGTGAAAATGCACTCGGTATTAAAGTTACACCGCGAACAGAATTTCTAAGATCTTTACTGCTCCACGGTGAAGCAATCGAGAGCCACGCTCTGCACCTCGGATGCCTCGTCCTACCCGATTTATTAGGTTATGAAGGACCGCTTACAATGGTTAAGGATTACCCTGCTGAAGTAACCGTTGCATTAAATCTAAAAAAATTAGGAAACGCAATTCAAGAATTAATAGGTGGCAGAGCCATTCACCCAATTAATGCTATAGTGGGTGGATTTGGGCGCATCCCAACAAAAATTGAATGGCTGAAGCTGAATACAGATTTGCAAAAGGGACTTGAATTGTCGGACGCACTTGTTGATCTGTTGGCAAAAATCCGCCTCCCCGAATATACTACTCATACCGGCATTTATGCTGCACTCGAACCGAGGCAAGACCGTTACAGCTATCTTGGCGATTACATATTGACTTCAGATGGAGTTAAAAGGCCTATCTCGGAATTTCGAAAAATTTGCCACGAAAAAGTAGTTGCTCACTCTACTGCCAAACAAAGTTTGTATAACAGTCAGCCCTTCATGGTCGGCTCTCTCTCCCGAATAAATTTGAATTATCGATATTTAACAGGCAAAGCAAAGGAAGCCCAGCAAAAGTTGATTCCAAATTTACCTTCGCATAACACGATGAACAATAATTATGCGCAGATGATTGAGCTGGTCCATTCCATCGAACGTTCTTTACAATTGATTAAGATATTAATAGAGAATGGACTCGAACACGAAGAACCTATTAAGTATAATGTTAAAGCCGGTCAAGGTATCGGTGCAATAGAAGTTCCTCGTGGTACGCTTTATCATTATTATGAATTTGATAATGAGGGAAGAATATTAGATGCCGATATCATCACACCAACCGCACAGAATTTAGCAAATGTCGAAAAAGATATGCGTGGAGCTGTCGAAACTTTAATAAACGAACCAGTAAAAGTGATCCGAAACAGCTTGGAACACATAGCACGTGCATACGATCCCTGTATCTCTTGTGCTACTCATTTAGTTGAGGTGAAAGTTAAATAAAAATGAATTCACAAACTAAAATTTTAGTCGTTGGTGTTGGAAATATTTTACTGGCAGATGAGGGGATCGGTGTTATCGCTCTCGCTCACTTACGAAAAAGAATAAATTATGAGAATGTTGTTTTATTTGATGCTGCAACCGACATTTACAGAATAATGAATTTTGATGAATGCTTTAATAAAATAATTGTACTCGATGCTGTTAAACAAAAACAACCTGCTGGCACTATTTATCGTTTACCGCTGCATAACATAGAAATTGAGTCGGATGCAAAATCATCACATCAAATAAAAGTGATCGAAGCCCTTAAACTGATGCAGATTACACTTAAGCAATTCAACGAGAGCGAAATAATAATTATGGGTGTCGAACCGGACAGAATAGATTATAGTGTTGGTTTGTCAGAAAAAGCCGAAACAGCGTTAACTTATTTTGTTGATTTAGTCCTTGAGGAAATCACGAATGCACGAAGCATCGTTAGCCAAGAATATAATTGAAATTATATCATCGAATACCGAACTTACTAACGGAGTTCGTATTCAAAAGGTAAATCTTCGTGTCGGAGAACTTGCTGGTATTTATCACGATTCTCTGCAATTTTACTTTACTGAGATGAGTAAAGGAACTGTTGCTGAAAACGCTTTATTATTTTTTGAGTGTATTCCAATAGTCGGAAAATGTAGGGAATGCACTAACGAATTTATACTTCAAAACTTTGAAATCAACTGCCCTAAATGCGGTTTATCGAAATTTGATATTATTAGTGGTAACGAATTTGAAATTGTAAACATCGAGGTAGAATAATGGGAATAATAACAATAGAACAAAAAGTATTAAAAAGAAACGAAGAAATAGCAATCGATCTTCATAAACGGTTTAACGATGCCGATGTTTTCACAGCTAACTTAGTCAGCTCGCCCGGCTCCGGTAAAACTACAGTATTAGAACGAACACTAAAATTTATTTCACCTGCTCTCTCGGTTGGTGTAATCGAAGGAGATATCCAGACTAATTTGGATGCTGATAGAATTTCTAATTTCAACATTCCTGTAGCTCAAATTATAACTAATGGTACTTGCCACCTTGAGGCACGAATGATTGCAGATGCTGTCGAAAAACTACCTCTTAACGATTTGGATATTTTATTCATCGAAAATGTCGGAAACTTAGTTTGTCCTGCAGCTTATTTTTTAGGTGAACACGCACGCATCGTAATTATGAGTGTAACTGAAGGGGAAGACAAGCCATTAAAATATCCTGCAATGTTTTTGAAAAGCTGTGTGATGATATTGAATAAAATTGATTTACTTCCATATCTGAAATTCGATAAAGAATTGGCGAAACACAATGCGCTTAAAATAAATCCAGATTTAAAAATTTTCGAAACCTCCTGCTACAACAATCATGGCATTTTGGAGTGGTGCGATTGGCTGACGAACGAATTAAAGCTGAAACGTTGTAAGAGCAACTTATGAGTATGTACCAATTTGGATATTTTGCTTTTTCTTTTATAATTTCGGTAATTTTAGCGGTATGTTTTTAAGCCATTTGAAATTTGAGTTAAAACCTTAGAGGTAATTTGCAGCTCAAAATTACATTAAACCATACTTACGGTTAGTTTGAATCGGACTAATCCGCCAGAGGTGGACAAGAGTAGAATTGTCCCCCTCCATCAAAGGATGAACAGAGTAGGAGCGGGATCTTCGTTCACCCTTTCACGACTCACTACGAAAACTAACTCCCCATTTCTATAATTAAAAAATTTATTATTCCGTGCAAATATCCAATTAAATTCTTATCTTTAACTGCAATGAATATTTTTCACCAAAAAGATAAACCGATAGATCACTGCGGAATTTTTGGAATTTATGGCCACCCCAAAGCGTCTGTTATGGCTTATTACGGACTTCAAGCGCTACAGCACCGAGGACAAGAGGGGGCTGGAATTGTAACCTCCGAATTCAACAAATCTCTGTGTCGTTGGCAGTTTCACGTCCATAAAGATTTCGGATTAGTAAACGATGTCTTCAAGGACGATTCGCTTCTGATAAATGTTTTAAGAGGGAATGCAGCCATTGGACATAACAGATATTCTACTGCTGGCTCTACATACAACAAGCTGAATATTCAACCACTAACCGTAAATTATAAAGGTGGAAATCTTGCAATATCTCATAACGGCAATATTACCAACTTCCGAAAAATTAGAAACGAGTTAAAAAACTTAGGCACGATATTTCAAACCACTTCAGACACTGAAATTATTCTCCACTTGATGGCGCGAAGTAAATATTCGGATCAAGTTCGGCAGCTTATAGATGCATTAAATCAGATAGAGGGGGCTTATTCGATTGTTATTTTGACAGACGAGATGATGATAGCGGCTCGCGATCCGCATGGTATGCGACCGCTAAATGTTGGTAAGTTAGAAGGTGCGTTCATTGTCGCGTCGGAAACTTGTGCATTCGATATTATTGGGGCTGAGTATGTCGGCGAAGTCAAACCGGGCGAAGTGCAAATATTCGATAAAGAAGCGTTACTCTCAGGCAAACCGAAATCTTTACGTCTAAAAAATATTCCATCAAAACCACACTACTGCATTTTTGAATACATATACTTTTCGCGTCCCGACAGTTATATCTTCGGCGAAAGTGTGGATAAAATCCGCCGCCGATTCGGTAAAGAATTGGCTGAAGAACATCCTGTTAAGTCACACAATCCAGAAGATAAAATAATAGTTATAAACGTTCCTGACTCAAGCAACACAGCCACACTTGGTTTTGTCAGCCGGAATAACAAAATCGGTAATCCGACGAAATACGAAATCGGGTTGATTCGCAGTCATTACGTCGGTAGAACTTTCATCCAGCCCGAACAAGACGTTAGAGAAGTAAAGGTTAAAACAAAATTCAACAAGGTTAAGGGTGTTTTAAAAGATAAAATCGTTGTAGTAGTAGATGATTCTATAGTACGTGGAACGACTTCAAACCAACTTGTTAAGCTTATCAGAGAAGCCGAACCCAAAGAAGTGCACTTTCGTGTTACTTCGCCACCAATTCATTTCCCGTGTTACTACGGTATGGATTTTCCCGAGCCGAATGAACTTATAGCTAATCGCTATAACGGTAACATCGAAAAAATAAAAGAAGAACTTGGTGTGGACAGTTTAGCTTATCTTTCGCTTGATAGTGTTTTAAAGTCAGTTCCTAAAGAGAACGGCGAGTGGTATTGTACTGCTTGTTTTAGTGGTGAGTATCCAATTACTATAGATAAAGATACAAAAAAGGAGGAGCACGATTTTTGACAATAAATGCTGAACAACAATCCAGTCAAAAAATCTTGACGATATCGAATGTGTTAAGTTTCATTAGACTTCTACTTACAATCCCGATAGCAATGCTGTTACTCAGCGATGGGGTGTGGGCAAAATATTGGGTGTGCGGATTGGGGTTGATAGCAATTCTCACGGATAAGTTAGACGGCACTATTGCAAGAAAATTTCATCAGGAAACTGAATTCGGTAGAATAATCGATCCATTAGCTGATAAAATTTTAGTTGGCATTGTTGCAATTGTATTAACAATTCAAAATCATATTCCTTATTGGTTTGTTGTTGTGGTTTTACTGCGTGATGTTCTTATACTATGCGGTGGCTTGTATCTCAAAGCATCCCAAAGGAACGTTTTGGCTTCGAATATGATAGGAAAAATTACTATCGGAATTATTTCTTTATATTTAATTTTAGCTATTTTGAACATCGAACAGTTAACTCCTGTATCAATTATTTTTTTATGGATGAGTACTTTTTTCATCACCTTATCATTTATTGTCTATCTACAAATATTTATTAAAGTAATTTCAAGGAAGGATTAATGGGATTTTTCGATAAATTAAAATTTAGCAGATTAAAAGAAGGACTTGCAAAAACTCGAGAAAATTTAGTCACTAAAGTTCAGAAACTGCTTACCAGTAAAAGTAAAATCGACGATGAGCTTCTCGAAAATTTGGAAGAGATACTTTTACTCGGCGACGTAGGAGTTACAACCACATCTAAAATAATACAGGATATAAAAGAAAGAGTTAAAAAAGATAAATACGAAACCCCGTCTGAGTTAGATAAAATTTTACGCGATGAAATTCAAAAACTATTAATGAACGGATTAAATAATTCTGATGACCCGTTCCGCATACCACATCAACAACAACCACACGTGATAATGGTAGTTGGAGTAAACGGTGTAGGTAAAACTACAACGATTGGAAAATTAGCATACAATTACAGAACATCGGGTAAAAAAGTTTTGATATCTGCAGCCGATACATTCCGTGCAGCTGCAAATGAACAGCTTGAAATTTGGGCCAACAGAGCTGGTGTAGAAATTATTCAACAAGCGCATGGAGCCGATCCTGCAGCAGTTACTTTCGATTCTCTAAAATCAGCGATGGCTCGTCAGGTTGATGTGATGATTATCGACACAGCAGGACGCCTACATACAAAGGTTAATTTGATGGAAGAGTTAAAAAAAATTAAACGTGTAATGCAGAAGGTAATGCCCGAAGCCCCGCATGAAGTTCTTCTTGTCGTTGATGGTTCCACAGGACAGAATGCCATCCAACAGGCAAAACAATTTTCAGCCGCTGTGGGAGTAACCGGATTAGTATTGACTAAACTTGACGGTACCGCAAAAGGTGGAGTTGTAATTGCGATAAGTCAGGAGTTGAATATTCCCGTGAAATACGTTGGAGTGGGGGAGAAGATAGACGATTTGCAACCGTTCGATAAAAATATATTTGTGGATGCTCTTTTTGGATAAAAAATATGATTGAAAGAAAAATAAAAATTTTACCCGATTCTCTTGCTAGTAAAATCGCCGCGGGCGAAGTTGTGCAACGCCCCGCATCAGTTGTAAAAGAGCTATTAGAGAACACAATAGATGCTGGCGCAACAAAGGTAACGATAATCATCAAGGACGGCGGCAAAACTTTTATTCAGGTAATAGATGACGGATGTGGAATGAGCGAAGCGGATGCCGAAATAGCTTTTACGCGTCACGCCACGAGTAAGATTTCGAGCTTAGAAGATTTAGAGAATATACATACACTTGGTTTTCGCGGTGAGGCATTAGCTTCCATCGCAGCGATGTCGCAGGTTGAATTGATTACACGTACCGCAGAAAGCGACCTCGCTACTAAAATCAGAGTCGAAGGTATCGAGATAAAAGAAACCACAAAAACTGCTTTTGAAAAAGGCACATCTGTTACCGTAAAAAATCTTTTCTTCAACACTCCAGCACGACGCAACTTTCTTAAGAACAATACAACCGAATTCAAACATGTTTTTGATGTTGTTATTCGTGTCGCCCTTTCGAATCCGAATGTGGCTATTAAATTCGTGAGTGGCGATGAAACGGTTTTTAATTTAAAAAAATCAAATATCGAAGATAGAGTTCGAGATATTTTTGGCGATAAAGCGGGCTCTTCTTTAATTACTGTCGAAAACGAAAGCGGTAACCTACGCGTCAGCGGTTTTGTTAGCAAACCCGATTTTTCACGGAAGACGAGAGTGGACCAATTTTTATTTATGAACGGACGATATATAATCAGCAGAAATTTAAACTATGCAGTCCATCAAGCATACGAAAACTTGTTAGAGAAGGGTAGTTACCCGTTTTTCATTATCTACATCACTCTTGACCCGCAGAAAGTGGATGTGAATGTCCACCCATCCAAAATGGAAGTTAAGTTCCAGGATGAGCGTAGTGTTTACCATGTAATCAGTGCCTCGGTTAGGGATGCTTTAGCAGCTAACAACCTTGTTCCTTCTATTCATATGCATTCCGGCACAGACGAAGTTTCAAGGCTTGGTTGGCAGTCTAATTTTAAACACACACATTCAAATTTTGAGCAAGTTGACCGAAGGACGGGTGAAATATTGCAAGCATCGAATATTGCGAGTTTGCCTTTTCAGAAAGTTGATTTTACAGAATCGGCGAGCCGGCCAGAAACTCAAGAGCCAAATAATATAGATGATAAGCAAAATTATTTCCAGATTCACAACCAATACATCATAATTCCAATCGAGGACGCTGTGATGATAATTGACCAGCATGCCGCGCATGAAAGGATTATATACGAACGAACGGTATCAAACTTTAATAATTCGCATACTCAATCGCAGCAGTTATTATTTCCGTACACGTTGGAATTTTCTGCTGGTGATACTGCGTTGGTTCAGCATTTAGTACCTAATTTAGAACTTTTAGGTTTTCAGTTGAAAATATTCGGGAAGAACACTGTTATCTTAGAGGGAGTACCGACCGATGTAAAACCCGGACGTGAAGAGACAATTCTGCAAGAGTTAGTAGATTTATACAAAGAGAACGAGTATGAACAGAAGTTAGAGCCGCGCGATAATCTGGCGAAATCGTTTGCGTGTAAAGCGGCTATCAAGTTTGGCGATGCTATGAACCAATCCGAAATGCGTGCTTTGGTTGACCAGCTCTTCAAAACTCAGATGCCTTATGTTTGTCCGCACGGCAGACCCTCGGTGATGAAGCTGACACTCGGAGAATTGGCTAAGAGGTTCGGCAGAAGTGTTTGACGGT
>JBBINX010000017.1:0-29995 GCA_037443685.1 Ignavibacteriales bacterium
GCCACCATATCGTTGGTGGAAAGAGGATTGCAGCCGCTCCAGCTCACCTCGGCGCCTGCTTCAACGAAAGTTTTCACCAGTACGGCGGTTTCTTTTGTTACATGCAGACAACCGGCGATTTTGTAACCTTTAAATGGTTTTGTTTTCCTGTATTTCTCACGTAACGCCATTAAAACAGGCATGCGGGATTCAGCCCACTCAATTAAAAGTTGACCATCTTTTGCTAATTTTAAATCTTTTACTTTATACTTATTTTTCTTATCATCCATTCTGATTCTAACCTAATTTTTTTTTGAATAATTTAACTAAATCTAATTTTTCCCAAGTGAAATCTTTATCGTTGCGGCCAAAATGTCCGTATACTGCAGTTTTTTTGTATATCGGGCGTAAAAGTTTCAATCTGGTGATAATTCCATACGGAGTCATATCAATGTGTTGATCTATAAATTCAGCAATCTTGTTGTCGGGGATTTTTCCTGTCCCATAAGTATTCACATAAATCGAAAGCGGTTTATCGACGCCAATTGCGTATGATATTTGAATTAAACATTCGTCGGCAAAATCAGCAGCGACTAAATTTTTTGCAAGATGCCGTGCCGCATATGCACCGCTACGATCAACTTTCGTTGGATCCTTACCTGAGAAAGCACCACCACCGTGAGGAGCTTTTCCACCGTATGTATCCACGATTATTTTTCTACCTGTCAATCCGCTATCACCGTGTGGTCCACCAATTTCAAACCGTCCTGTAGGATTAATATGATAGATTGTATTTTTATCTAACAATTCGCTGGGTATTACTTTCTTAATAACATGATTGATAACATCTTCACGGATCTGTTTTTGATTAACTCCAGGGTCGTGTTGAGTTGATACTACAATCGTATGGATACGCTTAGGAACTTTACCGAGATACTCAACAGTTACCTGCGACTTACTATCGGGTCTGAGATAACTCATTGTCCCTTTTTCATTTTTTCTGATAGTTGCCAATTTTTTAACAATGGCGTTAGCATAAACGATAGGCATCGGCATGTACTCGGTAGTTTCTGAACAAGCATAGCCGAACATCATTCCTTGATCACCAGCTCCGCCCTTATCAACTCCAAGCGCGATATCGGGAGATTGGCTATGAATCGTGGAAATTATTGCACACGAATCGGCATCGAATTTATATTCGTGCTTTGTGTATCCGATATCGTGGATTACGTCTCTAACGACTTGCTGAAAATCTACATAAGCAGACGTTGTTATTTCGCCACCTATCAGAACTAATCCAGTAGATACGAATGTTTCGCACGCTACTCTTCCGTGAGTATCTTTTTTTAAGATTGCATCGAGTATCGCATCGGATATCTGGTCTGCTATTTTATCTGGGTGTCCTTCGGAAACTGATTCCGAAGTAAATAAATATGACATATTTTTCCTTTTTAATTATTAATAGAAATCTATTTCTGAAGAATCGCCTACATTGACACGGTGGAAGGCGCCCTTAACAATCGCTTTATTCCCGACTATCGAATTATCTAACAACGCTTTTTCAACACCCGCTTCTTCACTGATAATAGAGTTGCGCACAATAGAATCTGTAATTACTGCATCATCCGCAACCGTCGTGAAAGGACCTATAATTGAGTCAGTAATTTTTGCCTTCGGTGAAATAAATACAGGCGGGATAATAACAACACCGTTAGTCTTTGAAAATGTACTCTGTTTACTTAACAAATGTTTATTCGTCGAAAGCAGAGTTTCGGGTTTCCCGCAATCATACCAACCTTCCACATTAAAAGTTGTTATTTTTTCATCCCGGTCGATCATCATCTGTAGTGCATCGGTTAATTGATATTCCCCTCGTGTCTGGATATTCTTTTCCACAATTTCAGTAACGCAGTCAATGAGTAATTTTGTATTTCTAATCCAATAGAGTCCAACAAGTGCAAGATTAGAAATCGGATGAATCGGCTTTTCGATTAGATGTGTGACGGCTCCGTTCTGAACCTGCGCTACTCCGAATCTGCGTGGGTCCTCAACATACTTAACTCCAATTGAAGTAAACTGACCATTCAAAACCGGTTTTAACTCGACGTCGAATATAGTATCACCTAAAATAATCAAAATCGGCTTCTCCTCGATTGTTTGCTTAGCGATAAATATCGAATGAGCTAACCCCAGACGTTCTTCTTGCTCAATAAAATCAACTTTTAATTCATAATTTGAAGTTATGTATTTAATTATCTTATCCCCCATATAGCCTACGATAACCGTCGCTTCGTCGAAACCAGCTTGAATAATTTTATCCAAAATATGCCCAATAATCGGTTTCCCTGCAACATTTAATAGAACTTTAGGAAGTGTATAAGTGTGTGGTCTTAGCCGGCTTCCTTCTCCAGCTACTGGTATAATCGCGCGCATTTAATTTAGTTTTCTCTTTAATTTTATATAAATATATAAAAAATATTCCTCTTTTCAAAAGTGTCGATTTCTTTTATTTCGATCTTTTATTTCGATAGTTTGTCCGTTTTATGTGCAATACTTCTTTCGTTCCAATCTCCTGCACAAATGTAATCAGAAAAAGATTACCCTGGTTGATGTCATTTTTTTCTTTGAACACTTTTCTTTGAGCATGCTTTTCGATCTTTTCTAAGTACTCTTTCAATAATTTTTCAATTTTGTGAACATCAATTTTATTTATGTAATCATTTTATTTTTTCCCAAAGATTGTACCATCGGGTAACGGAATCATTTTTCTTACAACAAAACGATAGTCGGACGCTGTGTCATTTCTTGTATAGTGAACATTTTCTTCTGTTATCGCCAGAACAGGTGAGCGTTTGCCGTGTGAGTAGTTTGAAGTATCGATTCACACTCTATCGAGAGGATATTTTTTAAGATTAGTTTTTAAATTAATTTTTTCTTTTGGAATTTTTATGCGATATTTTTCTATCGTTGCCAAATATACATCGAATCGGTATTTACTTTCACCAAAATAAACGGTGTGGGAAAAAGCCCGAACAATAAAAGTGATCTAGGATACATTTTTGGACTTCATTATAAGTTTTTATTAAAATAAATTTATTTTGGGACTTTTAACAAGACATAAATTCCGGCTATGAAAAAGGTAATATTTGCTAACCAAGCCGTAATTAACGGATTGAGGTCGCCGTTGTAACCGAAAGCTTGACTAATTTTCAATAATATCATATATAAAAAACTAATGCCTACAGCGATTCCGAACTCTACACCTACTCCACTTCGTCTTTTTATTGACGAAAAAGGAACACCAAATAGCACAACGATAAAACTTGCAAACGGAAATGAGACCTTGCTATAAAAATCTACTTGCCATCTTGAAACATCATGACCTGATCGTTTTTGGTTTTGAATGAATTCTTTCAACTCATAATAATTCATTTCATCCGGCTTTTGATGTTTCTTTTTTATATCATCTGGTGTAAAATTTAATCGACCTATCGCCAACACGGTAAAATGTTCGAAAGTTTCTTTATCGCCGTTGAATGTTCTTCTCGTCCCGTTCATTAATGTCCATGTTCTTGTCTCACTATCCCAAACCATCTGATTTGCTTCACAACGTGTCTTCATTATCGTCAGGTTTGTATCGGAGAAATCTTCGACCGAAACCTTGGAAGCAATTTCTTTCACATCATCGAAATAGCCAATCGAAAGCATTCTGGTTTTTGAGTCTTGAATGAAAATATTCGACTTCGATAAATAACTTAAATACTTGTGTAGATAAACGCGTGCGAGTGTAAACTTTTGTTTATTCGTATAGGGAACAACCCAGCCGTTAAAATATACTGCACCTAAACTTACTATAAACGATAAAATCAGAATAGGCGCCATAAACCGGTACAAGCTCAAACCTGATGCTTTCATAGCAGTGATCTCGTTGAGAGCCGATAACCTTCCCGTAGTAAAGAGTGCAGACAAAAGCATTGCAACGGGAATCATTAGTTTAATTATTTCTGGCATAAAATATAAATAATACTCCATCACGAGCATGCCGCTTGCTCCGCCGTCGATGAAATCGTCCAAATTCTCCATACCGTCGATGATAACAAAAATGATAATAATCGCCACCATCGCAAATACAGTGGTGAGTAAAAATTGTTTAATGATGTAATAATCGAAAATTTTCATACAAATCAATTATAAATATTTTCAGAGGTGCGAAGTGATTTTGGAATGAATTTGTTGAAGAAACTCCAATTGATAGTCGGTGTTTCTCTTCCCATCCTTATAGTTAATAATATTCCGGCAACACCGATTAAAATATTAGCCGCCCACATACCTATGAATGGCGTAACGATATCTCTATCCGCTAATTTTTCACCCCCGATTAAAAACGACCAGTAGAGCACAAAAAAGCCCAAACTAAGTGTTGCAGCGATACCAAAACCTCCGCGCCGTGTCATAATTCCAAGCGGTGCCCCAATCAGTACAAATACAATACAAGCGAAAGGAATCGAGTATTTTTTGTATATCTCTACTAAATATTCATCTATTCTTTCGCGATTAAAATCTATTATCGATAAGTTATTTTGCATCGAACCGGATTGGAACCGGATATCGTTTATAATATTTAATATTACTCCAGAACGTGTGTTCGCCTTCCCAATCTGCTTTATAAAATTATCTACCTTTTCCGTCCCGAAAACTTTTTCAATATCTTTCGATACATTAGAGCGAATCAGTTCAATATATCCTTCATTTTTTTTTTCCAAACTATCCACAAAGGTTTGTAATTCTTGAGCGCTTAACTCCCTATCACCCCGCTGGAAAGTCCCTTCTGCCGAACGTTCAAGTTCAAATCCTTCGGTGTTCATTAAAAGCCGGTGTTTTTCGAACCTGATTCTTCTGTACTGATTGCCTTCACTTTGGTCGGCTTGATGTATTTCACCGCCCGACAAATCCATTATGAGTTTCCTATAGTCATGAGTAAAAGATATCCGCCCCTTTGTTGCTGTTATAACAACATTCGATGGTGGGTTTGTGTAATCGTAAATTGTTATTCCTTCTAAGTCGTTTGAATGCTCAAAAATTTTTCTAACAATAATACTGTAGCCGGAAACTTCCTGTGAGAACATTCCTGCGTTTAATGTTAACGTTGGTTTTTTCTTCCTGATATCTATCATCAAAGTTTTAGCTTTATGATTAGCTTCGGGTAATACAGTATTATAAAACTCGATAGTCAAGTACGTAATTATTATAGCTACCAACAATATGGGAGCCATCATCTTGTATAAGCTCACTCCCGCTGCTTTCATTGCCGTAATTTCGTTTTGAGAAGATAATCCGCCAAAAGCCATTAACACAGAAATTAGAACTGACATCGGAACAGCAAGCACAACCATCCATGCTAAATTTAATCCGATCAACTCAATTATTACCCACGCGCTTAATCCTTTCCCGACTAAATCATCGATAAATTTCATAATGAATTGTAATAGGAAGATCGACATTAATGTAAATAGCGAGAAAAAAAAGGGGATTATATGTTGACGCAATATGTGACCGTAGATTATCATAGTGCTTTAGCAGTTGAAATATACTTAGTTATCTTGAAAAAGAAAAATTTTACGTAAAGGCAATAATAATCCCTTAGGTAGAATATTTAGATCCTACCGATGTTCACTGGTTGTTCGAGATGTTTGAATAACTATTTATTAATCATCAGGATAGCTTCTTCAAGAGCATCCCGAAATTTTTGGATACTGTTATCGAACACGATGATACTATTACGTGTAAATTTCGAAGCATCAGTAGTAGATGGCTTACTTTCTGAAATTGTGAGATACTTCGATTTGTTTTTTGCCTCCCTGATGTCGATGAAGTAAGTTGTTTTTCCTGACTTAAATGTTTTTGAGAAGATGGAATCCATGATATTTCCTCCTATAATAAGTAGTATATTATTTGAATTCAGAAGATATTATATCTCCTGATCGGGGGGCAGATATGAAATGCTATTTAAAATAAGAAATTTATATTGAGTTGTCAAGTGTATTAAAAAAAAAGCCCCAGGAAAATCCCCAGGGCTTTTTATCCCGTATAACAAGATTTAATTATATACTCTGTCCCAAAAGCTTATGGGACTTAGAAACTTTAGTACATATCACCCATGCCGCCATGTGGCATCGGGGGCATCGTCTTTTCCTTTTCAGGTTTTTCGACGATTGTAGCTTCTGTCGTTAATAGTAAGCTTGCAACGCTTGCAGCATTTTCGAGAGCGATACGAGTAACTTTTGTCGGATCGATAACACCCGCTTTAATTAAATTTTCGTATTTTTCTGTTTGTGCATTAAATCCGTAATCGTCTTTTCCGTCTTTAACTTTGTTAATTACCACCGAACCTTCAAGACCGGCGTTGTTGACAATCCAACGAATTGGTTCTTCGAGCGCTTTTCTGATTATTTCGACACCGATTTTTTGGTCATCGTTTTCCAGTTTTAAGCTTTCCAATCTAGAAATTGTACGAAGGTATGCTACACCACCACCCGGAACAATACCTTCCTCAACCGCTGCGCGTGTAGCGTGTAGAGCATCTTCGACACGTGCTTTCTTTTCTTTCATCTCGACTTCTGTAGCAGCACCGACTTTCAACACTGCAACACCACCAGAGAGCTTTGCTAATCTCTCTTGCAATTTTTCTTTGTCGTAATCCGATGTTGTTTTCTCTATTTGGTTCTTAATTTCATTTATGCGTTTTTTGATTTCGCTTGATTCACCAGAACCTTCAACAATTGTAGTGTTGTCTTTATCGATTGTTATTCTCTTTGCTCTACCAAGTGAAGCAAGTGTGGTGTTTTCTAACTTAAATCCTTTTTCTTCACATATCACTTGAGCATTGGTAAGTACTGCAATATCTTCCAACATCGCTTTGCGTCGGTCACCAAAACCGGGAGCTTTTACAGCGGCGACCTTGAGTGTACCTCTCAACTTATTTACTACTAAAGTAGCGAGGGCTTCGCCTTCGATATCTTCAGCAATAATCATTATCGATTTACCGGCTTGAGCTACTTTTTCTAAAATAGGAAGAAGATCTTTCATTGTGCTGATTTTCTTGTCGTGTATAAGAATCATCGGGTCTTCCATCTCGGCTTCCATTGTCTCAGCATTTGTAACGAAATAAGGCGAAAGATATCCGCGGTCAAATTGCATACCCTCAACCCATTCTACTGCGGTTTCTGTCCCTTTTGCTTCTTCGACGGTAATAACGCCGTCTTTTCCTACCTTTTCCATTGCGTTTGCAATCAGGTTACCAATTGTTTTATCGTTGTTGGCCGAGATAGAGCCAACTTGAGCAATCTTTTCTTTATCGTCGCCGACCGTTTTGCTAAGCTCTTTTAATCCCTCTACAACTTTGATAACCGCTGCTTCGATACCGCGTTTTAAATCCATCGGGTTGGCACCGGCTGTAACGTTCTTCATACCTTCCCGAACAATCGCTTGTGCAAGAACGGTTGCAGTTGTTGTACCATCACCCGCAACATCAGAAGTTTTGCTAGCGACTTCACGAACCATTTGAGCACCCATATTTTCTACTGAATCTTCAAGCTCAATTTCTTTTGCGACTGTTACACCGTCTTTAGTTACTGTCGGAGCTCCAAATTTTTTATCAATGACGACGTTGCGTCCTTTCGGTCCTAATGTAACTTTGACTGCATCTGCTAATTTATCAACCCCGCGTTTAAGAGCGGCGCGAGCATCTGTATTGTAAGTAATTATTTTAGTTGCCATATTTTTTTTCTCCTTAATTTATATTAGTTATACGATTGCAAATAAGTCGGTTTCACGCATGATTAAATACTCTTCACCATCGATTGTTACTTCGGTTCCTGAGTATTTACCATACAAAACTTTGTCTCCAACCTTTACGTCTAATGGTTGAATTTTCCCATCGTCAGTACGTTTTCCAGGTCCTACAGCTATAACTGTTCCTATTACAGGTTTTTCTTTGGCAGTATCTGGAAGTATTATGCCGCCTTTGGTCTTTTCATCGGCAACCTCAGGTTTTATTACTACTCGATCAGCTAATGGTTTTAATTTCATGTCATTTCTCCTTTAGTTATATTATTGATTTTAAATGAGTTATAGATATTTTATATGTTTTTTCGATTTATTTATTCATAGATTAGCACTCTCTATCTAAGAGTGCTAATAATATAATATTTAAAATTAATAAAATCAAATTGACAATATAATCCCTAATCCTCACGAGTGAAACATTTGGTAACATTTTACTGTCTTATTGTTAAAAATATTGTATATTTAGAAAGAGAAAATATGACAAGATTATTTCGATCTGAACAAAACAAAAAAATTGCGGGTGTATGCGGTGGTATTGGTGAATTTTTTGATATAGACCCTACCTTAATCCGTCTGGTTTTTATCTTCTTAGGTCTAGCTACTGGCTTAGTTCCTTTTATCATCGGTTATATAATCGCTTGGTGGATTGTACCGACAAAATCAGAAATTGAAAAATGAAACTTCTTTTAAAATTAATAACCTTTCCTATCTGGCTTCCATTTAAGATAATCTGGGTGTTTATTAAAATCTTTTTAACTTTGGCAGTCATAATATTTATTCTTTATTTACTCAAGGATATTTTTTGATGTTAGCCAAAATATTTTGTATTTATGTATAATTTATTTATATTTTATACAGAATAAATATTGCGGGAGTAATTCAGTGGTAGAATGTCAGCTTCCCAAGCTGGACGTCGCGGGTTCAAGTCCCGTCTCCCGCTCTCGTATAAAAATATTGGACGCTTAGCTCAGCTGGTTCAGAGCGCCGCCCTTACAAGGCGGAGGTCGCAGGTTCGATCCCCGCAGCGTCCACAAAACATTCTTTATTTTTTAAACCATCTCCATCCTTCCCAATTCTTAAATTTTGATATATTTGTAATTTACACGACCTATTAGCATATTCGCTTATGCAAATAACCTTATCATTGGATTAGTTCATGGATTGGAAAAAAGAATGGAAACCGCTTGTTCTTATGGTCGGGATTTTTCTTCTTCTATATTACCTCCCCATCGGAAACCAGAGATTCGATAACGCAATTCACGAAGCGTTGCAGCTTGTCAAGTGGTATGCTCACCAGCATGTAATATTGTGCCTTATCCCAGCATTCTTCATTGCGGGAGCGATTGGTGTTTTTGTCAGTCAAACTTCAGTAATGAAGTACTTGGGAACGAAAGCGAATAAATTTTTATCGTACAGTGTTGCTTCTGTTTCAGGAACATTACTAGCAGTCTGCTCATGCACTGTCCTGCCGCTTTTCGCAGGTATCTACTGGATGGGTGCTGGCATCGGACCGGCATCGGTATTCCTTTATTCTGGTCCCGCGATTAATGTTCTTGCTATTATTCTCACCGCTCGTGTGTTAGGAATTGAGTTGGGTATTGCCCGTGCTGTCGGAGCAATCGTTTTCAGCGTAGTTATAGGTTTATTGATGCATTTCATTTTTCGGAAAGAAGAAGAAGCAATAATAAATGCGTTTGCTGATGGTATTAAGAGAGGAGTGTTGGAATGGAAGATAATCAACATAGAAGATGCTGGAAATGAGCACTTTGAGGACGATTATCAACTGTACACACAGTCCCTCGTCATTGTCGAAATTCGCAACGGTAAACAACAGCGATGGAAGAATTTGGAAAAGATTTGGGAGCTTGTTAGTATGAAGGAGGCATATCTTCACTATGTACAAGAAGAAGTCAAATCGTATCTTCAGGGGAATGCCTAATGGATACACTTCTCGTTGGTGGTTTATCGGCTTTGTGGCTTGGGATTCTGACAAGTATCAGTCCATGTCCGCTTGCAACGAACATTGCAGCAATCTCTTATGTCGGCAGGCAGGTTGGTAATACTCGTTCGGTGTTGTTATCCGGTATGATGTATTCACTTGGCAGGATGTTGACATATCTGATAATCGCGATAGTGTTGATATCCAGTATTCTTGCCATACCGGAAGTTTCAAACACACTACAAAAATATATGAACAAATTGTTGGGACCGATACTGATAATTGTCGGGATGTTTCTTTTAGAGCTTCTTTCGATTTCTATCCCCGGTATCCGTGCCAGCGAAAAAATGCAAAACAGATTAAAGGGTAACGGTGTGATCGGTGCTGGCTTTCTTGGGATGGTCTTTGCGCTCTCTTTCTGCCCGACTTCGGCGGCGTTATTCTTCGGAAGTCTTATTCCTTTATCGTTGAAATATGAATCGAACATTTTACTGCCGTCGATTTACGGAATCGGAACAGCGCTACCCGTTTTTGTTTTTTCTTTTTTAATAGCGTTCAGTGCTCAGCTTGTCGGTAAGGTATTCAATAAACTCACCCAGATAGAATTGTGGCTAAGGAGAATTACCGGCGGTGTTTTTATCATTGTAGGAATTTATTTTTGTTTGATCTACATATTCCGAGTTTTATGATGATTATTGAAAAAGGAAAAACTTATGCGTAACCTTGCAAATTTATTTAAAGCATTATGCGATGAATCCCGATTGCGGATCCTCAACCTCCTTGTGCATACTGGTGAATTATGTGTGTGCGATATGCAGCGTATTCTAAAATTCTCACAACCAAAAGTTTCCCGCCATCTCACTTATCTCAAGAATGCAGGTCTGGTTGTTGATCAGAGGAAAGGAATGTGGGTTATCTACTCACTCGCGAATGCCGAGGATGAAACAACAAAACGGTTGATGAAAGAATTGAAAGACATTTTCGACCTAAATCCGAATTTAAAAGAGGATCTGATGCAATTAAAGCGAGCGATAAAGGACGGTACATGTACTACTTATTGTGTGATCTATCCCAAAAAATCAAAACGGAAAAATTAAAACAAACGATGGAAAGATGAATCATAAATTATCAAATAATAATCCCACAAAACGAATATTGATTCTTTGCACCGGCAATTCCTGCCGCAGTCAGATGGCTGAAGGATTTTTAAAATTTGTTGCGCAAGATTTAGAAGTTTATTCTGCCGGAACAGACCCATCTTCTAAGGTTCATCCAAAAGCAATACAAGTGATGAAGGAAGTTGGAATCGATCTTTCAAAAAATTATCCTAAAACGGTAAATCAATTTCTAAATGAGTCATTCGATTATGTAATAACTGTATGTGATAATGCTAAAGAAACTTGTCCGGTTTTTCTTGGCAGGGTTGGTAAGCATTTAAATATTGGATTTGAAGATCCTGCCGAAGCAACTGGTACAGAAGAAGAAAATTTTTCTGTCTTCAGAAAAGTTCGGGACCAGATAATGAAAGATTTTCTGAAATTTTATCAAGATAACATAAGGAATTAAAAATGTTAGAGATTAAAGTTTTAGGTTCAGGATGCACAAATTGTGTGACACTGGAAAAACCTTGCAGGGAAGTTGTTGCTGAAAATGCCATCGAAGCGAATATACAGAAAGTGACAGACTTCAAAGAAATAGCAGGTTTTGGAATTATTAGCACACCCGGTTTAGTTATCAACGGCAAAGTTGTGCTAAGCGGTAAACTTCCTACGAAATCAACTCTGACACATTGGTTGATGAATGCATTGGCGGGTGAAGGTTAATTTACAGTTTAGGAGAAAATAAATTCGAAAAAAAATAAAGTGCAAGTTTGGCATTTCGCCGGCTGTTCCAACTCAGCTGAAATGATTAAGCGAGTTATGGAAACTATTAATCAACGGGAATTCGAGATTGAGTATGAAGAAAGTAAATTAAAGGAGAGAAGATGAGCACACTTACAAAAAAATTATCGTTTTTAGACCGCTACTTAACGTTATGGATATTCCTCGCTATGTTCGTCGGTGTTTTTTCGGGCTATCTCTTTCCGGGGATAGTCAATTTCTGGAATTCATTTCAAAGCGGAACCACAAACATACCCATTGCTATCGGACTTATTTTAATGATGTATCCGCCTTTAGCAAAGGTTAAGTACGAAGAACTTATCGATGTATTCAAGAATGTCAAAGTCCTTGCTTTATCGCTGGTTCAGAATTGGATTATTGGACCAATCTTAATGTTTGTTCTTGCAATAGTTTTTCTTCAAGACTACCCGCATTATATGGCTGGTTTAATTATGATTGGGTTAGCACGCTGTATTGCTATGGTAATAGTATGGAACGAGCTTGCAAAAGGAGATACAGAATACGCCGCTGGTTTGGTTGCGTTCAACTCAATTTTCCAAGTTCTCTTCTTTTCGGTTTACGCTTATGTATTCTTAACGGTTTTACCTAACTGGCTCGGTTTGCAATCATTCAAAGTTGATATAACAATCGGGCAAATTGCCGAAAGTGTTTTTATTTATCTCGGCATTCCTTTCATAGCAGGAATGATTACGCGCTTCACATTGATAAAGCTGAAAAACAAAGAATGGTATCATACAAAGTTTATTCCAAAGATCAGTCCGATAACTCTAATTGCGCTTCTATTTACAATCGTTGTTATGTTCTCGTTGAAAGGTGAGTACATTGTAAAGATCCCGGTCGATGTAGTCCGCATTGCTATTCCGCTTGTGATTTATTTCGTGATAATGTTCCTAGTTTCTTTTTATATGGGCAGAAAAATAGGGGCGGATTATTCAAAGACTGCCACACTTTCGTTCACAGCAGCAAGTAATAATTTTGAATTAGCAATAGCAGTTGCAATTGCGGTGTTTGGCATTAATTCCGGCGAGGCATTTGCGGCAGTAATTGGACCGCTTGTTGAAGTGCCGGTTCTCATCAGTCTTGTAAATGTAGCCCTGTATTTTCAACGAAAATATTTCAAAGCGATTGATTAATCTGACATATTTAAACAAATAATTTAATTAGAGAAATGTCGGAATCACAAACATCTTCGAACGACGAATCGCGATCGACGATAAAGACCTTCGCAGCTGCATCATTCTTAAACGATATGGGTTCGGATATGATTTATCCAATCTGGCCCCTGTTCATTCGCAGTGTACTGGGTGCAAACATGACAGTTCTCGGAATTCTCGACGGACTTGGAGAAGCCATAGTTTCATTATCTCAAGCGGGTTCAGGATATTTATCTGACCGAATTCATAAGAGAAAGATTTTCATCTGGCTTGGTTATCTGATGGGTGCATTCTCTCGTGTCGGATATTCTATATCGGTGACATGGACGACGGTACTTCCATTCCGGATTCTCGACCGTGCGGGGAAAATCCGGAGTGCACCGCGCGATGCCATAATTGCTGATATATCTACTAATCATAATCGCTGTAAAAACTTTGGCTTGCTTCGCACTGCAGACCATCTCGGTGCCGTAATCGGGATTATTGTTTGCTTGTTGTTGGTCGACTCGCTCAGTTTCTCAACTATTTTCGCAATCGCAGCAATACCTTCTGTTATCGGTGTAGCGTTGATACTGTTATTCATTAAGGAACGTCCAGCAGAAAAAATTCGTGCTTTCAAAGGGATCCGCTTCAAGGACTTAAGTAATAATTTCAAATTGTTTCTGGTAGTCAGCGCAATATTTTCCATTGGCTCTTTTAGCTATTCTTTTTTACTCATCTATGCTAAAGAAATTGGTTTTACAATTAAGACTGTTCCGATTCTTTATTTGATATTTACAGTCGCTGCAGCTCTATCATCATATCCATTCGGATATTTAGCTGATAAGTATGGAAGAAAAAATGTAATCGCTATTGGATTTTCATTGTGGGCAACCGTGTGCATCGGATTTATCGCCGCAAATAGTTTCTTACTCATCCTCTTACTTTTTATTTTATACGGACTGCAAAAAGGAGCGCTTGAGACGGTTCAAAAAGCTTTTGTGGCTGAATTAAGTCCTGAACAAATAAGGGCGAGCTGTTTGGGGGGATTCCAGATGGTAATTGGTCTGTGCGCATTTCCCGCCTCATTGATTGCGGGTTTATTGTGGGATAATTTTGGGAAAGAAGCTACGATGATTTACTCCATTATTCTGTCGATAATTTCAATCGGGTTGTTGTTTTGGACGAAAGAAACTAAGAATATTCAACAATCAATAGTCAATTAACAACTACAATTGAAAATTGTCAAATAGCTCAATCTTTTTTCCATTCATAAACTTCGTATCCGTCCACAACTTCCGTAGTAGGTTGGAAACCATCGCGAGTGGCAAGCGGTTCAATTGATAGCTTTGTTATCCAGATTGTATTTGGCTTTGCATGTTTCTGGAAGTGACCTGCAATATCTATAACTCGATCAGCTATTTCCTCTAGAGGTAAACTTTCGTCGTAGTAAACGAAACCAGAATTCACACCACACCTCACAGCAAAATCATTTCTCATCGCTTTAATATTTTTATTAAATGCTTCAAGTCCAATAATTACCTGCCTACCCGCCATTACTGCCTGGTCTACTCGTTCAAAACATGTCATCACCCCATCGGGAGTCCAAGCTTGTTTTAAGGCTCCATTGCCAACTAACACACCTTCAACAAATCTTTTAAATTCTTTAAAATCATGTTCTATAAATGCTTTCTCCTCGCCTACTTTCATTTTTGTCGAATCCACAACATCTATCGAAAGGAATGCCAAATCGCGTCCCATTGCATCTAATTTCTTCTTCGTTTCGATAAATTGTTTAAGAATTTCTTCTCTGTCTCTAGGTTTCGCTTTTTCTAAGTCAAACAACTTTTGGTCTAACTGGTTTGTAACAGCCGAACCTTTCTTAATGTGTTGCTGGTTTTTCCACGCCTCGTACTTTCTTTTAAAATAAACTAAATTGCTCCTGTCGAAAAGATTTTCTGATGTCCGCCTCAGTGAACTTTTTAAAATTAGTGTTCCAATAATTAAAATATAGATAGCTACATCTTGCCCGCTTATTTTAGTGGGAATATACCGACGTAAAAAGTCAGTAGATAATTTCCCAAATTTTTCGACTTGATTTAAAAATGTAAATTTTTCAGCATCCTGAATAAACGGCAACAAAACAAATATTACATAAATAAGTACAATGATACCGAAAGCATAGGAGGTTATTTTAATCAACCACGATAGTAAAATTAAAAATATTTCGGAAAAACTTTTCCTGACCTGGACACCCGTAATCGTTAGATCGAGATGCGTATTGTTAAATATCGCTTTCTTTGACATTGATTTTTTTTCTTTATTTTAATAATGCTTCGATATGTTTTTGCACGCTGCAACTTAAAGCTTTAAGATGATACCCACCCTCTAGTACGGAAATAATTCTACCTTCTGAATATTTTTCAGCAGTTTCAGCCACTATTTCGGTAATAATTTTATATGTATCATCTGTAAGATTCATGTTCGCTAACGGGTCTTCCTTGTGGGCATCGAATCCGGCGGAAATTATCATTAGTTGTGGATGAAAACCGTCGATAGCGGGAATTACTTCTTTTCGGAATACTTCGAGATATTCTTTTTCACCGCTGCCGGCCCTCATCGGACAGTTTAAATTAAAACCTTTACCATCACCTTCACCTTTTTCAGATTTAGAACCGCTTCCGGGATAAAAAGGGTATTGGTGAATGCTGATATAAAATACAGAAGGGTCATTGTAAAAAATCTCTTGTGTGCCATTCCCGTGGTGTACATCCCAATCTAATATTGCTACACGTCGTATATTGTATTTGCTCTGTGCATAACGAGCAGCGATCGCCGCATTATTAAAAAGGCAAAATCCCATCGGTGCATTGGTCTCAGCGTGATGTCCGGGTGGTCTAATAGCACAAAAAACATTCTTGAGAACACCGCTCATCACCGTATCGACGGCTGAGATGACTCCACCGGCAGCCAGCAGTGCAATATCGTACGACTTTTCGCAAACCGTAGTATCACCTTGGTCGAGAATAGTAAATCCTTTCTCGCATCTTTCCTTCACAAATTGGACGTGGCGCTGTGAATGTACTTTAGTAATTACTTCAAGTGGTGCTTCGTCAATTATCAGATGATGCAGTTTCTGCCATACTCCTTTTTCTTGCAGATGATTTACAATCGCTTGTAACCGCTCTGGCTTTTCGGGGTGACTTAAACCCGTATCGTGTTCCAAAAATTTTTCGTGATAAACGAACCCTGTTTTTTTTCCCATCTCTTTATATTCAATCCCCGCTCGATTCAATTTCTTTCCAGCGTTTAGCATATTCAGTAAGTTTTTTATCTACAATGTAATGAACTGAATTTTTTGTAAATAAACCCGATTTTAATTTTTTACCTGCTGGATATCCCGATAGGATCTCGATTCCCTCATCAATAGTTTTAATTGAATAAATATGGAACTGTCCGGCTTGAACGGTTTCTACTACATCGTGTCTCAACATTAAATCAGGTACGTTTTGATGAGGAATAATTACACCTTGAGAACCTGTAAACCCGCGAGCTTTACAAACACTGTAAAAACCCTCAATCTTTTGGTTAACACCGCCTATTGGTTGTATTTCTCCTTTTTGATTTACAGAGCCGGTTACAGCGATATCTTGCCGGAGTGGAATGCCCGACAAACTCGAGAGGATAGCATAAATTTCAGTTGATGAGGCACTGTCACCATCAACACCCGAATATGATTGCTCAAATGCAATACTGGCACTCATCGCTAACGGTTTGTCTTGGGCATACATCCGTCGCAAATAACCGGAAAGGATCAATACTCCTTTATTATGCGTAGGTCCGCTCAGTTCGGCTTCCCTTTCGATATTTATTACACCACTTTTACCCATCGAAGTCGTAACTGTTATACGTGAAGGTTTACCAAAAGAGTATTCACCTGTATCATAAACTGAAAGACCGTTCACTTGCCCGATTTTTACACCTTTACTATCAATCAAGATAGTTCCTTCTAAAATCATTTCTTGAATTTTCTCTTCGACCATCTTAATGCGCTCAATGCGCTCTTCGATAGCTTGACGCACATGTTTTGCGGACACTGCACCATTACCATCCTTCTTAGCCCAGTAGTCTGCTTCACGCATTACGTCGGTGATAATATTAAATCTTGTAGTTAATTTTGTCTGTCTTCCGGCTAAACGAATTCCGTATTCGATAATTTCAGCCACGCCCGATTTATCGAATGCATTAAGTTTATCGTCATCGCAAATCATTTTCATGAATGATAGGTAGTTATTGATAGATGATTTGTCGAGATTCATTTCAACTTCAAAATCAGCACGGACTTTAAATATTTTTTTGAAGTCGTCGTCGGCTTCATACAATATATGATATATGTATGCATCACCAATCATCACCACTTTAACATCTAACTCTATGGGTTCGGGCTTGAGGGATGATGTCGTGCCGAATAACCCTGCTTCCACCGATTGAATTTCAAGCTGTTGATTACGCAGCGTACGTTTGAGGTTTTGCCATACTCCCGGCTCGACGAGCGTGTCGAGTGCATATAAAATCAGATAACCCCCGTTAGCGTTGAGTAACGAGCCGGTTTTTATCATCGTAAAATCGGAACGCCAAACTCCATTTCTATCGATTTCTCGTTCGATAGTACCAAATATATTCTTGAAACGCGGATTCGTCTCAATGATCATCGGCACTCCTTCTGTCTTAGAGTTATCGACAATAACATTGACTTTGAATTCAAGAAATTCATCTACCTCAAAGCGTTGTGATTTTTCATCGGGCATCATCGACTGCTGTTGTTGAGTAGGATTGAATCTTGCAAGATTTGAGAGTATATGCTCTGTTAATTCGTCGAAGAATACTTTTAGTTTTTCGCACGAATATTTCTTACATATTTCATCGCTCGACCCCTTGATCAACGGCAAGATATACTTGAACGCAAGTTCCTCTAATGTTTCATTCAATTTGCGCTCTATATTTCTCATCTCTCTTAATACTATTTCCATTTGAGATTCCAGGATTTTCCGCTCTTTCATCCAACTCTCAATTTGCTCTTGCGTGATCTGTCCTTGCTGCAATAGTGTTTCGATCTGTTCATAAGTTACCGGTACGTTATTCATTACCGGAGCTATATCGGGTCTCATCAGTGCGCCGGCTTGAACTTGTATAACTTCAAAACCTTTTGCTTTAACTTTTTTCTCGAATTCCTTTAAAACACTTCGCTGCCGGTCTTGAAAATGTTCGACAACCTTTTTTTTCTCGTCTTGATAGCGTTTACTTTCGAAAATAGCGGGGATGTTTTTTAAAAGGTCAGCAAGGAATTCATCCATATCTTTTCTAAAATTATTACCTTGTCCGCTATCGAGTTTAATGAGTAACGGCTGATCTGGATTTTGGAAATTATAAACGTAACAATAATCGTACAATTTAACTTTTTGGACTGTATACTCTTTCAACAACCTCTTGATCGTAGTTGTTCTTCCTGTTCCGGAAAATCCGGTTACAAAAACATTGTACCCATCGTGCTTGATTTCCAAACCGAGACGCAGTGAGCGGAGTGCTCTGTCTTGTCCAATAATTTCTTTGACTGGTTGAACGTCGTCTGTCGTATTAAACTTTAATTTGTTTGTATTGCAACGCCATCGTAATTTGTTGGCTGAGACTCTTTTAGATTGGATTGTTGATTTCATAATAACCTTCTAATATTCTTTTCTGTTGGAATACATATTTAATAATAGTCCCACCATAAATGTACAGGATAAAAGGAACGAACCACCATAACTTAAAAACGGTAGCGGCACTCCAATTACGGGCATCATACCCATGACCATACCGATGTTAATAATGATGTGCGAAGCTAACACAGAAACAACACCAATACAAACCAAACTTGCATAACGACTCTTTACGGTTGACGCTAAATGGACTCCTTTAAAAAGAATATAAGCAAATAGGATTAGAATTAAAAAAGCGCCGATAAAACCAAATTCCTCTGCCGGTACACAATATATAAAATCAGTCCATTGAGCAGGGATGAAGTTCAGTTGAGTTTGAGTTCCTTCCAAGAAACCTTTTCCGAAAATTCCACCTGAACCGATTGCTACTTTTGATTGTATGACATTATATCCCGCACCGAGTGGGTCACCGGCAGGATCAAGAAATGCATCAATCCGTTTTTGTTGATATGGAGCAAGTCTACCGTAGATAAACTGAACAGAAATTCCAACTAATACAGTAAACGAAAAAATTATTGCAGAAATAAATTTATTTTCTTTAATGACGAATAACAACAACAATAATAATATAATAGTGATGAGAAACAGTGTAGTCCCAAATAAAGCCGCTATTGCAGTAAGAGCAGGAGCAATGAGAAAAATCAATAAAGTGTGAGATGCTCCAGCCCAAAAAAGAATAGGTACGAGTAAGCAAATAAAAATAATTGCTGTGCCCATATCAGGCTGCAGCAAAATCAATGTTACGGGTAAGAGAATAATTCCACTTGCGACAGCAAGATTTTTAAATTTGTGAAGGTTTATTCTTTTGTCAGACAAATATGAAGCTAAAGCAAGTATCGAAGTTACTTTTGTAATCTCTGAGGGTTGAAGTCCTAAACTTCCGATACCAAACCAACTCGTAGAACCGGCAATCGACTTACCTAAAGCAAGGACTGCGACGAGAAAAAATATCGAAATACCGTACAAAGGATACGATATAAGTTGAAGAGTCCGAAAAGGTATGAAAATAACTACTAGCATCGTGAACAAACCAACACAAGCCCAAATAATTTGCTTGTAGAAATATGCAGATGCACCCGCATCGTATGTAGCTGAGTAAATCGCGATTATGCCTAAACACACTAAAACGACCGTTGCTAATAAAATACCTAACTGAATTTTGTCTTCAAACCAATTTTGCACGGTTAATCCTTTATATCCTTTAAGTCAGTTATTATGGGTTGCTGTGAAATTTTATTCCTGATGATTTCACCATAAATATATTTTTCGATACATAGCCCAGCTATAGGTGCGGCGAACACGCCACCGTAACCAGAATTTTCTACAAGAACACAAATTGCAATCTTCGGATTTTCATACGGTGCAAAACCGACAAACCAAGCGTGATCTTTACCGTGGGGATTTTGAGCCGTGCCTGTTTTACCAGCTACGGCAATACCCGGAACTTTAGCAGCACCACCCGTTCCACCCGGAACATTAACCGCACGGTACAACCCTTCGCGAATTAGCTGCCAGGTCGATTTCGCTAATTTGAGTTCGCGCATTTTACTCGTTATTTTTAGAACATTATTATTCTCTTTGTTTTTAATATTACTTACAACTCGCGGTTGGTAATACTTCCCTTCATTAGCTAACACCATTGCATATCCAGCCAATTGAAGCGGAGAGACGCCTAACTCCCCCTGGCCAATTCCCAAGCTAACCAAATAACCTTGCGTCCATTTATTTTTTCCATATCTACTATCGTAATATTCTACTGATGGAAGTAAACCCGAGTTTTCTTCCATTATATCTATACCTGTTGGTGACCCAAAACCAAATTCTTTTCCATAATAAGTCCATGTTTCCAATCCAGTCTTTAGCATTAATTGATAGAAAAAAACGTTGCACGACCTCTGTATGGCTTCTACAACATTCGTAGAACCATGAACGTGTAAATCTTTAAAAACTTTATTACCTAATTTAAAACTGCCTGTGCAATTAATTCTCCAATTTTCGTTAATAATACCTTTATCGAGAGCCGCAGCAGCTAAAAGCATCTTAAATGTTGAGCCCGGAGGATAGCTTGTTAATGTAGCACGGTTATACAAAGGGCGAGCATCGTCGGTGTTGAGTTGTTTCCAAATTTCAGTTGGAGTTACACCGCTGAACCAATCAAGGTCAAAATCCGGTTTACTTACTAGAGCTATTATACCACCGTCACTTGGGTCAATGGCAACTACCGCTCCGCGTTTACCGGTGAGGAGCGATTCTGCCAGAGCTTGGACTCCTGCATCTATCGTTAATTCAAGTTCATTTCCCTCAACTAGTGGTATGTCGTTTTTTCCGTCGTTAAAATGTCCAACTATTTTTCCTTTAGCATCAACAGTAATCAATTGATAACCTTTCTCACCGCGTAGAAAATTTTCATAACCGCCTTCGACACCGGTCGCTCCTATAATATCACCTTGTTTGTAGTATGACCCTTTCTCGATAAGTTGTCTGTCCGAAATTTCTTTCGTGTAACCAAATAAATGCGCCGCTTTTGCGCTTGTAGGATAATACCTCTTGGATTCGATTTGGTAAGCAACTCCTGGTAATCTCTCGGCATATTCTTCAACGAACGCTAACGTCTGAAAATCAACATCTCGTTTAACACGTGTCGGTGCGAACCTATTGTATTTCTTCCCGCGCGCAATCCGATCTAGAATTTCTTGTTTATCTAAAAACAAAATACTCGAAAGAAATTCGATGTTCTTAATATCAAATTCGGCGGGAGTAACAGAAATAGAATATGAAGGTCGGTTGTCAACTACTAAAACTCCGTTCCTATCGTAGATATATCCGCGAATCGGCATGATCGAAACGGTACGGATACTGTTCTCTTTTGAAATTACACCGTACTCTTCTTGAAAAAGGAATTGAAGTTGAATCAACCTAGCAGCGAAAATTAAGAATAGAACTGTAAATATTACATAAAATATATTCTTCCCGTATTGATTTATCGAATTATCGTTCATATTTTTAAAGAATATTTCCTCGCAAATATTAAAACGATGAGAATAGAAACAGTTGTTGTGTAGAGAGCAGATGTTAACCCTACGTTAGATATAGCATATAGAGTATTAATTTCGCTGCCCTGAACAAAAATCAAAAAATAAATCAAATTGTGGATGGATGAAACAAATAACAGAATAAGTAAAAAACGATAACTCCCCAGTGTCAACTCAATTTTATTCTCGCTAAAAAAGTAACCGCTGACAAATCCCGCTATCGCTTTACTTAATGATGATATTCCAAGCACACCGCCGGTTATAAGATCGAATAATAATCCGATTCCGAATCCGTAAAGCGTTCCGCTCATTTGGCCTTGTGTAATAGAAATGTACACAATCAAGATTAATAACAAATCAGGAATTATTCCTTCCAACGTAAGATACCTAATTACCGTAGTCTGAACGACAATTAAAAATATTGATATAAAAATCAATTTTATATGTTTATTCATCATTTTTTCTTCAATCTATTTTCTATCGCGACTCGTTCAGTATCGGCTGTTGTTTTGATCACAAAAACCTGTTCAAGTTTTGTCATGTTCACAATCGGTGTAATTTTAATATTTTTAAATAGACTTACAGCATCTTCAGATACTTCAGCGACAACTCCAACTTTTATTTGTGGGGGAAATACTCTACTATACTCCGAAGTTATCACTAAATCACCGAGAAGAACATCCTGTTTTTTGGATACATTTTTCATCAGCAAATAATCGCTGCCATCCCAAGCAAGAATTCCATCTACCCTGCTCCTCTGAATTTTTACACTCGTTCGGAAATCTTTGTTTATTATCAATTGTCCGATAGAATAATTCGAACTCACTACTACAACGCGTCCGACAATTCCCTGTTCCGAGATTATCGGCATATCGACTTGCACTCCGTCTTTTTCACCAGCGTTGAGCGTAATTGTATTTTTCAATAGATGTAAACTTTTACCTATCACGTCAGCAGAAACTAGTTGATACTGACTTTTCTCTTTGAACTCGAGCATTTTTCTGAGTTGTTCATTCTCAATTTTTGCTTCTCTCAACCGGTTTACTTCATCCGATAATGAAATGTTCAACTTTCGTAACAATTCGTTTTCTCGTTGTAGTTCAAATACATTTGGAATCGTCGCCATAGTATTCTGGACCAGACCGATAAAACCTACTGTATATGAACGTATGGCTTTTATCTGTTTAGTATCGTTTGAAGCTAAAAGTATAAAAGAAATAACTATAAGGAGGTTAAGAAGAAAATATTCTTTAAACTGGATAATTATGTTGATTAATCGTTGCATTAATCACTGTAGAATTAATAAGCGGGTTGCTCAAAAACTATTTTCATCGTTGCTGCAATGCAATTTTTATAGAGGCAATCCTGTTTTTCATCATGATTACAAGGATGTGACTGCTTCGTTCTGCTCGCAATAATTTATCTCTCGAGTTTTGCGTCACCTAACTAGTACCTCCTACTCTTAATTAGTACTTTAGAGTAATGGTTTAAGTTTTCCAATACTTTTCCTGTGCCTCTCACAACTGCTGTGAGCGGATCTTCAGAAACGTGAGCTGGTAAACTGGTTTCTAACTTGACACGTTCATCGAGACCTTTTAGTAGCGCTCCGCCGCCCGAGAGCATTATTCCTCTATCCAAAATATCTGCAGCAAGTTCAGGTGGTGTTCGTTCTAACGTAAGTCTGATAGCATCTATTATTTGCTGTACCGATTCGTTTAAAGCTTCGCGTATTTCAATTGAAGTTGCTTCAGTCGTTTTTGGAATACCGTTTACTAAATCGCGACCTTTAACCTGAATCGAAATTTCTTCTTCTAATTGAATAGCCGAACCAACTTCGCGTTTGATAGCTTCTGCAGTTCTTTCTCCGATGAGTATATTGTGATTTTTTTTGAAAAATTGAATAATCGCATTATCCATCTCGTCACCGGCGATTCTGATAGATTCTTCGTTCACGATTCCCGAAAGTGCGATTACTGCAATTTCGGTTGTTCCACCGCCGATATCTACAATCATGTTACCAACTGGTGCATCGACGTCTAAGCCGATACCGATAGCTGCTGCCATCGGTTCCGCTAGTAGGTGAACTTCCTTTGCGCCCGCGTGTTCAGCAGAGTCACGAACGGCTCTTTTCTCCACTTCGGTAACACCACTTGGTACGGAGATTACAATTCTTCTACTCGGTAGCCAACTCGAATGGATTTTCTTTATGAACTCCCGTAGCATACCTTCTGCAATTTCGAAATCCGCAATAACTCCGTCCTTCATCGGTCTGATTGTTCGAATATCTCGGTGAGTTCTTCCTAACATCTCTCGCGCTTCGTTACCGATAGCTACAATCTTCTTTGTATTACGGTCGAAGGCAACGATAGATGGTTCGTTAAGCACAACACCTTTTCCCTTCATAAAAATTAATGTGTTTGCTGTTCCTAAGTCGATAGCTAAATCGGCTGAAAATATTGAAAAGATTCCCATCTTATAAATTGTTTTTTTGTTTATAATTAATGTTTAAAATGTCTAACTCCTGTAAACACCATTGCAATGTTCGCTTTATCGGCGGCTTCGATTACTTCGGCGTCCCGAATTGAACCGCCGGGTTGAATAATTGCTGTGATACCAACTTTTATCGCCTCTTTTACACTATCAGCAAACGGGAAAAAAGCATCCGACGCCATAACAGTACCTTTAAGATTTAACTTAGCTTTTTTAGCTTTTAAAACTGCAATTCGAGCCGAATCAACACGAGACATTTGTCCGGCGCCAACGCCGATTGTACGATCGGGTCGTGAAAAAACTATCGCGTTCGATTTTAAATGTTTCACTACTCGCCATCCGTAAAGCATTGCAGCAACTTCTTCTTCAGTCGGTGAACGCTTTGTTACAATTTGAAGTTGATCAGCTGATACACGTACTTTATCGGTTTCTTGTACTAAGAGCCCGCCTGCAATTTTTTTAATATTAATTTCATCGTCAACCGGCTTTATTTGTCTGATTAGCCGTCTGTCTTTTTTCTTTCTTAAAAATTCTAATACTTCTTTAGGAAATTCAGGAGCAACCAGAACTTCGATAAAAATTTCATTAATCAATTTCGCCGTTTCCATATTTATCGGTCTGTTCAAAGCTACTATCCCCCCAAATGCAGATTTCTGGTCGGTAGCAAATGCTTTTCGATAAGCTTCAACTAACTTTTCATCAGACCCGACACCGCACGGGTTTGTATGCTTTATTATTATTGCTGTCGTTTTGTCAAATTCAGCTATTAATTCTGCTGCAGCTTGTATATCGACTATATTGTTAAACGATAATTCTTTACCGTGTAATTTTTCAAAATAGTTGAAGAAATCACCGTATAACGCTGCCTTCTGGTGCGGGTTCTCGCCGTATCGTAATTCATCGACTTTTCTTAAGACGATAGAAAAAGTTTCGGGTAATATCGTTTGGTCCTCGTCGACACTTATAAGATATTTTGCAATCATCGTATCGTAGCGGGCTGTGTACTGGAAAACTTCTTTCGCTAACGCAAATCGTACAGAATAACTTATTGCACCGTTGTTCTTTTCTAACTCATCGACGATTGAATTGTAGCGGGCAGAATTGCAGACTACTGTTTTGTACATATAATTCTTTGCTGCCGAACGAAGCATCGCAGGTCCGCCTATATCTATCTGCTCAATAGTTTCTTCCAATCCAACATTCTGCTTATTGACTGTCTTTTCAAATGGATAAAGATTAATAACAACCATATCAATCGGTTCGATTTCCAATTCCGACAACTGTTTTTGATGTAACATATTATCTGGAACTGCTAATAAACCTGCATGAATTTTCGGGTGCAACGTTTTTACTCTTCCGTTCAGCATTTCCGGAAAACCTGTAATTTCTGATATCGGTTTTGCTTCTATTCCTGCATCTTGTAAAATCTTTAATGTTCCACCGGTTGAAATGATTTCTATTTTCCATTGCAACAGCTTCTTTGCAAAATCTACCAAACCAGTTTTATCGGACACACTGATGAGCGCCCGTTTAACTTGTACGAGATCAACATTTTCTTTATTCGGCAATGACAACCTCATCATCTTTTATTTCGATTTTTCCTTCGGCAAACAGTTTGATCGCTAAAGGGTATATTTTATGTTCAATGTTTAAAACTTTTTGGGCTAATGTCTCCGCCGTATCACTCTTAGTAACTGGCACTGTTTCTTGTAATAGAATTTGCCCATGGTCATACTCTTCATCGACTAGATGTACTGTTGCGCCCGAACGTTTATCGCCGCTTGCAATAACGGCATTGTGCACGTGCATTCCATACATACCTTTTCCACCATACTTCGGGAGTAGTGCAGGATGAATATTTACAATTCTTTTATTAAATTTTTTTATGATCGTAGTATCTACCTTTTTTAAGTAACCTGCGAGAACTATAAAATTAACTTGATTCTCGTCCAATATTTTCATAATCGTGTTATTAAATTCTTCATCCGTTCCGAATTGCAACCGGTTGAGATGTAGTGCAGTAATACCGTGTGTTTCTGCATATTGCAAGGCACCTGAATTCTGGTTATTACTTATAACACAACAAATTTCAGCATTATTGATTTCGTTCGCCTTTATCGCTCGATGAATAGCTTGAAAGTTCGAACCTTTTCCTGAGGCAAATACTGCTATTTTCAATTTGTCTGCCAAGTTATCAAATCTATTTTTGCAATTCAAATTTAACGATATTTTGAAGAATAGTCAATTAACAACTGCTGATTCTAAAAAGAACAATTCATTCCTGCGAGTATCCATTCTGCATTTGATTCCATACGGTATCGTTAACGCATTTTTAATATGCCCAAAACGTGCATTCGACATCAAAGGATATTTTTTAAAAACAAAATTAAATATTTCTTGCAGAGTGAATGTTGGTTTGTTATCTTCGCCTTTACAAGTCGAGAAATCCCCTAATACAACACCCGATAAATTTTTAAATTTGTTTGCAAGTTTTAATTGATGGAGCATCCGGTCGATACGATAAGGCGCTTCTTGAATATCCTCTAAAATTAAAATTGAATTAGAGAATGATGGGATATACGGCGTTCCGACAAGTGATGATATTACTGAAAGATTTCCACCTAATAAAATTCCTTCCGCTTTTTTACGATGGATAAGTTGGAATGATTCACTTTGATACTCTGATATTCCACCGACACTTTTTGTCGATGTAATCGATCTCCAGAATAATTCTTCGGTATTTTCAGAAATCGGTTTTGAAAAATCCGGCGCTACCATTGGACCTGCAAACGTTACTAAACCTATTTTTTTTAATACTGCAAGTTGTATAGCCGTAATATCGCTATAACCGACAATGATTTTGGGATTTCGTTTCAACGATTTATAATCAATCATCTGTAATATTCGATGCGAACCGTAACCTCCGCGGACCATAAAAATTGCTTTCACTCTTGGATTTGATATAAAGTTATTCAAATCAGCCGCACGACACTTATCTTCTCCCGCTAGATATCCAAATTTTTTATACACATGTTTGCCAACTTCAATCCGATATCCAATATGTTCCAAATATCTTATCCCTTTATTCAAATCATCAATCGAACTGGGCGGACTTGCTGGAGCAGCAATACCGATAACATCACCTTTGTGTAAAACCTTTGCTTTAATGATTTTCATTACTACACCTTTTACATTCACGACTGAAGATAATTATAAATTTTAGAATTTCAAAGGAAAGAAAACTTTGCTAATGAGGATAATCTTTTATAAATTAGTATGAAAAATAAAACAAAAACAAACCGCCTTTTGCGGAAAGGAGAAAATATGTTATTCATATTATTATTAATCATTGGAATTGTTGCTTTTTTTACTTGGAAAACTGCCCGTCAAAAGTTTCAGACTGAAGGAAACCGAGCGTATCAGAGCAGTGCTGGAATAGCAATAACTATTACGATAATTGCATTTGCACTTGCCTTAACACAAATATTTACAGTAATCCCAGCAGGACATGTAGGAGTGGTTGATTTTTTAGGATATGTTTCTGAAACAACTCTGAAAGCAGGCGTTAATATGGTGAATCCAATGGCACGTGTAATTAAAATGTCTGTTAAAACGCAGGAAATTAAAGAAACTATGGATGTTCCTTCAAAAGAAGGACTGACCGTTGGATTAGAGATAAGTTCATTATTCCATCTGAATCCCGATAAAGCCGCCGAAGTTTACAAAACTGTGGGTGAGAATTATGTGGGAGTGATTTTAGAGCCGCAATTCCGATCTGTAACAAGAGGAGTTACAGCAGGTTATGATGCTAAAGCCCTTTACACATCAGAACGCGAATTGCTCGCAATACAAATTTCTACCGAGTTGCAAGCACAAGTAGCGGGTAGAGGAATAAGTATCGAAAAAACACCCCTTCGCCGAATTGTTCTGCCAACTGGTCTGACCGCAGCAATCGAAGAGAAACTTCGTATGGAACAAGAAAGCCAGCGTATGCAATGGGTTCTACAAAAAGAAAAACAAGAAGCTGAGAGGAAAGCCATCGAAGCGCAGGGGATTTCAAACTTCCAAAAAATTGTAGCACAAGGAATCAGTGAACCACTCTTAAGATGGAAAGGGATTGAAGCTACGATGAAAATTGCTGAATCGAATAATTCAAAGGTAGTAATCATCGGAAGCGGGAAAGATGGACTGCCGATAATATTAGACACAAAATAGAGATTTAGATTTGAGATTTAAGATTTTAGATTTTGGAATTTCGATATTTCTAAAGAGGGCACAACGGTAATCAAGTGTATAACACAAGCGCTTTGTGATTGTTGTGCCTTTATTGTGTATAAATCTTTGCGTCCTTTGTGCTTGCTTTGTGGACTTTGCGTGAACTGAACCTTGAGAAAGAATATTTATACCTATTCTAATGTCGAACTTACCAAATCTTTTTATAATTAATTATGTTCGTTTTTTCAGATTTTCTTCTAACACTCACCATCTCAGCAACAATACTGATAGCAATCTCCTCAACCGAAATTGCACCAATGTCTAATCCGACGGGTGCAAATATATTTTTCAGTTTCGCTTCTTCGATTCCCTTCGCGATAAGGTTTTTATATGAAACTAAAACTTTTCGTTTACTTCCTATCATGCCAATATATTTCGGTTTGAATTTTAAAACCTGCTCAAGCACTAACTCATCGTAGCTATGCCCGCGAGTTAGAATAATTACAAAAGCTGATTCTCCGATTGGCAGATGTTCAGAGATATTTCTGAAAGGTAAGCATATAGTATCGTCAGCTTCCGGAAATTTTTCACGGCTGGCGTATTCGATTCTATCGTCAACTATCATAACACTGAAACCGCACTGGGTAGCAAATTTTGAAACAGCTTTACCAACATGCCCGCCCCCGAAAATATAAAGCGGCGACTTTCCCTCGATTGGTTCACAGATGTATAAATCATCCTTGACATTTTCCATCACAGGGATAAATTTTTCGAATACATTTTTAGGAAACGATGTAATTTCAGATAATTCGCCTTCCAGCAAATTGTTATCTTTATCAAGAATCGATTTTTCGGAATTATTATCTTTACCAATTTTAGTTACGAGTATAGTTTTCAGTCCAGCGTTGCATCTTTCCGCAAGTTTTTGAAACAGCGGTTTGTGCGAAATATTTATCGGTTCTATTAAAACTTTGAGAATTCCGCCGCAAATCAATCCGGTTTCGGCATCATCGTCATTTAATTCGAAATCCAAAATCACAGCTATATTTTTATCCTGAATTGCAGCCGCTCTTCTCATAACCGCATCTTCTACACATCCGCCGCCGATTGTTCCTGCAATCCGGTTTCCCTCAATGCCGAGCAGCATTTTAGATTGAGCGGGTGCAGGAGTAGAACCTGAAGTCCAGACAATCGTTGCAAGAATTCCGGATTCATATTCAGATAAATAATCTATAATATTTTGAAAGATGTTCTTCATAAGATTAAAATTACATATTTCCGTCAAAAGCGGATCTGCCATCGGCAGAAAATATCAAAAATATTTTTGCGTTTTGGTCTGTCATTTTCCATTTTGGTTTTTAATTTTTTCATTTTTCAATATATATTTTTCATACGATTCCGGTGTATCAATATTTATTAAGATTTCTTCCTCATTAGTCGATACTTCAACTACTTCATTGTGATGCGCCCAGACAACCGCTCTTGCTCCAACATCTTCAGGCGCGCGGAGTAACTCTTTGAAAACAGATGATGAGAATATTATCGGGTGACCTCTTTGTGATCCAAAAAATGGCAATACAACTGGCGCTTTAGTTTCACCAAACTTTTTAATCAACGAATAAATTAAATCAGTTGAAGCAAGTGGTCGATCGACTGTAAAAAGAAGCATTGCTTTTGCGTCTTCCGGTAATTCTCTGATACC
>JBBINX010000018.1:0-28667 GCA_037443685.1 Ignavibacteriales bacterium
GTTGATATTCCGAAACGTCCGAAGCTCAATTGAATCCCGAGTGTGAATGAATGAACGTCGAAATATCGACCAGTAACGCGAACACCCGGAATCGCTTCTACAACAGCACCGTAACTCCAAGCTCCTTGTTTTAAGGTTTGTGAGTTCTGAATTGAATAGTCGGTGAAAAGAGTAAGTAATTCGTTGGCGAAGGGTCGAACTGCTAAATCAATCACTCCTTCCTTTCTATCTACTTTTGTAAATGTCCCCATTGCACCGATTGATACGTGTGGAATTGGTCTGACAAGAGTTCCGAATGTTAATATTTTCCTCCGCTGGAAATGTTGAATATCGCCGCCCGACCAACCCAAAGCAATGCCAAAGCTTGTTGTCTTATCTCCGATTCCCATAGAAATACGATAATCAGTTACTGATTTATCAAGAACCTTTTGATGGATTAAACCAAATCCAAAGTTTGGGACAGCTGTAAACAACCCCCAACGATTAAATTCATTCCATTTACCCGCTGCATCCGACCAAGTGAACATCAAATCGGGCTGGCGGATGTAAGCTAGTAATGCAGGATTATCGTAGCCGTACAATCCGAATTTCATCGCACCGGGAGATGTAAGAAGAAAGTCGTTCCGCGACTGATAATCTGTAAAACCGTTTTGAGCATATAAAACACTTACAGAAATAAGAAATAAGAAAAATAGTAATTTAAAGATTTTCATAAATAACTCCTTTGATTTTTGGTTTGTAACGAAAGCATCGTAAAAATGTTTCACTTATGCGATTCTGTCTTTTCGCGTTGAATGGGGTAAGTTATGCTTGTTGTTTTATTTTTTGTTCTAATTGCTGATGCAGATCCGGAGAAATATTCAATTCCTGCCGGATAATTTCGAGCCGGCGTTGTTCTTCGGGATTGATTGAACCATTACGTAAGTATTCGCGTAAATTTTCTTCATAGCTAAGTATTTGGATTTCTCGTTCGAATTTTTCGTGTTCCTCTTCCGTAATGTCTAACTCAGCTTTGCGAGTTTCGATACATGCCAGTTCCTCAACTGTCGGAGCCCCCTCTATCCAGGCATCTTTTAAAGTTCTTTTATAAGATTCATATAAAAAATCTTTCGAAACCACTTTTGCTTTGTCATAATCTTTTTCCCATAACTTCATTAGTTCTTGTTTGAAGAGTTCCTCGAGCCTGAGAGCTTCTTCATTATTAGAGTCTATTAACAATACTTTCGCGATTTCCACCGAAGCTTCCTCAAATTTTCCGATCATAATTAGTTCTTTGCCGGTACCTAAATGTTTAATTATTTTTTTATTCTTAGCCCGTTCAGCACCTTCCTGTTCGGCTGCTTTTAAAAATTCCTCTTCTTGTTTCTTGCGACGTTCTGCTTCTAATTTACGGCGAAGTTCTTCTTCGAGTTTTCTTTTAGCTTCTTCTGCAGCTTTTCTTCTTTCTTCTTCCTCGATCCTGCGGCGCTCTTCTTCCTCACGTCGGAGTTTTTCTTCTTCTTCTCTCCTTTTGCGTTCTTCTTCCTCACGTCGAAGTTTTTCTTCTTCTCTCCTTTTGCGTTCTTCTTCCTGCCGAAGTCTCGCTTCTTCTATTTTTTTACGTTCTTCTTCGAGTCTGCGTTTTGCTTCCGATTCTCTTCTGAGCTCTTCCTCTTTCCGAAGTTTTTCTTCTTCAGCAGCTTTGCGTTGAGCTTCTTCGCGGCGGTTTTTTTCTTCTTCTTCTTTTCTAATTTCTTCGATTCGAAGTTTTTCATCTTCTTCAGCACGCCAACGAATTTCTTCTTCTAATTTGCGGCGCTCTTCTTCGATGGGAAGAAGTCTTTTAGCTAACCGTTTTTGTTTTTCTTCGGCGGCTTTTATACTACTGTCGTCCGCTTCAAAATCTTGTTTCTTCTTGATTTTAGTATCAAACTTACGCTTCTCTTCGTCTTCTGCATAGCGGAGAATTTCAAGTTCACTAGCTCGACGACGCAATTCCTCTTCAGCTTGTTTACGGGCATCTTCTGCTAGTCGTTTAGCATCGTCAATTTCCTGCTGTTTTTTGTCTTTTAATTGCTGCCGGGCTTCTTCCTGTGTTTTCTGCCGAATCACCTCAACGGATTTCTTCTCTTCGCTGACTTGAGAATCCGCTTGATCCATGTTTTCCTGTTGCTCAATTCTATTATTAATCCTGTCCTTATATGCAAGGGCGTAGAAATTCTGCGGATCTATCTCTATAGCAGACCTAACTGATTCAAGAGCTTTTTCATAGTCACCAACTTTAAAAAATTTATCCGCAGTCTTAAGATGATCGCTTGCGATCCTTCGCTTTTCATCCTTACTTAATGTTTTATCACCTTTCATATTCTATCTTCTATTATATTTTTCTTTTAATCGAATTACATCAGAAAATTCAGGTATCTTTTGTAAATTATAGAAATCTATATCCAATATTTCTTCGGTACTATAATGCAATGATACAGCTTTTTGTAATTTATCTAACGCTTTGCTAAATGCTTGTTCGGGATTGCGTTTGCGCTGGGCTGAAACTTTTATCGTATCGCTGCGCCCGCCTTGTATCGCATACATCCTAGCAGATTTATAATTAATTTCATGATTCTCCGGAGCCAAAGCGATAGCTCGTTGTGATAGTTTTTCAGCTTCAGCAAATCGTCCCATACGAGTGTAAATTAATGCACGATAAATTTCCAGATTAGCATCGTTTGGCTTCTTAGTTAATTCTAATTCGACGAGATTAAGAGCATTAATTAAAAGCGGCATCGCATCCTGCGATTGTCCTATCCCCTGATATAAACGAGCTAATTTATATCTGCTTTCGTAATCTTTTGGATTTTGGTAAATTAAATTTTCGAAGACTCTAACAAGTCTGTATGAATATTTTATAAGCAACGTAGGATCGTACATTATCACATTTGCTACATAGTTACTAATGTATGCAGAACTATCTTTCGTTAGCGGTAAGTATCTATTGTAAATAGATAATGCATTATAATATTCTTCTTCCAGTTGATATGCAGCGGTTATTAATTTAATAATTTCATAATTGAATGGATCAAAATTATAAGCTTTAGTTAAAGCATCAATGGCATCAGAATATTTTCCTGTAAAAATATAAAGTTTACCGATGGCTGTATAGTTATCCGAAATATTCGGAGTTAATATTATTACCTCGTTCAACTCTGAATTAGCTGCATTGAACTTTTTATTAAATATATTCAAAATTGCGCGATAACGTTTTGTTTGTACCGATTTATAAGTGGAAATATCAGCACGCTGAAGCATAACTTCGGCTTTATCGAACACTTTTTTTGATTTATTCCAACCATTTTCAATTTTCAAAATCGAAGCGTAACCGCTTGCAGCAAATGCATCGGTAAAACTGTTATCTTCAGAAGCAGCAAAATCGAATAATTTTTCCGCGTTTTCACAACTTTCAAGCGTATTCCGATTAAGTAATTCGAGTCCTCGCAGATACATCAAAAATGCAGTATTGTTGTTTGAGGAAACCCTGAACACATGTTGATTTTTCTCAAGATTTTCAATATGAAATTCATTCGCTATCTCTTTACATATTTCAACAGGAAATTCCATTATACGGTTTTCGTCTTTTCGTATCTGTTTTTTCCATATAATGTTGTTCGCTGAATCTATTAAAGAAAAATCGATAATCCTTTGCTTCTCTGATCGAGATATTACTCCTTCCAATTGATAATTAAATCCAGCATTAACAATTAGATTGTTTACATTAGTAGAATAATTTTCGAGTGTCCTGATTGATGCAATACCCATCGTTTGAAAAGCGGGGATGGTAGCAAGACGGTTTGAAATTTCTTGAGATAAAGCCTTACCGAGAACGTCGTCCTCTAATATTCCGTCGCTGCTTTTAAATGATTTGATTGCTATAGAGGGAACTGGATGGAATATGATTGGGATAAGTTGTGAAATTATGATTCCCACCACAACGGCTGCGACCATACTAAGAGCGAGCCATGGAATTTTTCTTCGAGTTTTAAACTGGGGAGTAGAGAGTTTGATTTCATCAGCTTTTATGATTTCTTTTTCTTCGACAACTTCCGTTACCTCATTTTTTTCACCAACTACTGGTTCAAAAATTTGATAAGTAGCTCTTATTTTTTTTCTTAGCGCCAATGCCTCAGCGTGATGAGGATCGTGCACAAGAGCTTTAGCGATTTCAATCAAAGCACGATCATAATCTTCCCTATCCATATGAAGTTTTGCTTCATCAAGCATTATTTGAATGCGTATCTCACGTTCCTCCTTCTTACGGGCATCATCTTCATCTCTACGAGCTTTTTCTTCTTCTTGACTGCGTCGGTCTAATTCCTCACGAAGCCGGCGTTCTTCTTCAAGTCTTCTTTTCTCTTCTTCAATCTGGCGAAGTCGCTCTTCTTCAAATTTACTCTTCTCTTGTTCGATTCTGAGACGCTCCGCATCTTCCCGGCGACGCTGGTCTTCCTCTTCTTGCTTCTTTCTTTCTTCCTCGTTGTGTTTCCTAATTTCTATTTTTCTTGCCCGCTCAATTTTCAAAAGGGGTTGTATCGCAACTTCTCTCTCTAATAAAACATTTTCCGAATTCTTCCGATGTTGTTCAGCCTCAATTAATTTGCTTTCGTGCTGTCTAAAAAATTCCTGGTATCTATTTCGTGCAAATTCTGCTACATTCCTCTCTAATTCTCCAAATCGGAGTAATTCATCGGCCTCAGCCTTCTGGCTAATCTCCTCGGCACGTTTCTTTAAGTCTTCACTAATTTCAAAACTCATAGCATTGGTCATTTATGTAAACCTATGGTTATAAATTTTTATAAAATATATCGAAAACACCCGTGAATGTCAAACACCACAATGTTTATTTCGATAACAATAAATAAGCTAATAAAATATTACTCACCTGGCAGGCGGTTAACGAAATTCCCGACAATCTGTCATATCTTTTGACTTTTTTCAAAATAGCTTTATCACCAGTAATTTGATAATTAGTGTAATAATTATCCGCTTTGATTTTTAACCACGCAGCATTTATTCCGAAAATAACAGTACTCCCACCCGCTATAAAAACCGGGAGTTTAAGTGATGTTCCATCAATGTTAAGGTACGGTGAAAGTATATGATTAGAAACTGGATTGACCAATTCAAGTTGGACGTACACATTTGGAGATGCTTTCTTGACAATCATCTCAACATCGTTATATCCATCTTTTTTTAATGAGATAAATTCGGAAGCAGATATAGTGTAAAATACTAGAGGAGTTTTACCGATTAAGGAATCTTTGTTGAAAACATCTGCGCCTGTCGGTTGTGAGTTTATTAAATATGTATATTTCAATTCTATAAATTTTGTATATACTTCACCCGGTTTCAAAGTTATCGAATCAATCGATACTTGACTATACCAACTTCTTTCATTCGGATTTGTAGCTCTAATTTTATAGCTACCCGGTTGCACTTTATAATCGACTAACGGACATCTGCCTATAAAGATATCATTGAGATATATTTTTGCACCTTCGATATTTGAATTAATATTCAGTTTTGTACTATCCGAAATCGGAATAGTTGAGTCATCGACTATTTGAGAAATATAATTATTTTCCTCCGATCTTAAGTAAACGGTCAGTAAAAATGATAATAAAAGTATTTTGAATATTTTCAGGAAAGATCTCATTACGGTCTCTCGCCCTTTTTTGTAAAAGCCGTAATGAGCTGATCGTCAGTAAACACAAACAGAAAATTATTCCAAATTAGAGGAGAAGACTTGATTCTGCCGGGTAATAAATACGACCACACGAGATTTCCGTTAGCAGCATCTAATGCGTAAAAATTTTGATCGTAGGACCCTACGTATATAATTTTATCAGATATCAGTGGTGCTGCGTGAATAATACTTTGTGCTTTAAACGACCAAATTAAATCTCCGGACTGGTTATTTATACATCGTAAAACACCATCTGCTCCACTAATATATACACACGTATCAGATACTGCTGGGGAAGAATAAACCGGAGAGCCAATCTCGTATTTCCAAATCAATGCACCATTGCTAATATCAATCGCGTAGAAATATCCGTCCAATGACCCGAAATACACTATATTTTGATATAATACTGGTGACGAAGTAATGCTTCCCCCAGATTTATAGGACCATACTAATTCACCATTCACGATGTCTACCGCATACAGAACCCCGTTATCATTACCGTAAACGACTATCTTTCCGTCGGAAGAAGGTGATGACCTTGAAGATTTAATAATTCCTTTTGGAGCATCCGAAAAAGTCCAATTGATAATACCGCTCTTCTTATCTATCGCAACTAATTTACCATCCGACGTAGTAACAAATAGTTGATCACGGACGATCAAAGGTGAAGATTCGATACCCGATAATTCAAGCGTCCAATTAAATTTCTTTTCAAACAGGTCGAACTCTCCTACACTTATATCTTTGGATACAAAAGATATATACGCTACACCATAACCTAATGCGATCCCTCCAACAATTGGGGTAGAAAATTTCTTTTTACCGATTGCTTTCCCCGTCGGTATATTTAACAAGTGCAGTTCGCCCTTGAGAGTTGTTACAAATAGTATGCTATCAGAAACAGCACATGGAAATGTTCCAAATCCTGCACCTGTATCAAACGCCCACCTTGGTTCTAAAGGAGGAATCAGTAATACTTCAGACAAATTTGCACGATTTATTCCACCTCCATACATTGTCCAATCTGACGATTTGGGAGAAATAGATTTATCCAGATGGTAGAAAGCACAATTTATTGAGGTAAGAGTTACAGCTATCACAAACACAATATTTCTAATGATTATTTTCATTAAAAATCCCAACCGAAAAAGAATTGATGGAAATAACTTTTTTGAATGGTTGAAAAATTATTCTCAATCCGTTTACCGAAATCGTAACGAAGAACCAAAAACCCACCTAAGTTGAATCGAATCCCACCACCGAAACTTCCCAATGTTTGTCTGTTTTCTGTATCCCAAGCGTTGCCTGCATCAAAAAATAATGCGCCGCGGAAACCCACAAGAGTAATACCGACGAATGGAAACTTAACTGAAATCTGGTCAACGAATGGGAATCGCAACTCGTGCGATGTAAGCCAAAGTTTTTGTCCTCGTAACGACCAACGTGGATATCCGCGTAAGTCCCAGCTCCCTCCCATAAAAAATCTCCTCGCTTCCTTACCATCGTTGTAAAACAACCAATAACGCATCGCATATGCACTACGCAGAGTGATTCGTTGATAATATCTATAATCAAAAATGAAAGAATAATAATTTGCGTTTGAAAATTGGATGTCGCTTGTGTATGCGAATGTAATTTTCAGACGACTTCCATCTACTGGGCCACTCGGTCCCCACAAGGAATTGTCGTGCACAAATGTAATTCCGTTTGAAACAAACAATGCTTTACGTCCTCGAACCGTTTCAATCACTTCTTTCTCCGAATTACTGATGCTAGTAACTGTTTCAATTCTTTTAAATTTTGATAATGGGTAACTAAGAACAAAATATCCCCCGAAAACACGCTCGAAATAAAAATAATCTGGGTCTGTCAAATCGTATCTTCTGCCTGAGAATCTGAAAATCCCATATGCATAATTTGTCCGTTGCGATAACGAGATTCGCGTTATTGCAAAATTAAAACTATGTAAGAGTTCCGACCTATCTTGTGCAGTGTTATAAATTAAAAAGTAGTACTGTTCATTACCCAGCAGGTCGCTTAGCGCAATAAAGGCACCACCGGAAGTTCCGAAAACAGGGTCTGTGGAAATCTGGCTTTGAGCCATATCTAAACTATAATCGTGAACATATTTCAGCGATTTCGTTTCAGATACTCCCGTTATAGACATCGGTTCCCACTTTTTATCAGTAAGCACGATAGTGTTTTCTTTAACTACATTCGACGAATCAAAAATTGTAACAACATTTGGAATAGTAAGAATTGGAAAACTGTAATTCTCGAAAGCTGTAAAAATTATTCTGTTGCTATCAGCCCATGTAGGGTCAAATGCTGCAGTTGTAAAATGTGTAATTTTTTTTATCGAATCAGTGGAAAATTCTGTTTGATTTGTTTTCATCATCCAAATATTTCTTGAACCTCCAATATCGGATACAAAAATAACGAATTGACCGTCGGGGGAACATTCAGGTGAATAATAATTTTCTGTACCATAAGTTAGATATTCTATATCATGAGATTCGTAGTAGTAAGTAAAAAGGTTGTATGTTCCCGGTTTTCCAGCGGGAGTACGATCTGATGAAAAAACAATTTTTTTTCCGTCTGGAAACCAAGATGGATCACGATCGTCATATAAATCATTTGTAATTCGTGTTAAAATCTTTTGATTAAAATTCCAGATGTACAGGTCGGAGTAACCCGACTTATCAATAGCAGATAAAACGATTTCTGAACCATCGGGCGACCAAGCCGGCGAGCCAATTCCGACAAGCTCCTTGAAATGCAGTGTTTCGATAATCTTTTCTTCCTTCAAATTATACAAATGAAGCGCATCATTCTCACCACTTTTAGTAACAAAAGCGAGAATTCCATCTTTTGAGATAGATAACTTGCTTTGGAAAGGATGAAAAGCCTCGAAGTCGTTACTACGCTCGCCTTCTATTACGAGTTTAGGTTTACTCTTCGGGTCGTTTAAATTTAACTTATAAATATTCGTGTAGCCAGAATGATTTCCGACGAAAAAAACCTCACGAGAAGTATCCTCTTGAACACTTTTATAAAAAATCGGCTTTGAATTAAAACCTTTACTAACGAGCTCGGTTGTAACCTTGCTCGGTGGGTCAGAAACTGAAAGCAATGGGTAATACTTCTTCTTCATTGCGTACATCCACTCTTTGTCGAATTCCTCGTAATCGACACCCAGAGTAATTTTAAAAACTTTTTCGAAGCTGGTTTCTTTCCAAAAATTTTCCATCAGAAGTAATATTTTTTCATCACCGTATTTTTCTGCTATGTACTCAAGAATGTTTTGTCCCTCTTTGTACAACAAATATGAGCCATAAATCTTTTCGATTTCATCTAAAGGGACAAGGTAATCATTTAACACTGCATCGCGAATAATCATATCAGCTTGCTCGTCCCATTCTGTCGACCAATATTCCGCTAAACCTTCAATAAACCAGAGGGGTGGCAACCTATCACTGGGTTTTCGATAGTCGAATAGCACACTGTTAATTTTGCTGTGCATAAAAACATGCACCAATTCGTGCTGAATAACGTGTTGAAATTGTTTAATAGAGCCGTTGTAAGGAATTACTACGCGTCCTTTAAGAAACTCAAAAAAACCTCCAACACCTTCAGGAATAAAACCGGGGGTTATGTTCGTTTGTTGGAAATGAAGATGAGTGCTGTAGAATATTAATGGAATTTTTCCTAGTACGTTGTGATTGAATTTCTGTTCGAGCAGTTTGTATGATTCTTCAGCAAGGTATGCTCCCTTTTCCGCTAAATCTTTCATCTCGATATAATAGTAGATATCGAAATGTTCCGTTTTTAGAACCTGCCAATCAAACTCGGTGTACTGAACTTTATTGCGGCCGAAATAAAAAAACTGTGCTTGAGAACTCTCAACATATAATAAAATTATTATTATAAATATAATAAAATACTGCTTCATCGAGATATTCGTCTTCTATTAGGATTTAAATTTTTGTCGTAATTACTCATCATTCATGGTTTTTTACCACTGACGCATTAATATACTAAATCCTACTAAATTTATAAAACAAATCGCTTAATACCTTATTCAATATTAGCACATTAAAATTAATATAACAACCTAAACGTTTATTAGTTAAATTCAAATGACTTAAAATAAGATATGATCCGAGAGTTTTATGGCTGGTATAAGCCACATCAATAATCTTTATTCCCATGATTTCCAATTCTTTGGGAAAGAGGTTCTTGATATTATCGGGATGAGTTTTGGTGTATTCTAGATTTAATGGCCTATATTTAATAATCAATTTAGTACTGCTAAATAGTACTTTTTGCCAACTCTGCTTTGAGATAATCGATTACTTTGACAGGAGTCGGGTCTACTCTATTAATAATTGCTAAGTAATAGCTTATCCAATCACCCAAATATATTAGCGAAAACATCCGGGTAAGTAAAGAATTACCTTCGCTATAAATATTAAGAATGTTTGAGGTATATTCTTTTACAATACCTTCCATTATCTTCATGCGCAATTGCACTCGTTTATGGTCGCTTTTATCACGTAGAAAGATTACTGACATATCAGCCATCTGTTTTTTTAACACTTTCCAGCCGACTAACTCATTGTGATTCATTTCAGGAAGAGTGTGTCCAAAAGCAAGTATTTTTGAGTTTTCGCACAACTGTCCGCGCAATCTTAGGTTTACGCTATCGAAAACATCTGCAGATGAATAAACTAACGGTAACTTATCAGCAAGAGTTTGCGCAAACGTTAGTGCATTATTCTGATTTGTGTTCAAATTAGAATAGATTTTCGATTTCTTTTTAAGGAAAGCGATTGTTTCCCTGATATCTTTATCTCTATTTTTTATCAATCCCAATTTGCTGAGAACTACGAGAAGCGGAAAGAAAGCATAACCTAAAGCGGCGCGCGGCGGATATCCGGCAGGAATTTTTATCAGTGATTGATTATTTTCTTTTGCGAGGCGTTCGGTTTCACCACCCGAAGTAATACAAAGCACTTGAGTGCCTCTTCTTACAGCTTCTTTGTGGGCTGATATTGTTTCTTCTGTATTACCGGAATAACTCGAAACTATTACTAAACTATTTTTATTGACAAACTCGGGCAAAAAATAGTGACGATTTACGAAAAACGGAATTTTTAGTTCCGCTGCCAGATACGATCGTATTAAATCGCCGCCGATTGCAGAACCCCCTAATCCAGTAACGACGATATTCTTTATTTCTGATTTTTTTAATTTTACTTTAGCTTGTTTACCAAATGAAACAGCATCTTCAATTTGTAATGGGAAGCCGGTGAGCAGCTTGAACATATTCGATTTGTCATAACGTCTTAAAATACTTTTTATCATTATTTCCCTTTATTAATTATCATTGTTTTCGATAGGTATATCTGCGAATATTTTACGCATCGTACTTTTTAAAAACGTTTGTACTTCCGATGCAGTGTTCATCTTTAAAACCTTTTTAGCAATTTTTTGAGCGTCTGAAAATGTTACAGTCCGAATAATTTTTTTAATTTCGGGCAAGATTGCAGAGACCACACTAAATTCATCTAACTCCAATCCTAGAAGGAGAATTGTTGCTAACGGGTCACCCGCCATCTCACCGCACATACCAACCCATTTACCGTTTTGATGTCCGGCGTCGATAATGTGTTTGATTGTGCGAATAACGCTCGGATGGAATTCCTGATATAATTCGGAAATGATGTTGTTACCCCGGTCAACAGCCATCAGATACTGAATAAGGTCGTTTGTACCGATACTTAAAAAATCTACTTCTTTAGAGATTATGTCGGATGTTACCGCAGCTGATGGGACTTCGATCATTACACCAATTTGAATATTTGAATCGAATTTAAATTTATTCGATTTTAATTCAGCTTTGACTCTAGCAATAAACTCTTTAGCCCTGATGACTTCTTCGACTGTAGAAACCATAGGAAACATTACAGCGACATTTTTCCTTGTGCTTGCACGGAAAATTGCCCTAAGTTGGTCCATTAGTAGTTCAGGATGATCTAGAAAGATCCTGATTCCCCGCCATCCGAGAAACGGGTTAGCTTCTTCAATAGTATGAGGTGCGATTTTATCGCCACCGATGTCAAACGTGCGAATAATGACTCTGCGTGGATATACTCTTTCTACAATCATTTTGTATATCTGATATTGTTCCTCCTCTGATGGGATTGTATCTCTGCCAATCAACATACTTTCGGTGCGATACAAACCAACACCGTCAGCACCTTGTAAAATTATATGCTCAAGTTCTTCTTCAAATTCGATATTTGCCGCAAGCTCTATTTTCCTTCCGTCTTTAGTTTTTGCGGGAAGAGATTTGAATTTTTCAAGCGTTGATGCAAATCGTAGATAAGTTTCACGTTTTATCTCGTATTCCTTAATTTGGTCTGCCGTCGGGTGAATTAGTATTGTGCCGCTGTAACCGTCTAATATCATTAAATTTCCGGTTGCTACACGACGCGAAATATCACCCAAGCCGAGTACTGCTGGAATCTTTAAAGCTCTTGATAATATTGCAGCGTGTGATGTAATTCCGCCTTTATCGGTTGCATAACCAAGAACGTTATTCCGGCTTAATATCATCGTGTCGGCAGGAGTTAGGTTATGAGCGACGACTATAGCAGCTGAATCGAACTTCGATACAAGTTTATTCGCTTGCATATTTCTAATGATACGATTCTTTAAATCGTCAACATCGTGTGCTCTTTCGTGCATATAATCGTCGTGAGCCATCATCATCAGTTTTTCGTATTTCCCTATTTCGTTGTGCACAATAAATTCGCCGTTGAGATGTTCTTGACGAATTCTTTTAATGATCGAACTTAACAGTAAAGCGTCCTGTAGAATCATTATTTGGGCTTCAAAAATCTTTGCTTTGCTTTCACCGATTCTTCCTTTCGCAAAGTTTAAAATTTTTGTCAATTCTTTTTCCGATTTTGCAATTGCCGCTTTTAAACGTTCAATTTCCTGCTCGACTTCTTCTGGTTTTAACGCTTTCTCAACCGGTAAAGGAGTATCTTTTGTGAAAAGGTATACAGGTCCTATTGAAATACCGGGTGCTGCAGGAATTCCACGCACAATTATCTCTGGTTGTATTGTTTGTTCATCTACCATATCTATTAAAGTTCGTTAAATCCTTTTTCAAACAACTCCACTACCGCTTTTGCAGCTTCTTTTTCGTCATCTCCATCGAATCGAAGTAAGAGTGTTGAACCTTGCTCGGCGGCTAATGTCATCACCCCGATTATACTCTTGCCATTAATTTCTAAACCGTCCTTATAAATAAATAAATCAGACTTATATTTTGCTGCTGTTTTTACTAATGCTGCAGCGGGCCTTGTATGAAGACCTGCTCTATTTTTAATAATTACTTCGATTTCGTGCATACTGATTATTTTATTAAATCTTATCAGCAATTTCTAAAAGCAGGTTGCGGACGATACTTTCCGGGATATTTTTCAATTCACGTTTGGCTTTCGTGATCTGGTTGTTGATTTCTATTACTGCATTATCGAAGATTCCGTATTTTTCATAAACTCTTCTCACAGGTTCTATGTCTGAATAATCTATTTTTTCCCTTCGCTTAATTTTTTCCAAAACTTTAAGGTCATTACCTTTAGCAATTTTTAATGCGTTTAATAGTAAATATGTTTTTTTACCTTCGAGTATATCTGTTCCAATCGGTTTACCGATAGATTGAACATCGCCTAACATATCTAATAAATCATCTTTTATCTGAAAAGCGATTCCTGTGTGTTTTCCGTAATTTCTTAGAGCAGTGATTTCCTGTACCGTTCCACTACCTATTATTCCACCTATTTCAGCTGCAGCAGAAAACATAGCTGCGGTTTTCTTTTCAATCATACTGAAATATTCAGCAACTGATACATTATTTTTTTTTCCGAATGCCATATCCAAATCTTGTCCCTCGCAAACATCAATAAAAGCTTGAGTAAACACACGGAGAGTTTCACAAAGTACTGTAGAATTTGTTTTAATGAGCGATTTAAAAGCTAAACCCGCAAGCAAATCGCCTGATAAAATTGCAGTTTCTGTATCCCATTTTTTATGGATTGTTGTTAATCCTCGCCTTTTATCTGAGTTATCCATGATGTCGTCATGAACTAATGTGAATGTGTGCAGGAGTTCGAGAGCAATGGCAGCGTTGAGAGCTGGCTTAAAATTTCCACCTACAGATTCACAAGCTAATAGAGTGATTAACGGACGAATTCTTTTTCCGCCAGCATTTAATATATAACCGGCTGCTGCATATATAGCTCCATCCTCAACGATAACCTTCTGAAGTCCATTCTCTATCTGTTTTTGGTATTTTGGATACATAAACTTTTTTTCTTTAAAAAGTTTAAATCTTTTTGGATAATATTTGAATATTTTTCCCCTCTTTAAATCATCGCAATTACTTGCATTGATAATAAGCAAATTAGAACTTATAATCAAGACCGATTAAACAAAGAGAACAATTTACCTTGGTAATCCTTTTTTAATTTTTTCAATCGTGGCTTTCGAGTAATATGAACAGCCACCTTTGATTGCATCGGCTTTAACTTTGCTATCTTTAATTGCCTTTTTAATTTCGGATGGGGTTACACCATAAATCTTTGCTAACCTTGCAGCAGTGAATAATTCGACAGATTCTTTACTCATTTTTTTCTCCTGTTTATTGTTAATAATATTTATTTATTTTGATTATGTTTATCGCCATATTCAAACAATTCTTTTATTCCCCAAAAGAAAGTTATCGCTGCTATAGAAGCAATTGCTGAAATCATTGTTTCTTCTACAAACAAAGAAACTACAATAAAAATTATTCCTAATAATAGTGGAAGCACCCACAATTTAGTTCCTTTCCACTGGAATAATCTAACGACCCAAAAGTGTCCGAACCAGATTAAGAAGACCGCACATATTCCGATCAATATTCCATCGAAGTTCATAAAAAATATATTCTGATTATTTAAAAAACATGTACACAGAATTTGCAATTAGAAACAACGCAAACAAACGCCTCAAGATTAAAGAACTTGTTTTATAAGCTGTCGCCGCGCCCAAGGGACCTATAACAACAGTTCCTATAATTAATGGAATTGCTTGGATATAATCAACAAACCCGAATGTATGTGCAGGTAACTCAGTATTGCCATATCCATTTAATATATAACCTGCTACCGCTACACCCGCTGTAATAATTATTGTCGCAGATGACGTTCCGATGGCTCGCTTAATCGGGAAATTTGCAAGATAATACATGAGCGGAATGGAAAACACTCCGCCACCAACTCCTGTTAGCGGCGACAAAAATCCGACAAAAGAACCTATCAGAATTAATTTCCATGAGTCAGGTCTGAATTCACCAAAATTATCCTGCTTTATTTTTTCAAAAAACAATCGCAAACCAACTGTCAATACGACAATAGCAAAAAATATTCTTAGAACATTTCCTGGCAAAGCTGCAGCGATTATTGAACCTAATCCAGCTGTAACGACACTCGCTATTCCCATAATCAAAACAGCACGCCAATAAACATTTTTCTGATGTGTGTGTTTTATCGCACTTGAAAAAGAAGCGAATATCACTATTAACAGACTTGTCCCCATTGCTAATTGGGTTAACACCGAATTATTTACACTCTGATGTGTAAATAAAAATATTAACACAGGCACCAATATAACACCACCGCCGACTCCAAAAAACCCTGCAAGAAATCCGATAATACAGCCAACTATAAGCAAAATTAAAAGAGTCAAAAAATCCATTCGATTATTATCGTAAATTTAACATTTTCTTATAAAGATTATTATCGCTAATTATTCCGATAGCAACTTGAACCTGATCATCGTCTATGTAAGATGCTTCTATTCTACCATACTCACCTTTATATCTGCTATAAATTTCCTGACGAAGAGATCTCACTAATTCCTTCTGATTTTCCTCGAAGGCGTTTTTCTTGCCCGTTGAGATTTTTAATTTTAAAGCTTGAAGCTCGTTAATGATCTCATTATCATAATTTAATTTTTCAGCTAATTTTTTAACTTCTTCAGTTTTTGCCACTATTTCATTCTCAAAGATAAAATTATTTTCTCTTACATAATTTTTAAACTGAGTGCATAAATCACCATTCGCCGAAAAATCCTCTGGCAATTTACGATGAGTGGAAACGTAGTGTGTTGCGAACTTAAAAAACATCGCTTTACGCATCAGTTCTAAATACAATGAACTTGGGTCAGGATCGACTACTATCGTATCGGGGTGAATACCGCCAAGCTCCTGAACTTTTCGCCCCTTATGTGTAAAAAATATTTTCTTCAAACTATCAGGGGTAATCGTGAATAATCCATTTTTATCTTTATGTACGTAATCAATTTCCTGAATACACCTGCCGCTTGGAGTATAGTATTTTGCTGTGGTTAGTTTTAATTGATGGTTATACGGCAATGGAACCACATTCTGCACTAACCCTTTTCCAAAAGTACGACTCCCCACAAGAATCCCCCGGTCTAAATCTTGAATCGCTCCTGCGACAACCTCGCTTGCACTGGCGCTGTTTTTATTAATTAATACCGCTACCGGTATTTCGTGAAGTATCGGTTCTTCAAGTGAAAAATATTTTTGTTCAGAACCGGTTTTTCTTCCTCTCGTTGATACTATTAAACTGCCTTTGGAAACAAATTTAGAAGTTATGCTGACTGCAGCGTCGAGTAACCCACCCGGATTATCTCGTAAATCGAGTATAATTCCTTTGATTTCGCTCTTCAGTTGTAGTTCTTTTACTGCTAATCTTAACTCATCAGCGGCAGATCTTGTAAAGCGGTCCAATTTTATTATAGCAATCCCATTCTGAATAAAGTTAGAATAAGAAATATTTTTTAATTTTATTTCATCCCTTATTAGAACAAAATCGAGCGGTTTCTTGTCTCCGTCGCGAACTACTTTTACGCGGACTTCAGTTCCTGGTTCACCTCTGGTCAGATGTCGCACGTCTTCAAGTTTTACATTCACTAAAGACTTACCGTCGACTTCTATGATTTGGTCACCAATACGTAACCCTTGCTTTTGCGCCGTATAACCATCCATTAATGATACGATTACAATCATACCATCGCGCATACTAATTGTGATGCCTATTCCGCCGTAACTTCCTGTTGTGATAAGCTCAATATCGCTAACTTCTGAAGCTGAAATAAAATTAGTGTAAGGATCTAACGATTTCAGCATTCCTTCGATACCCGTATTCATGAAAACTTCGGGGTTGATTTCGTCAACATAATTGAAAGTAATTTCTTTAAAGACTTTACCGAAAACATCAATACTTTTATTCACTCTGAAAAAATAATCCGAATCAGCGACTGTGAATCCTAATGTGAATGCAACGATTATTGATACGAAAAGAATTATTGTTTTTCTGTTTTTTATGATATGTCTCATTTTATAATCTCCATTTAAAAAATATCATACCTTCTTGCTTATTATTTTCCAGATTGTTTCGTGTATTGTATCGACGCTTAGAAGTCCATCTATGACGAAGAATCTTTCGGGTTCGTGCTTTGCAATTTCAAGATAACCTTGCCTCACTTTTTTATAGAACTCCTCACCTGATGATTCCATTCTATCGATAGAAGCATTCGTTGATAAACATCGTTTTGTAATTTCGTCTATCGGAATATCTATGAAAAAAGTGATGTCGGGTTTAGTGCCTGAGGTTGCAATCTCGTTTATCCTTGTAATTGCTTCTATGTTAATATCTCTGCCAAACCCTTGATAAGCTGTTGTGGAATCATAATATCGGTCGCAGATAACAATCTTTCCATCTTTCATCGACGGGAGAATTACTTGATTGATGAGCTGATTTCTTGCTGCTGAGAATAAAAACAATTCTGCAATTTGTGTCATTTCACTATTTTTATTATCGAGAAGTATATTGCGAATTTTTTCAGAAATCGGAGTTCCGCCCGGTTCACGAACAAGAGTAGTATTGTAACCAATAGATTTCAGCCGATCTACTAATAGTCTAATCTGTGTAGTTTTACCCGAAAAGTCTAAACCTTCGAACGATATAAGCATATAGTTTTTATGTAATTTAGAAAATTTTCGGAACTTATTCAAATAAAACGTTCATTTGACTATATTGAACCTGTACATTTATATTAACCCCGCCCCTAACCCGAGCGCAATAATGAACAATAAAATTGAAACAATAATTTGAATAGTGCGCAGTGTAATTTTTCTTATCAGACGGTTCCCTAACAAGGTACCCACAAATGCCGATACCGTCGCGGATATTAACAGAGCAATATTGTCCTGAACATTTACAGTCGCAAAGTGTGTGCTGTAAACAGAAAGACGAGTTATATCAACGAGGCAAGCTATTACTACTCCCGTTCCGATAAAACTTTCTTTGGCTAAACCGGTTTTGAGAAGAAATGCGCTGCGCAATGCGCCCTGATGGCCTGATAAACCCCCAAAGAAGCCGCTCATTATTCCACCTAAGGGTAGATACTTTTTTTCGAATGCGATATTTTCGAAACTCGGTAAAATTTCGAAGAGAGCGAAAATAACCATCAATACAGCAATAATAAGTTTTATTGGCATTACCTGCAGTTCTTTTGCAAAGATATTATAATTGAACAGCGGTTGCATATCTGACAACGAAAGCAAAGCCCAAGCACCAATTATTGCTGCCAAGATTGCCGGTAAACCAAATCTTAATACGACGCTTTTATCAGCATGCTTTCCAACCAATATCAATTTGAAAATATTATTTGCAAAATGAACAACTGCCGTTAATGCAACAGCGATATCTATGGGAAAAAATATTGCAAAGACGGGCATCAATAATGTTCCGAGACCGAAGCCTGAAAATAAAGTCAACAGGGAAGTTAGAAGTGCAGCGATAGAGATAATGAAATATTCCATAATTTAATATTGTTCACACAAATCAAATTCTTCTAAAACGTAGCGTGTAAAAATCAGAGCATCTGGAAAAGCTTTTCTACTTCCTTCTGCGGATGTCGGATAGATAGCATAGATCGTACATAACAATCTCAACAAAAACTGAAGCCCATCGCTATAGTCTATGATGGGCTTCATTGAATTGATACTATTTTAACCTTTTTTCGAATGCTTGCAACTCATCCATTAATGCTTTTGGGAGTCTGTCTCCAAATTGATTGTAATACTCTCTGACCCTTTCTACTTCTTTTCTCCCTTCTTCTCTGTCTATTTCGAATAATTTTTTTAAGTTATTTTCAGTAATATTTGTATTTGAGATATTGAGGCTCCCAGGGGCAGGCAAATGTCCGAATGGCGAGTCAACAAAATTTTCCATCCCTTCAACTCGTTCGAATATCCATTTAAGGACACGAATATTGTCGCCGTATCCGGGCCAAATAAATTTTCCTTCTCCATCTTTCCTGAACCAGTTTGCGCGGAAGATTTTTGGAAGTAATGCTTCATCGCCCCTCTTACCCATCGCAAGCCAGTGTGCGAAATAATCACCCATATTATATCCGCAGAATGGCAACATCGCAAAAGGATCCATCCTTAATTGACCCACTGCACCCGCTGCGGCGGCAGTCGTTTCAGATGCAAGTATTGACCCGACAAACACTCCGTGCTGCCAATTGAATGACTCATAAACTAAAGGCACAAAAGTCGACCTTCGTCCGCCAAAAAGTATTGCCGATATTGGAACTCCACTTGGATTTTCCCAGTCGGGATCAATTACCGGACATTGGTTAGCGGGAGTAGTAAAACGAGCGTTAGGGTGTGCTGAATTTTCACCCGATTCCGGCGTCCATTCTTTTCCCTTCCAACTCATTAATTTTTTTGGTTTATCATCAGTCATTCCTTCCCACCATACATCTCCATCGTCCATAAGAGCAACATTTGTAAAGATTGAATTCTTTGTAAGTGTTCGCATAGCATTTGGATTCGTCACCATTGATGTTCCAGGCGCAACCCCAAAAAAACCCGCCTCTGGATTAATGGCGTACAGACGTCCGTCTGTTCCAAATTTCATCCAAGATATATCATCGCCGATGGTTTCTATTTTCCATCCGGGTAAAGTAGGGGGCAACATCGCGAGATTAGTTTTACCGCTGGCACTCGGAAATGCGGCTGCAAAATATTTTTTCTTCCCTTCTGGATTTGTAATACCGACGATCAGCATGTGTTCAGCTAACCAACCCTCTTCTTTTCCCATTATTGAAGCAATCCTGAGGGCAAGACATTTTTTTCCCAAAAGTGCATTCCCGCCATAACCGCTTCCGAATGACCAAATACTTCTGTCTTTAGGAAAATGAACTATATATTTAGTTGGGTTACAGGGCCAGCTGACGTCTTTCTGACCCGGTTGCAGCGGATAACCGACCGAATGCAGGCATGGAATAAAATCGCCATCTCCTAAAAAATCCAACGCAGCTTTTCCCATCCTCGTCATAATCTTCATGTTACAAACTACATAAGGCGAATCCGTTAATTCAACACCAACGTGAGAAATTTTTGAACCGATCGGACCCATACTGAACGGAATTACATACATCGTCCTCCCACGCATCGAACCGGTAAAAAGTCCCTTTAAAATTTCTTTCATCTCATTTGGGTCTTTCCAATTATTATTGGGTCCTGCATCTATCTGTTTTTCTGAACAAACATAAGTTCGATCTTCTACTCGTGCAACATCGTTCGGATCTGATCGGCAATAATAACTATTTGGTTTTAGATTTCCATTAAGTTTTATAAATGTCCCGTTTTCCACTAAGGAATTTGCCATCCGGTTATATTCTTCCTCTGTACCGTTACACCAATAAACGGAATCGGGTTGACACATGGCTGCCATTTCATTAACCCAATTAATTAGTTTTTGATTTTTTGTCATAATAGTACCCTTCCTAATTATAGTTTTAAATTTCCTTATACAAAATTATTTTAAAAGCATAAAATTATTTTAAAAGCATAAAATTGTTTTAGAAAATACAAAATAAAATCACATAATACAACAAACGAGTAACAGCTTTTAAATAGTGCGCTTATACTCTTCGGTGTTTAATTTCCAAACCTTCACACCGCAAAACCACTCTTGCTCTGGACATATTGGAGTCGAGTTCGCAATCCAACGGATTGTGCACGGCGGTAAAAGATGTTTTCCAATATTCGGATTGATTTCCTTTATTTGCCCGGCTTCTTCAAGTGAAGCTCTCCAGATTTCTTCCTGCGAGTTATAACATAAACGCATTACATATTTATGGTGCAGGTTTAATAAATCGGATGATTCTGTAAAACGGATCGGAAAAGCATTCGGCAGCAGATAAAGTATAAACTCATCTCGAACACTGAGCGACTTCAGCGTATTAATACCTTCCCAAGTTTTTTCCATCACCTCATCATAAAGATGCTGAACCTGAACATTACATTTGATTAATTCGGGTGTTATATAATCCGGTGAATCAGTTATATGCGAGGTTAAAATTGGTCTTGATGCCGGCGTCGTCCGATGTCGTTGGTCTTGTGAATCCGCCGTGTGGCTCAGTTTTTTTCTGAATGTATAAGTTGGATGAAAAAGTGTTCGCATAAGTTTGGAATGTGTGGATAATACAAGCGATTCACCAAACAAATGATTCTTTTTAGGGTTGAGAACTAAATCGATTGCTTCGCTGTCGCTGATTTCATTTGTCGGTAAACCAAGAACTTCGCGAACCGAATCGGCTAATGTTTTCTCGTTATTATTTTTATAATCTACCAGTTTAGAAATTTTTCCGTCTAATTTTTTATCGAATTCCGTGATAAATCTTGTGGAGACATTTGCAACTTGGCAATGTAACAGATGTTGATACTCAAGAGTTTCCTCTAACGGTAAACTTTCTTCGAGAATTTGTTTATATAGCGGGTCGAAACGAAGTAATTCATCAACCATCTTTTGCACAACCAACTTCTGTTCAGTTGGCACGTCATATTGATTTGCCAACCTATGATATCTAAGCAGTGTTATTCCGCTGATTGTATGATAAAGGTATGTGAACGTGGCAATCGGTAGAACATAACGGGCAATTTCTTGAGCTTTCTTTTTAACTTCTTTTGAATATTTATCGGAGTATTTTCTGCGCGCCGAAAATATTCTATAGTATTCATCGGCAATAATCGGTATCAGCAAATCGATTAGTTTCTTGTATGCATCCATTTGTCGGCTAATCGTCTGCTCATAAACTTCACGGGCTTTACCCTCAAGCGGCGGGACGATATAATTTTTGTTTTTTACTTCGACATATCTTTGGCTGACTTGTTCGGAGTTATAAAACGGATGACTGTGTAAAAATGACCATACAAACTGTCGAGAAACATTCTCTACGCGAAATTGAAAATGTGCATGTTGAAACGTAGTATGATGACCTGCTTCATAAATGCTTTTGGCAATTTCCATATCACGGCTGAGCGGTTCGACGGTTGCGTTAATCTGTTGGTCTGTAATAATACCTTTACTCGAATAGCATGTTTTTGCCGTCGCAACAGCGTTTTTAAAGGGGGTGTTGAATGCTTTTACGAGTTTAACTACTGGTTCCGCTGATATGAATTTAGTCATCATTTAGCCAATTATAAATTAATTTTTCACCGGTTCGTGTTAATATTGATTCGGGATGGAATTGAATTCCTTCTATCGGATATACATTGTGCCGAACACCCATAATTATTCCGTCTTGTGTTTCGGATGTAATGACTAATTCAGGTGAAATAGTATCACGTTCGATGATAAGCGAATGATAACGTGTCGCCTCGAACGGATTCTCGATTCCTTTGTAAACCGTTTTTCCATCGTGATAGATCATTGAAGTCTTTCCGTGCATTAAGGTTTCGGCTCGGACGATCTTACAACCAAACGCAAATCCGATTGCCTGGTGACCGAGACAAACTCCGAGTATCGGTACCGACTTTCCGAAAGATTTAATAACATCGATACAGATTCCTGCATTTTCGGGTCTTCCGGGTCCAGGTGAAATTAAGATGTGCGATAATTTCATTTTAATGATATCATCTAATTTTACTTTATCGTTTCGCACAACACGGACATCGTTTGAGTATTGCTCGATAAGTTGTACAAGATTATATGTAAATGAGTCGTAGTTATCGATAACTAAAATCATTCTATTTTTCCGAATAAGTGAAAACCCAGCTTTTTTTCAAGATATGCGTTGAACATATTACAAAAAATATGATTAGATGTCAAGAAAATTTTAACCCGAAAAATGCAATAGAAAATGGTTGCTTCCGTTAATACATTGATGCTGAATAGTTTATGATGCTCGAGATTTTCGCATTTCTAATGCAATGCATTTAGAATATCAGTAATTAAATTGTTCTATAACAATGAGTTATGACGGTTGGAGATTTTTAAAAATATCCTAATGCAATTTTCGGGTTTAATTAGCAACTGATGTTGCGCAAAACACAAAATAGACCACTGATGACACAGATTAAACTGATGTACACAGATTTAAATCCGTGAGAATCAGTCAAAATCAGCGTCATCCGTGTTCTATTATTCTTTAAATTGTTTATTTTTCTCATAAAAGTTGAACTTTGCGTAACATCAGTTAGCAACATTCAATACAAAACGTTATCTTTATTAAGAACCGATGTTTAACATTATTCATATTGATTCGTTGGACGTTTCTGAACTACAACCGTATAGAACAATGCGGCGCGCGACTGAACACGTCCGCCAAGGAATATTCGTTGCCGAAACCGAAAAAGTCGTAAAAAGATTGTTACAAAGCAATCTGCAAATTGTTTCATTACTTTTAACAGATAAACGGTTTGACGAAATCAAAGATTTGATTAAGCCGAAGGTCGATGAGAATTTAAAAATATTCATCGCTGAAAAAAAACTGCTCGAGACAATCGTTGGTTTCGACTTGCATCAAGGGATAATGGCTGTAGGGAGAATTCCTAAGACTCTCACGATTGAGGAAATAATAACAGAATATAAATCACCGCGCTTGCTTGTTGCAGTTGACGGTTTAACTAATTCTGATAATTTAGGAGTGATCGTTCGTAATTGTGTTGCCTTTGGTGTTACAGCAATTATTGTCGGAGAGACTTCAAGCAGTCCATATTTGCGGCGTTCTGTTAGAATGTCGATGGGCGCTGTTTTTAAGCTGCCTGTTATTCACGTCAGCGATTTGAAGAATACTTTAATAAAATTATCGAGCGGTTACGGGACGCGATGTATAGCCGCTGACCTACACACCGACAATCATACAATTAGCGAGGTTGACTTGAGAGGAAATATTTGTATCGTTTTGGGTAGTGAAGGGAGCGGGATAAGAAAAGAAATACTCGGAACTTGCAGCGAGCGGATAAAAATTCCGATTACCGATGAAGTCGATTCGTTAAACGTAGCTAGCGCCAGCGCTGTATTTTTGTATGAAGCACGGAAAAGAAGAAAGTAAAATGATGGATAAATGGATTATTATTTTACGAAATGTTTTTTACATTCAGAATATGTAGAATGTTTTCTATAAAAATTATAGGTCAGATTTTCAATACAAAAGGGGTGAAAAATCTAAAATCCCAAATCCCCAATCTAAAATCTTTTTCAATGTCTCTTCGTAGAAAACTGAAGTTTTAACTCTTCATTAAAAGCATCGAATGTTTGTTTGTCGAACAAAACAAACCGTACAAGTTTTATGTATTTTGTGTTTTGCAGAAAATTTATCACCTCGTTTAACATGATATTGGCGCATTGGAAAATTGAAAAGCCCCCAACGCCTGTTCCGATAGCCGGAAAACTTATCGACTTGACTTGTTTTAATTCAGCCAATTTGAGTGAATTGAATGTTGAGGTTTTAATTTTTTCTGCATCTGTGTGTAAATCTTGCCCCATTACCGCAGCGTGAATTACATGTTTCGCTTTTAATTTTCCGGCAGATGTTATAACTGCCTCACCCATTTCGACGGGTGCTTGTACCATTGCTTCGCGTTCGATCTCTTCTCCCCCATATCGTTTTATCGCTCCTGCAACACCAGAGCCCATCCACAAAAAATTGTTCGCAGCATTTACGATTGCTTCGGTGTCCTGTTCGGTTATATCACCTTGGACGATTTCCAAAATCGCACCACCGATATTTACTTTCATAACAATCTTCAACTCCTTTTCACAGGTAATTTAATTATTATGCTTGTACCTTTCCGCAGTTCACTTTCTATCTCAATTTTCCCAGCATGGTCCTCAACAATACGCTTTACTATTGCCATACCGAGTCCAGTCCCATGTTTTTTGCCGTGTGTGAAAAACGGCTCGAATATTTTTGATTTTACTTCATCCGTCATACCCAGACCGCTATCTTTGAATACAAAGTTGATCATATTATCATCCTTAAAAACTTGTAGGGTAAGAACTCCGCCCTCTGGCATAGCGTCAGCCGCATTTCCGATGATATTGTAAAAAACTCTAAACATTTTATCATAATCCAGTTCGATTTCACCTTCATAATTAATATTTTTAATTAAATCTATCTTTTTTATTTCGAGATTTTTTCCAATAAAGAAACTGACTTCGTCTATCAATTTAGCGGTTTCAACCTTTTCAAAGTTCATCTGGCTAACGCCGCGTGAAAAATCGAGTATCTCCTGAGTCATCCCAACAAATCTATCTATCATTTTCATGATTTCATCTGCCACTTTAATAGATTTTTCATCGACCAAATTTTTCTTCAGGATTTGAGCATAAAGGCGTATGTTTGACATCGGATTTTTGATGTCGTGGATTATTGTGCTTGCCATCCTGCCTACAGTCGATAGGCGTTCGCTTTGCATCATTTCGTGTGCCATATTTGCATTCTCAATAGCTAATGCAGCATGTGCTGAAAAGGCTTCAATGTATTCCTCATCCTCGCTTATAAAGGTACCTTCTTTTTTATTGAGGAGTTGAAGTACGCCAAGAATCTTCCCGTCTTTATTCCGCAACGGCATACAGAGGACTGATTTGGTCTGATACCCTGATATTTTATCTATCGCTGGGTTGAAGCGTTCATCGGTGTAAGCATCAGATATATTGATGACATCACCGGTTTCTGCTACTTTTCCGGCGATACCAATACCGATAGGCAATCGAATTTCCACAAGTTCGGCGGCTTGAAGAACCTTTGACCATAATTCGTGTTTATTTTCATCGATTAGATAAAGCGTACCCCTGTCTGCCTGCACTGTGCGAACTGCAATATCTAAAATTATTGAAAGTAGTTTATCGATATTAAAAGTTGAGTTAACTACTTTAGCCGCTTCTATTAAGCGATGAAGTTTTTCTATTTTACTGTTCATTGATTCGGTGTATCTGTCGAACTCTCCGACGAATGTTTCGTCGAGGACGCGTAACCGTTCCGCTAAAGTATTAAGTAAATTTTGTACAAATGGTTTGGATGTTTTTAAGAGATAGTTAAAAACATCACGGTTAATTATTATTAGATGAGATTTATCGAGAGCTACAGCAGTAGCCGAACGCTTCATTCCATTTATCAGTTCTAATTCTCCAAAAAAATCGTTAGAATACAGGACACTCAATGTACTCTCGAAATTGTTTTTTGTTTTCTTGGATATTTGAACTGAACCATCACCTATTAGATATAACTCCTCGCCCATATTGCCTTCTTCGAATATACGATACCCAGAGTCAACTATTTTTTCGGAAAGATTACCAATAATCGCCTCTATAACAGAATCCTTTACATTCAAAAAAAGGGAATTTTTTCTTAGAATATCTTTTTTATTCATATCGAATAAATCGTTTAATTTGATTAAAGTATAAGGAATTTTCTATTCTTTTCCCAATAATTAAATAAAAAAAGTTTTTGATATTAGGGAAAAAACGTATTTATTGTAACTTCAAATTCGCCGATGTGATAGGATGTGTAATTATGGTTAATTGTTATTTTGTGAGTACAGGCTCTAAGATCGCCTTCTTCGACTTTGATAGTCTTGTACAGATTCGGAATGAGTTTTATCAACTGTTCATATTCTTTCTCTGCTTTAGCTCTCCATTCCATTTTTGTTCCGTCAAGATGTTTGAGAGCCATATTATCAAGAACAATGCGTCTGTGCAGGTTAAGAAGTTCATGCTCTTTATCTTTTGCATCCCGTTCGTTCTCGTTAATATTGTTTTTGTACTCATTTACTTTAGCTTCGATTGATATTGAAAATCCTGATTTGATAAAAACTGGAAATAAAAATCTTGAGGACAGTGTATTCTAAGCTTAGATTTTCCGTTAAGTTCAGGTATTGGTTCGCGAGTTTCGTGGAAACGCCAGGTTACTGTGCGGATGGGGTATTCCATTGGTAAAGTCCTGTATTGTTTGGTTACAGGTTCTTATACCCGGATGATCTAAAAACTTGAATATTTCCCCATTTTAATATATTTTACCTATCATTTTTGAACCTGTTTTACCTGAATGATTATTATTCTTTGGGTGCCTTACTGCTCATAGACAATCACAATTTGTACATTGCGAGTATAATATTAAGTAAATTAAGATAATAAATTCACACTATGCAAAACATTGAAGCTCTTGAAAAACGACTGTGGGAAGCTGCTGACCAGCTCAGAGCAAACTCCGGTCTCGGCTCTAACGAATATTTCATGCCTGTACTCGGAATTCTATTTCTCCGGCAGGCGTACAATCGTTTTTCTATTGTTGCTAAAGAAGTTGAACAATCTCTCCCTGCACGTGCTGGCGTTAAACGACCTGCTACAAAAGAGGATTTTACGAAACGAAGGTCGATATTTTTACGTGAAGAATCTCAATATGAATATCTCGTTGGTCTTCGTAGCGAAGTAAACATTGGTAAATCGATCAACCACGCAATGGATTTGATTGAGAAGGATTATGAAAGTTTGCGCGGTATCCTTCCAAAAGATTACGAAGCATTCAGCAACGACTTGTTATGTTCATTGCTTAGAATTTTCAACGATGATGTTTTGAAGAAAGCTTCCGGCGATGTTTTCGGTAGAATCTATGAATATTTTCTGATGAAATTTGCAATGCAAGGAGCCCACGACAACGGAGAGTTTTTCACACCACCTTCAATCGTCCAAACAATAGTGAATGTAATTGAACCCGACCATGGTGTAGTGTTCGACCCGGCAAGCGGCTCGGGCGGTATGTTCGTTCAAACCAGCCATTTCCTCGAGACTCGTAAACAAGAAGTACAAAAGATGGTTACATTTTACGGACAGGAGAAGAACGAAACCACAATCAAGATTGCGAAAATGAATCTTGCAGTTCACGGTCTTGAAGGAAACATCAAAAAGGGGAATACATTCTACGAAGACCAGCATGAGATGCTCGGTAAGGCAGACTTTGTGATGACAAATCCGCCGTTCAATGTTGACGGAGTCGATGCCGAAAAAATTAAGAGTGATCCGCGTCTGCCATTCGGACTTCCCGGTATAAACAACAAAGGCGCCGTTTCAAACGGTAACTACCTGTGGATTTCATATTTCTACAGTTACCTCAATCCAAAAGGTCGAACAGGTTTCGTTATGTCGTCTCAGGCATCCAGTGCAGGACATGGTGAAGCAATTGTTCGGAAGAAAATTGTTGAAACCGGTCATGTAGATGTAATGATCTCAATACGGTCAAACTTTTTCTACACTCGCTCCGTTCCTTGTGAGCTTTGGTTTTTCGATAAAGGTAAACCAAAGGAGATGCAAGATAAGGTACTGATGATAGATGTAAGAAACATTCATCGTAAAGTAACACGTAAAATTTTCGATTTCTCGCCTGAGCAGCTTAATAATATCGCTGCTATCGTTTGGCTCTATCGCGGACAAACAGAAAAGTATTTAAACCTCCTCCGAAATTATTTTGAAGAAGTTTTTAAAGAATCTGCCCAGATTAACGATAAAAT
>JBBINX010000019.1:0-28615 GCA_037443685.1 Ignavibacteriales bacterium
CTTAAGAACAATTTAAGGCGCCTTTTTTTTTATTTGAAATCCTGCCAAAATTTTGTTAAATTCTTAAAGAATGAAATCTAATTATTTACTAAACAGGTTACCTCTTCTTGAGGAATACATTGGTGGACTGCAGGGTGGAGACTCGATTCTTTTCATCACATCTTTTAAGGAAGAATTGAGACCCGTCATCTCCTCAATTATCGAGAATCTGAATGAAAATAAGTATTTTATCATTTATATCGGCAACGACATCAATTTTAAGGAAAGAATTTCGACCTTTCCAAACGCACAAGTTATTGATTTATCGTCTAAAATATTTTCATCAGCAAACTTGATTTCATTAGTTACCCGATTTTTAAGAAAGCATCGGAATAACACTTGTCTGCTTATGGATGATATTTCACATTTTACATCTTCCCTGAAAAACGAAAAGAAAATTCTCTCCTTTTATAACGAGATCATTAATGCAACGAAAAAGAAAAATACACTCTTCGTTTCAACACTCAATTCTAATAATATTTCTAACAATACTATAGGATTATTAAAGGATTTAGCATCCGTTTCTATCGATACTGTATTACATGCGGGAACGCTTTATGGATCATTAATAAACAGAAGCAAAAAATACATCACCCCACGGTTGACTCCTCTGAAGATGGACTTGAAATTTTTAAGTTCGTATCAAAATTTTGGAAAACTATTTTCATCTAAAATCGAAGCTGATTGGAAAAACGTATTTTTGTCGGATGCTGTTTTCCGTAAATCTTTTATCGGAAGTAGCGAATCAATGATTCTTTTTGAATCGAAAGGTGAATATAAGTTACCTAATCGGCGCTTATTGGAATTACTCGGTTTAACAGAAGATGAATTTCAAAAAATTAATTTGATAGACTTTTTTCCTTATTATAAAAAGTTTTCAGCCCTTCGTTTTTATACAAGTCTAAAGAATAAACGCCGGCACAGCTTTAATTCATTTATTAAAAAATCATCAGGCAAACTAATTCCCGTAGAAATTTCGGTATCTTATTTAGCAGAAGGATTGTATTTTGGAATTATTCGAGACATAACAAAACGGATAGAAATTGAAGAATCGCTAAAGAAAGAAGAGGAAAAGTATCGTAATGTGTTGGAGGCTTCTTCCCACGCTATCGCATTGTACGATGAAACAACTCCAGTATATGTAAATTCCCGCTTTAGTAAATTGGTAGGCTGTAAATCGATTGATTTGGAATCGTTTAATTTAAAAAAGATATTTTCGCAGAAAGACCAACGAGAGATAATAAGAAAGGGTAAGAAGGTCTTTCAAAATAACGAACAGTATAAAACAGAACTATCATTAATCAAACACGACAAAACAACAATTGACTGCGAAATTACTTTTTCAACGATCTTTTATGGAAGAAAAAAAATATTACAGCTCAACATACTCGATATCACATCTCAAAAAAGGTTTATTGCAGAACTGCAGAAGTCCGAAGAAAAGTTTAAATTACTTGTTGAGGCATCGCCAGTACCTATTTCATTAATCAGAAATGAAAAATTCTTGTATTGCAACTTAGCTTTTAAACAATTATTCGGATACGACTCCGATGAGAAGATATTAGAACAGGAAAAATTTGTTATCGGTTTTAAGAGAAATCTTGAAAAAAAACAAAAAAGCAAACAAACTCAAGTTAAAACGTTCCGTTTCTCAGGTATGAAATCCGAAGGAGAAACTATACCTATCGAAGCTGTGATATCGCCCATTATGTTACATAACGAAGAACACGAAATTATTTTTTATCGGGATATCAGCTCACAAATTCAAGTCGAGGAAGAGTTAAAACTCAGAAAAAAAGATTATCAACTACTCGATAGAATTATAAATGAAAATGACCTGTCGTTAGATATCAGAGAAATTTCGGTTAAAAGTCTAAAAACGATTTTAAATAATTTAGAATGGGATTGCGGAGCCGTTTTTAACAAAGTTGATGACAACCTATTATTACAAACATCGCAGGGTTTTTCCGAACACTTAGCGGAGAAATTAAAAGTGTTAAGCGCAAACGAAGGAATAGGTGGCATGCTAACGAAAACGCAAGAGCCGTTAAATTTTTCCATCCAAAGTTATCCAAGTTATCTTCCGCATAAATCAACATTTAAAGAGGCAAAAATATCGAGTGTCTGCTTTATTCCATTGATGACAAAATCTGAACTCGAAGGTATTATCTTATTAGGTTCTGAAAAATACAATAAAGTCGATTCATACTCTCCTGATTTACTAAGGTCAATCGGCTTCCATATTGGTGCATTAATAGCTAATGCAAAATCATTTTCAAACTTACTGTCTCAATATGAGAAGATCGAAAATTTAGTCCAATCAGTTCCCGATGTTCTCTACTACGGTGGCTTCGAGGAAATATTTCAGTTCATAAGTCCCAATATCAAGACGCTTGCAGGATATAATCCAAAAGAGTTCAAACGTAATAAGTCGTTATGGTTAAGTATCATCCATCCTGATGATAAAAAATACATCTTGCAAAGAAATCTTAACCTGGCAACGGTTAGCGATAATATTACTCTTGAATATAGGATACTGCCCAGAGGAAAAGCTGAATATTTATGGGTAAGAGATTCTATCACACTCAAAAAAAATGAATTTGATAATATCGTCTCGATAAATGGTATCATCAGCGATATTAATGAGAAAAAAAATTTAGAGAATACTTTAAGAAATGCAGAACAATTTAAATCGGGAATTTTGGATGGTATTAGAGAAGGGGTTATCGTTCTAGGCAATAATTTCAATTTCATCGAATGGAACGAGGCGATGGAAAAGATTACGGGTTTGTCGAGAGTGGATGTATTGGGCAAGAATATTCAAGAGGTGCTCACTGATTATTTAGACGCCGATATAAATAAATACTTAAATCTTGCCTTAGCAGGACAAACGATAAGTTCGGAAGATATACATTATAAAGTACCAGTAACCCAAAAAGAAGGATACTTGTGGGGTAAGTTTGCTCCATTAAAATCGGATACCGAAACTATATCAGGAGTCGTCGCTATCATATCCGATATAACTAATCGGAAGAAATTAGAAGAGGAGATAAAAAACTCTGAACAAATTTTGCGTAATGTAATCGAAACGATGGGGGATGTTTTTGTACTGACTGATTTGAGGGGTACAGTATTAGAAGTCAATCGTGAGTTCACAAATTTGTTAAATTATTCGAGGGCAGAAGCAATCGGAAAAGAATTCCCGTATCCTTGGTTGGTCGAGGAGGAGATGAATCGTTTCGTAATTTGGATATCTAACCTGAGGACGCGAACTTTCCTTCACGACTTTGATATGACTTGGCGATCTAAAAACGGGAAAAAAATTCCAGTTAGTGTAAATACAACACTTCTTAGGAGTTCCTATGGCGATCCGGTCGCGATGCTCAATTTAGGCCGCGATATAACAGAACGCCGTCGTTTAATGAAGGAACTCGAAAATCGTAATAAACAAATCGAGGCAATCAATAATATCATTCAGATGGCCAATCAATCTATGGAGTTTGAAGAGATATTTAAAGTATTTGCCGATAAAATTTACGAGGTTTTAAACTTTGATTTTCTTGAAGTATGCACGTTAAAAGAAGATAAGGAGAATATTGAAATATTAGCAGCGTTCGACAAATCAACGGATACATATTTTTCGAGCTCACGAAAAAGCATTGATAATAATATCATTAAAATTGCGATCAATGAACGTAAACCGATATTGATCAATGATGTCAACCTAGACGAAAAGATTATAGTTTATAAAATTATTGCAGATGAGTATATATCGCAACTATCGTTTCCTTTCTTCTCAAAGGGTACTATTGTAGGCTCAATTAATTTTTATTCGAGGGAAACAAATTATTACAACGAAGAAAATATTTCGAGCCTTCAGCCGTATATTCATCAAATTGGTTCGATCATAGATCGCGTTTTGTTATTTAAAAAAGTGAGTGAAGACGCTGCTTATATTCACAACCTATTGAATTCAATTGATAGTGTAGTTTTTACTGTAGATAATGAATTCAACATTCAAGAAGTAAATAAAGCTTGGTTTGAGTTCATCAAAAGAACTGGCTCCAAAGTGAAACACAAATATTCCGGCCAATATTTATTTGACATTTTGACATCAAAAATTTTACCCAAAGATTATAAGGAATTAGCCGAAGGTATATTGCGGGGTGAGAGTAAAATTGTAGCACGAGAATATGAATATATAAGTGGTAGCAATCGGTTCAATTATCATCTTACTATCAATCCAATGGTAATCAATGATAAAATTACAGGTTTAGTTTTTACACAAACCGATATTACAGATTTAAAAAGAACAGAAGAAGAATTAAAGAGACGAAATGAACAACTCCTTGAATTAAGTGTCATATCAACGAAAATATCAGCATCAAATAATTTAACAGAAATTATTGAAACATCTTTACCAAGATTAAAACGTGTTATTAACGCTGATTATATTTTGTTATTTCTTGCAGACCAACACGGTAACGAATTAATACTCAAAGAACAAGTAGGTCTAAAAAGCAAAGATAATTATCAACTTAAAGTTCCGGTTAATGAATATTTTACGGGAAAGGTGTTCAGTGAGGTAGTTCCTTTATTTATAAGGAATGATGTTAATGATAACAAAGAGATGAACCCTCTCATAAAAAATCTCTTTACTGATTATGAGGTCTCAGCAATGGCTGGTATTCCCTTAAAGTCGGGTGATAAGTTTATCGGAGTTATAAATATATATTTTAAACAGGCACACGACTTTACTATTCAAGAGCATCAACTTCTATCTTTAATCGGTAACCAATTAGGTTCAGCCATCGAGAATGCATTGTTGTATTCTGAATTAAAATATCAACTCGACCGACTTACTATTTTGTATGAACTAAGTCAACAACTAACAGCGACATTAGATATCGATCAGGTATTAAATGAAGTGTTTATTCAATTACAAAAGGTTATGAAGTTTAAAGAGTTTTATATTCACTTCGTTGACGACTCACGTATGATGCAAACGACAATGCTACATATCAAATCTGTTAATGATGAACAAATCTATTTACCCAAAATAATACAACCAAAACTAATTGCTTTAGGATCTCCCCTTTGGAAAGTAATCACTGAAAAACGGACTATCATAAACAAATCTTTCGATGATGATACTTTTTATACCTTTGTTCCTTTAGCTGTAAAAAATATTGTGATTGGTGTAATAGTTTTAGGCAGTGATAAGGAGCTATATTCTGAAACTGAAATCCGCTTATTGGAAAGTATATGTGGTTTAACTGCGATTGCAATAGAAAAAACAAAATTGTATGAAGAGATTGTTTTGAAGTCACAAGAAATTCAAAGAAGGAACAACGAATTAGATGATTTTACATATGTTGTTTCACACGATTTAAAGGAACCGCTAATTAGTATCGAAGGTTATAGTAAAATACTGATGGAAGAATTTGGGTCAAGTTTGCAAACGGAAAGCGAAGAGTTTGTACAATCGATTGTGCAGGCATCAACAAGAATGAAAAACTTGATAGACGACTTACTCACCTTGTCAAGGATAAGCAGATTGAGTGAATCATTCAAACCGGTTAGCATAGGAAACGTTATCGAAGATGTAAAATTAGATTTACAATTTACAATTAAAGAGAATAATGTAAAGTTGATTGTTCAAGATAAATTGCAAAAAGTATTTGGGAATGAAACACAGCTAAAATTATTGTTCCGGAATCTATTATCTAATGCTATAAAATTTTCTGACAAAGATACACCGATAGTAGAAATTGGATGTGAAGAATACACAGAGGAAATGTATAAATATTTTGTTAAAGATAATGGGATTGGAATAGATCGGCAATACTTTGAAAAGATATTCATTATATTTCAACGGCTTCACGGTCGTGAAAAGTATGAAGGCACTGGGGCGGGTTTGGCAATTGTCAAGAAGATTGTCGAAATGCAAGGGGGAAAAATTTGGGTAGAATCAGAATTAGGAAGTGGGTCAACTTTTTATTTATTATTAAAGAAAGCAATTACCGATGAAAAATAATAAAATTATGATACTTCTAGTCGAAGACAACAAAGACTTTGCCCGTTTGGTTGATTTATATTTAACCAGATACGAAAACAATAAATTTGAAATTGTATGGAAAGAAAACGGACCTGCAGCATTAGAAGAAGCGGAAACTAATAAGGATTTAGACATCGTATTAATGGATTATTTTTTACCGGGGATGAATGGTCTCGAAATTACAAAATCTTTGCAAGAAAAACGTATAAATTTACCTGTTGTGTTTTTGACGGTGAATAAAGATTTCGAACTTGCCATTCAAGTGATGAAACTAAGGGTTGAAGATTACTTAGTTAAAGAAGAAATAACATCACCAGTCCTTCCTAAAACTATACTCGAGGTTATAGAAAAACATAAATTACAAAGTCAGTTGTTGAACCTTGACATAAAACAGAAACGTATCGAAGCTATGCAAAGCATTGTCGCCAGCGTAGTAAAAAATATTTCTGAACCACTATTGTCCCTTGATAAAAATATTGAATTGCTCAAAGAATTTGAAAATTCAAATGAGATTAAACCATATCTCAAAATTATCAAGGAGAATTACGAAAGGTTACTTCTTAAATTCGAAAAGATCAGAACCCTGAAAGAAGATAACACCATCACATATATCAAGGGTGTGAATATGATAGACTTGTCTTGATAATGGGCTATTATTTTAGTAAATTTTACACAATATTTTTAAAGGTGCCATAATTGCTATAACTCATAAATGCTGTTTTTATCTTTTAGTAACTATTTTAATATTTTTTAATTATAGTAACTCTGATACTACAGATGATAAAAAAGCGATAAAATTAACCAACTTAGAAATTATTCAGATATTAGCAACGAGAATCGCTGATTCTGTTTACGCCAAAATTCCAACCGGTGTAGCGGATACGATAAAATTATCTTTTAATCCTTCAAACGATTCTTGGGTCGTCGAACATGCTCTTACACAGAGATTTAAAAAATCTTCTAATCTATTAATTAAATCTGAATTTTCTTCAAATCAGAATATTAGCGTTGACTTTGCCATCTCAAAAATTTCGATTAAATATACAGACAGTTTTAGAGGAAGTATTTTCGGAATTCAAAAAATAAACAGATGGATAAATGTTGAATTAGCTCATAAGGTTACATGTAACAACGAAATATTATCCGTTGGAACTTTTGTTGAACAGTTCAATGACACTGTTGATATAGGTTCGATTAACGAACTCGAGAATCAAAGCATCCGTATTACATGCGGTCGTTTGCCCGATGGTTCGTTCATCGACCGCATTCTCGTTCCAACTGTTGTGTTAGGTTCCGTTGCTGTAATTGTATATTTATTTTTTACGTTAAGAAAGTAGAATTCCATTATGAAACGATTATTGAAAGTATTTTATTTAATCAATATAATTTTTCTAGTAACACTTCTATCGTGTAGTACATCAAAAGTCGAAAAAAGCTTATCGGCTGATGAAAGGTTCCAGTTAGGATTAAAAGAATTCAATAACGGAAATTATTTAGAAGCGGTCGGTGAATTCAGTACAGTAACTCTTCAATACCCCGGAAGCGAAGTAGCAGACGATGCACAATATTATTTGGGAGAGTGCCGCTTTAATCGAGAAGAATATTTGTTAGCTGCGTATGAATACGAAACATTGAAACGTAATATGCCCGCAAGCCCGTTAGTTCCAAAGTCACAGTATAAAATTGCACTATCGTATTATCAATTAGCACCATTTGCTCCTTTAGATCAAAGTTATACGTTTAAAGCGATTGATGAATTTCAAGCTTTCATCGAATATTATCCGACAGATGAGTTAGTAAGCAAAGCCGAAGAAAAAATTCGAGATTTACGAGACCGATTAGCTAAAAAAGAATACATGACTGCAGTCTTATACATGAAAATGGAATACTATAAAGCTGCTACATTTTATTATAACAGTGTCCTCGAGGATTACCACGATAGTAAATATGCAGAATTGGCATATGTAGGGAAAATTGAATCGTTGATAAAGCGTAAAAAGCTTCCTGAAGCCATATCTGAAGCAGAAAAATTTTTCAAAAAGTTTCCGAACACTGTTTACCGATCTAAAATTGAATCTATGGTACAATAACTTTGGAGGTAAGATGCTATTAAAAGGTAAATATGCAAAAGAATCACAAGTAGAAATGACAGAGTTAGTGTTACCGAACGACACTAATCAACTCGGGAATCTTTTGGGCGGAAGGTTAATGCATTGGATGGATATTGCCGCGGCGATCTGTGCACAGAAACATACAAAACGGATTTGTGTAACTGCTTTTGTCGATGAAATGTATTTTCACCACCCGATTAGTTTGGGTGAAATAATTACATTAAAGGCATCAGTAAACCGTACATTCAATACTTCGTTAGAAGTAGGTGTGTTGGTAATTTCCGAGAATCGACAAACCGGTAAATCGAAAATCGCCAATGAAGCATATTTCACATTCGTAGCATTAGATGAATATAGGATCCCGGTTAAAGTCCCGCCAGTTATTCCACAAAAAAAAGAAGAAAAAAAGCGATTCAAAGAAGCACTTGTCAGAAGAGAGCATCGACTCTTAAAAAAGCAGCACGGAGGAATTTAAACATCACAAATGACCATTGCTTTTAATATTATTACCACCAGTTTCAAAGATTCGCGTAGATTTATTTATACTATTATTGTTTTAAAATTTCTTGAATATTCTATAACATTTTCTCAACATCAATATTCATCATTCTCAATCATTCAAGAATTACAATTGAGACGAGGAACGCAAAACTTGTTAACAGGCGATTTTAATGGTGACGGAGTAGCTGACCTAGCGGCATACAGCTCGAAGAGTCTATCCACAATTATTGCGATCGAAGATTCTATTCAGTGGGAAATTAAACATTACAGGATGGTATCCGAAATCAAGCATTTAGCAGTTGGTGATTTCAATCAAAACGGTATCAGCGACTTAGCATACATCGGTCAACAAAATAATGACCTGCGGATATATCTATGCCAATCGGATACTATTCTTTACAAATGGAAATATAATCTGACAGAAGAATTCGATATAATTCAAGTCGCTGATATTAACAACGATGGTAAAATGGATATTTTACTTTGTGGAAAACGATTTTTAGGGATCACTGCCTTTCTAGGTAGAGGGGACGGAACGTTTAAACATCCGCAAAATATTCTTTCTGATTATTCTTTTAGTCATATATCTGTTTCCGATTATAATCACGATGAATTACCAGACATATTTGCAATAAATTGGGTCTCAAATGAAGTTCTGTATTTTTCAGCTTACGCTAAAATGAAATATAGTTGTCCCTCAGCAATTACATTCATTGATGAACCTGCCAAGATCATTCCTGGTAATCTTAATGGAGATGAAAAAATCGATTTTGTGATGACGTTCCAAGAAAAAAAACAACTCCATACTTTTATCGGCGATGGGTTAGGGTCTTTTACTATTCATCAAATAATTGAGTTATCTGATTTGCCCGATAAAATATATCTCAATGATCTGGACAATAGCGGATCGGTAGATCTATTATTTTTTAGCCGAAGTAAAAAATATATATCCCTCTGGCTGAAGGATAGTTTGGGATTTTTTATGGAAAAAGCTGTATTCAGTGCTGGAGTAAAACCTCATGATTTCGAGATCTTTCGACATCGCTACACTTTATTTTTCGATATGGCTTTGACTGATATTCAAAATAATAAAATCCGTTTTGTTCAAAATTCTTTTATCCCAATCGAAAAATCAAATGAGCTAAAATTTATCAGCGGCCTGGAACCAACTTCCTTAATCGCTTATCCGATTAATTATAACACAGTTCCTGATTTGTTCTGTGCAAACTATGGATATAATTCAATCTCGTACCTCAAAAATAAAGGTGACGGAACTTATGAAGGTATAGTCAACCTTAAGATCGCCGAAAAATATCCCTGGCTCATTAAAGTATTTAATCGTGAGAAGCAATGGTTTACATTGCTCACTTACCACCAGAATCCTTCAACTATCTCTATAACAGATTTTAATAGTGCCAACTATTCATATTCGAATTATTCATTATCAACTATCTCTAATATAGATATATTAAATATGCAACTCTCAGCGAATAATAATTTTATGAAATTCGTTGTCGCCGGTTATGACCCTCCATCAAAATATTTTGAATTGTCTTACTATGAACAAATCTCTAAAACCCGCTTCATCGAGTCTGACCTAACCAGTACAGTTTCGTCTCAAAGTCTCGGATTCTTTCTAAAAGATTTAAATAAAGACGGAATAGACGATTACTTATACTTTCAGGATAATTCCAATAATAAAATAACTCTCTGTGCTACTTTTATGAGTGGTAATAAAAAAGCTATAAGACAGAAATATTATTTCAGTATCGCCGATACTAATAAGGGGAAATATTTATTTTTTCTTAACGATCTTAACAACAATAAACGAGATGATTTGATTATCTATTCGGTTGAAAACAAAGAACTGCTTCTCTCGTTGAATCAGGGAGATACAACTTTTTTATTACCCCACCAGCGAATATCAACTGTCAGACTGAATTATCGTAATGATATTCAGTTTGCTGACATTGATAACGACAAACAGATGGATATTGTAATTGCCAACCGGCATACAAAAACTCTGCAAGCATATATCGGTAGGGGAGATGGAAGTTTTTCGCTTCCTAATAGGTTGATGAGTATTGAAGGTGTAAGCAGTTTTGTAATATCTGATTTCGACAACGACGGAGTTTTTGACTATGCAATGACATACAATACCGAAGGTTATATAAAAATTATTTATGGACAAAAATAAATGATTATAAAATTGTTAAGATTTGTTATTGTTATTCTTACGTTTTCAATGACTTTAAATTACGAAAAAGCGTTTACACAAAACTCTATAAACACAGAAAAACAGTTCCAATTATTGGTTGACCGTGTAACAAATTGGCGGCTACAAAATCGGATCGAACCACGAATTGGAGAACACGAAGGTAAATGCGGATTAGGTATTACTTTCGAAATACATTCAAATTTTTCTGCGATGTCAATGCTTCAACAAAAAACCATACAAAAATTGTTGGAACCGCCTAATAGACAAACATTTAAAAAGTCTGGTAATTTTTCTGTGTTTTACGATACTACAGGATTGCACGTTCCTTCTATGTTGACTGCCGATTTTAAACGACAATTAGCCGATACAAGTATCAAAAATCACAAAGATTCTATGGATGTGATTTCGCGGTATGTCGATTCTACATTAGTGATTTTCAACTATGTATGGAAATATATTGTGGATATCTTAGGATATATCCCGCCACCTTTTGAACCTGGTAAGAATTCATACGAAGTGTACATTACTGAGTTAGGCACTGGCTTATATGGACAAACAATTTGGGGTTATAACGCCCCAATTAACCCTGGGCAATTTCCACTACGGTATAATTCTTACATCGAAATTGATAACGATTTTATTTCAGTTTATTCACCGAGTCGCGGTCTGCCAGGGTTAAAAGTTACTGCAGTTCACGAGTTCCACCATGCCATTCAACTTGGTGGTTATGGTTTTAGAGATCAAGACAGATATTTTTATGAAATTACATCAACCTGGATGGAAGATTTGATTTATAATAACATTAATGATTATTACCAATATATAAAAAATTCATCAGGGCAACCGCGAGGTCATTTTGCAAATCCGGGAAAATCCTTTATTACTACTGATGGCTGGATAGAATATAGCCGTGCGATATGGGGAAAATACTTACAAGAAAGATTTTCGCCGGCCGTTATGAGAAGAACATGGGAGTTGATGAGATCCAACAACAGCATCAAATCACTCGATGATGCTTTAAATGAAATAAATTCCACTTTAAAAATTGCTTTCGTAGAATTTTCGCAATGGAATTTTTTTACAGGAAATAGAACTAAGCCGGGTTCATCTTATTCTGAAGCCGCGAATTATCCATTAATAAAAGAAGCTTCTACGATTGAACTTATTGGGGCTTTTCGTACATATATAGATAGTATCGAGACATTTTCTTCGTTATATTTACCTGTATTGTATCAAAGTTATAAGGCTACAGAATTTATCAGTAACGTTAATTTCGAATCAGCATTAAATTATATCATAAAGCCGTATAGATTTAATTATATTTTGTCCTCAACAAAGATCGATGACTCCTACCGCGATTTGGGAAATGGTGCATTTTCGACTTTGAATGTTCCCGATCCTATGAACTGGAGCGTGGGCGGATTCATTAAGACAACACAAAAATCTGTTGTAGTTTTTCCTAACCCGTTCATCATCGGGAAAAACAATTTTATCCAATTTTTACTTCCACCTACAAAAAATATTACTTCGAAACTGTATGTTTATTCAAGTAATATGGAGTTAGTTTTATCAAACGAGTTTATCATTAACGAGTATGACCCCAAAATTACGTGGAGTATTACAGAAATGCTTAATTCAGGTATCTATCTTTACGTCATCTCACTCAATGGGCGTGAGTATAAAGGAAAATTTGCAATAATCTGTCAATGAATGTACAAGTGAATATAGAAGCAGTTGACATTAAAAAAGTTTTTAATCGCAGGGTGATTTTTTCGAACATTTGTTTTTCATTAAAGGAAGGGTCAGCGTTGGCCATTACTGGAAAAAATGGTTCCGGCAAATCAACACTAGTAAAAATTATTGCAGGAATACTTACAGCTACCACGGGTGATTTGATATTTTCGATAAACAACAATGAAATCTTACCGATAAATAGATTTAAAAATCTCGGATTTGTTTCGCCCTATCTACAGCTTTACGAGGAATTCACTGCACTCGAAAATCTTCAAATTTATGCGGGTGTTAGGAAACTTAATTTTAATTATGAATACTTTTTATCGCTATTGAGAAAAGTTGGATTGTTTGAACGGAAAGACGATTCAGTCCGGACGTACTCATCGGGGATGAAGCAACGTCTAAAATACGCTTTTGCTCTTCTTCATCACCCTGCATTACTGATATTGGATGAGCCACAGTCGAATTTAGACTCAGAGGGAATCTCTATCGTGTCTGAAATAGTGAAAGAGCAGAAACAAAAAGGTAGTGTGATTATAGCAACCAACGATAAAGCGGATTTGCAATATTGCGATAAAATCATTGACCTTGATCTGAAGGTCAACAACTCAAATATCTAGATGAATAGGTTTGATTACAATAGTTCTGTATTAACAATATTCCTGAAAGATTTTCGGTCAGAACTTCGAACGCGTTACTCATTAAATGCACTTCTGATGTTTGTAATTACAACAATCGCAATTATCATGTTCGCGATCGGACAAGAAGCACCTTCGGTAGAAATACTCGCCGGTATGCTTTGGATAATCATTTTCTTTTCTGCAATGTCTGGTATGTCGCGTTCGTTCGTCAGCGAAGAGGAGAGAGGCACAGTTATGACTCTGCATCTTATTGCAACACCTGCATCTGTTTATTTTGGAAAATTATTATTCAATCTCGTGTTGATGATTTCGATGAATTTTGTAACGGTGGTATTATACTTTTTAGTTATCCCAAATTTTGTAGTACGGAGCTTCGATGTTTTTGTAGTCACTATGTTTTTAGGAACGGTGGGTCTTTCGTGTTCTGCTACTATAATTGCTGCCATTATCGCGAAGTCAAATACAAAAGGGACTTTATATCCTGTTTTATCGTTTCCTATTTTACTTCCACTGCTTCTGACCGTCATTAGCGCAACAAAGATGGCAATAGAGGGGGCAACTCTTAGTATGGCATCTGGTGAATTTCAAATATTAGCATCTCATATTTTGGTAATCACTGCTGCATCTTATCTACTCTTCGATTATGTGTGGAAAGATTAAATTGTTAAAAGAATAAAAAATCTGTATTTTAAATTATGAAATTTAAGATTGTATTAGGTATAGTATTTACTATAGTTATAATTGCCGGATTATCAATGCCTATGGTACCGCTCCCGCAAAGATGGTATGAATTACCGATTATACCCGGGCTTGAAGAAAGAGCGCGCATTATATTTTTTCACGTTCCGGCTGCTTGGGTTGCGGTAATTGCATTTATTTTATCGCTTGTTTATGGTATTCAGTATCTAAAGAACAAAAAAATCGATTACGATATAAAATCAGTATCAGCGGCTGGTTTGGGCTTCTTGTTTTGCATACTCGCCACTATAACAGGTGCTATTTGGGCAAAATTTAGCTGGGGGGCATTTTGGAACTGGGACCCGAGACAAACCTCGATCTTTGTATTATTATTGATTTACGGAGCTTATTTCGCTTTAAGATCATCTATTGAAGTAGAAGAAAAGCGTGCCTCTCTCTCGGCTGTTTATGCTATTATTGCTGGCATTTCTGTACCGTTTTTTATTTTCATCTTGCCACGTATTGTTGCAAGTTTGCACCCTGACCCGATAATCAATCCGCAAGCAAAGATTCACATGAATCCAAAGATGCTAGTAATTATCTTTGCTTCACTTGCATGCTTTACTGGAATTTATTACTGGATGTTCAAATTAAAAGTTTGCATAACACGACTTGCTCATCAACAACAATTCAACAAGGAAAACTAATGGAATTTCTAAGTCAAAATTCACTGTATATAGTTCTTTTTATCGTTTTGATATGCTGGATCGGGATTTATGGATATTTGTTTTCACTCGATAAAAAAGTAACAAAATTAAAAAAATTAATTAATAAAGAATAAATTATTTATGAATATAAAAGTCATAATTGCCGCAGTTATCATTATTACTGCGTTGATATTTGGTGCATCCTCATTTCTCGAGAGCAATATAGAATACGGTACATTCAACGATGCAATGGCTACACATAAGAAAATTCAAGTTAAGGGCGAATTAGTGAAAGAACGACCTACCTCATTTGATCTGGAGAAAGGTGAATTTCACTTTTATTTGAAGGATGAGGATGGTAAAATTGTTCAGGTTGTATTTGACGGAGCAAAACCGAACAATTTAGAAATCGCGACGAGTGTAGTGGTAAAAGGAAAGTATAAAGAAAATTATTTTCACGCTACAGAAATATTGACGAAATGTCCATCGAAGTATGAAGCTGACCCGAATGCTGTTAATAAACAAGAATAAATTAAAATCACACACACTTGCACTATTTAATTTCTATAATCTGATGCATAAATTGATCGATATCAATTTCTCTCATTAGCCAAAGTGGAAAATCGGGACCATATTTGTTCATGTAGTTGACAATATTTAATTCACGCTCTTGAAAATTACCATTTGGGAATAGATGATTAAGTGCTTTCTGAACCTGCCTTATTGCAATTTCATGCTTGCGGTTCTGTGCCATAATGGTTTTATCATTTAACGATTTAAAATTTTCTTGAATTTTTACTCGAGTATTTTCTAAAGCTCCTAATAGAGTTTGGTCGATATATCCTAGTCCGAATTTCATCTCATTAAGAATATCCTCAATGCGTTTGATAGAGTCGTTGAAAAGTTCATCTATCTTTACTTCAGACACAAATTCAACAATTCGTTTTGTAACCGTCTCGATGTCATTAAAAATATCAAGTACCGAAAGTTCATACTTTTCTAAAATTCGCATCACTTTATCTTCTACAAGTGTAACACTTGCACGTGGATAAATAATTGGCATCGTTATATCAAAATGTTTATACACACTCTTAAGTTGTGCAAAATATGCAATCTCCGAAGGTCCTGCTATATATGCTGCAGTCGGGAGTAGTTTATCCTGACATACAGGTCTTAAAATAACATTCGGACTTAATAGCTCAGGTGTCTGCATCGCAATTTGGAGAAGTTCTTGCTTGCTCAGATAATGTCTCGTTCCCTTTAAACTAAAATCATCCTCGCGTGGTTCGATTAGATACCTTCCTCCTTTATAAAACATAAATAAATTTAAAGCGCGTGGTTTCAACTGGACGTGATAGTTTGCCTCGAGTTCTGCGCTTTTTTGAATAACAAGACGCGACGTGTTCGGTAATTCGCTAATTTCTTTATGAAAAATACCAGAGAGTAATGATTTAACTGCCGTATCGTTTGATGAGAAAAATATAATACCAGATTGCGGAAAGAGTCGGTTAATCCATTTTACAAATGCGCTTTCGAAAGTTGAACCAGCTCTATAAATAGTAGCGACCTCGTTTATAACATTTGGTTTATATTCAGAATTAGGTAGAGCCGAATTTAAATCGTGTATAAATTTTTCTATTTGGTCATCGAATACATAACTACCGATTGGACCGTGTTGATTCTGTTTGGGTTGCATCGAGTATTCGGTGGATTTAATGCGGTTTTCCTGGTCTATTAACTTTATTTTATTTACTTCTTCGAAATCGTGGTCTTCGCCATCTAACCAAAATACAGGAACAAATTTTAATTTTTGATAATGCTTATTTAGTAACTCAATTAATTTTAAGAGTGTTACAATCTTATAAATTGTGTAGAGGGGGCCTGAGAGAATACCAAGCTGTTGCCCTGTTACAATGGCGAATGTGTTTTCTTCTTCTAATTTATTAATGTTAATGAACGTTTCTTCGTTACATCCAAAGTCTTTATTCTGATGAATAAGGATTTTATTAATATCATCTCGAAGACGATACTCCGAGCGGATTATTTCGCATCGAACCTCGAAGTTATCTAACGTTTGATAATCAAATTCATAAAACTGTTTAACTTTTTTAAATTCAGTAACATAATCTTTGAATAATTCGGAAACACCGCCGACTTGTGGTAAATCTCGATAATTAATCCAATTCATAACCATATTTTAGATTTATTAGATTTTATTTATAGATTATTTGTTGCCAATATTATGGAAGTGACTAATTTGGAAAATCTATCTTTTACCATATTTGCCACAAAAGTTACTTCTTCATGAGCTAATTTTGCAGTCGTTACTCCTGTTGCGTAATTTGTTATGCAAGAGATTCCGATCACACGGATACCGAGTGCGCTTGCTAACGTTGCTTCATTGACAGTTGACATCCCCACTGCATCTCCACCTATTCTCCGTACCATATCAACTTCCGAAGCTGTCTCATAAGAAGGTCCTTTTACTGCAACGTAAACCCCTTCGCGTAAAGGTACATTATTATTTTCGGCTGTATTAATAATCAATTTAATCAAATCTTCATCGTAGATTGGTTTATTCATCTTCATGCCACTTTTAATAATTGCAGTCGGATTCTCAAAAGTGAGGTTAATGTGATCTTTTATTAACATAAGATCACCCGGATGAAAATGTTTGTTCACTCCTCCTGCAGCGTTTGTTAAAAGAAGTATTTTTATTCCAAGTTGGTTTGCGACTAATATAGGAAATAGAACTGTACGAATGTCACCTGTTTCATAGTAGTGTATTCTGCCCTGGAATGCCAATACCGGTATTAATTTTTTGGGTTTATTATCTTGTAAATAACCAAAAATTAATTTCCCTCTGTGGCCTTCGACAGTTGACTTAGGGTAATGTGGAATCGTTGAAGTATCTATACTCGCTTCAACCTTTAAATTATTAGCATAATCTCCCAATCCCGAACCTAATACTATAGCTATTTTCGGTTTTAATTTGATTTTTGATTCTATAAACGAGACTGCTTCTTTAATCTCTTTTTGTAATAATTTATCCAAGTAATATTCCTGCTATGGTTGCGGTTAATAAAGTCGCTAAAGAGCCACCAAGGACTGCTCGTAATCCGAGCGATGCTAAATCTTTCCTCCGGTGCGGAGCCATGGGTGTTATACCACCAATCTGAATTGCCATTGAAGAAAAGTTGGCAAAACCGCAAAGTGCAAATGTTGCCATATAAATAGATTTATCACTCAGAAGACCGTTTTTAATCATAGTTGCTAAATCTAGGTAGGCAACAAATTCGTTTAAAACTACTTTTGTTCCAATAAGGCTTCCGAAATGTATAGCATCAGCCCAAGGAACACCAATTGCAAATGCTAAAAATTGTAGAATTATGCCTAATAATAATTGTAAACTTAGAGGTTGATTAAAGGTTGCCAACATGTACTCGTTAATTCCACCAATTGAACCCAGAGAAGTGAGTGTATAATTTACTAGTGCTATTAAAGCGATGAACGCGATCAGCATTGCTCCCACATTTAAAGAAAGTTGAAGCCCATCGGATGCCCCGCCAGCTGCAGCTTCGATTACGTTTTTAGCTTGTTTTTCTACGTTAATTTTTACTGTGCCCCGTGTAAGGGGTTCTTCGACTTCAGGGTAAATAATTTTTGATATTGCAAGTCCTGCTGGAGCAGCCATTGTACTTGCGGCTAAAAGTTGAATTGCAAAATTAACCTGTGCAGAATAAATATCCAGTTGATGAGCATTTGCAAATGATTGCCCTAACATTTGAATATATGCCGCCATTACACCACCGGCGATAGTTGCCATACCACCAACCATAATAGTATAAAGCTCTGATTGGGTCATATTTCCTATATAGGGTCTAATTAATAATGGTGCTTCAGTTTGTCCCACGAATATATTGGCAGAATTTGATAAAGATTCAGCACCGCTAGTTCCCATGAGTCGAAGCATAATATATGCCATTCCTTGAACTATTCGTTGAAGAATTCCAAGATAATATAAAACTGATGTCAACGCTGATACGAAGATAATAGTGGGGAGGACTTGAAATGCAAAAAAGAAACCCAAACTTTCGGGGCCAGAGTTAACTGCTAAGTTTCCAAAAACAAACTTTGCTCCCTCTGTAGTAAATCCGAGTAAGCTAACTATTGCTCCACCTAACCATTCAATCGCTATTTTAGGCCATCCTAAAGGAGCAAAGATCGAAGTCAGCGTTGTACTTTTAATTATAAATATTGCAAAGATGAGTTGTATAAGAAGACCCATACCTACAAGACGCCAGTTGATTTTCTTTTTATTATTTGAAAATAAAAAAGCAATCCCAATAATTACAATAACACCAATTAAACCGCGAAGAATTGAGTAAATGTCCATATTAAATTTTTTATTAATTATTCATGAGAGACTTGATGACATTTACGACATCTTGCTTCGTAAACATCTTTTGCGCCAACTACTACACGTTCTTGTTGAGCAGTAATACGTTGGGTTTTATCAGCTGGATTTCCACAAACAACACAAATAGCTAATGTTTTAGTGATATATTCAGAAATTGCTAATAATTGTGGTATAGGTTCGAATGGTTTACCTCGAAAATCCTGATCAAGTCCTGCCACAATCACTCGCTTACCTTGATTCGCCAGCGATTCAACTACTTGAACTAAATCCGGAGTAAAGAATTGAACTTCATCTATACCAACTACTTGAGCATCTTTAGATAACTCTAATATTTCTTGTGGATTATTTACAACAGTTGAAGCTAAGGATTGTGTATTGTGAGAAACAATATGATCAGAACTGTACCGGGTATCAATTTTAGGCTTAAATATCATAACTTTTAGCTTTGCAATTTGTGCACGTCGAAGTCTACGGATTAACTCTTCGGTTTTACCGCTAAACATACATCCGCAAACCACTTCGATCCAACCAGTGCCTTTTGGTATATCGTGGGGTGTAATTTCCATATTTATTTTAAATTTTTAGGTTTAAAAGGATAGGGGAGGAGGTCATGAGAACGAAATCTCTTTGTCTTGCCACGCCCGTTGGTTAAAATAATCTCAATATTACCTGCTAAATCACTAATGACTTGCCTGCATGCTCCACATGGTGTTGGAAAATCCGTTTTATCCGATGCTATCACAATTGCTTTAAACTCCCTCTCTCCATCAGAGATAGCTTTGAATAGTGCTGTCCGTTCAGCACAAATCGTGAGCGAGTAGGAGCTGTTTTCGATATTACAACCTGAGTAAATCTTTCCTGCTTTAGTTAATACTGCTGCACCTACTCTAAATTTTGAATATGGTGAAAATGAGTTGGTCTTAGCATCTCTAGCAATTTTAATAAGTTCTTTATACTTCATACATTCTAATTAATTTTTTAAAATATATATAAAATTTTATATAATATCAAGGATTTAATTTGTTATTCAAAAAAGTATTTCATATATTTTTTTAGGATTACTGAAATTCAATATGAGTTATAAAATTATCTCGATAGTAAAATCAAATACTGCCAAGAAAGTGTATTTAATAATTGCAATGATATTAGTTTTGTTTTTCGTTTGCAATAATATGCTGATGCCTTGGTATGTAAACAAGGATGGTGTGGTAAAAGTACCTTCTTTAGTTGGTATGACTGTGAATCAAGCAACTCATATTTTGGATTCGCTAAATTTAAAATGGCACGATAATGGAACCAGATTAGACCCTAAATATCCTCCCGGAACTGTTGTGATCCAAAACCCTGCTGAAGGAGCGATAGTTAAATCAGGAAGGCGTATCTATCTCACGATGAGCGGTGGAGAACAACAGGTGATGGTGCCTAATTTAAGAGGACGAACGGAAAGGGACGCAAAATTTGCAATCGAACGCGCTGGTTTAGTATTAACTACGGTGGAATATGCACCATCTGATGATTTACCGGAAAACACGATAATAGATCAATCGCTTGCCCCAGGATTACAAATAAAGAAAAACTCTCAAATATCAATAGTTGTGAGTCAAGGTAAAATAGATGACAAGGTTGCCGTGCCAGACGTGATCGGAATACCATTCCATGAAGCAGAAAAAATTTTATCGATTAACAGATTGAAAGTTTGTCAAATCATATACCAATCTTCTCAGTCACTATTGCCCAATACTATAGTCGATCAATTTCCGAGAAGCGGTGAGCTAATTAATGTCGGTGATGGAATTAATCTATTTATCGTGAGAGGTGGAGAACAAAAAAAAGAACCGAGAGAATATTAATGAAAAATGTAAAGATATTTCCATCCATTCTATCTGCAGATTTCACTAACCTTACTAAACAGATTAAGTTAGTAGAACAGGGCGGTGCCGACGGTTTGCACCTTGATGTGATGGATGGACATTTTGTGCCTAATATAACATTTGGTCCCATGGTCGTCAATGCAATAAAGTCAGTCACAAGGCTTAGTCTTGATACTCATCTTATGATAGAAAAACCGGAATCGTATATAGAAAAATTTATTAATGCCGGTTCTGATATCATCACTGTTCATGTGGAGACTTGCCCACATCTACATCGGACTATTCAAATGATTAAGTCATATGGAGTCAAAGCGGGTATTACCTTGAATCCATCCACACCGGTTTCAGCGATAAGAGAAGTTATTAGATTTGCAGATCTCATTTTAATAATGACAGTAAATCCAGGCTTCGGTGGTCAAAAATTCATTTCTTCGATGTTAGAAAAAGTAGAAACACTTGCTCGTTTACGAGACAATCTTAATCCGACTGCAGTCATAGAAATTGATGGTGGTATAAACGAGCGCAATGCAAAATCGTTAGTAGATTCTGGTGCAGATATTCTTGTTGCTGGGAATTCCATCTTTAGCAAAAAAAATATTTCATCAGCAATCATTAATCTTCGAAAAGCAACCTACTCAAAAAAATAATTTTCACTAATATGGAATTTTCTCATCTTACATTCTCAATAATAGGTAATATTGCCAAAGTAACTTTAAATCGTCCTACAAAAAAAAATGCTCTAAATGATAAATTAATAAAAGAATTAATTGATATTTTTTTTCATATAGGTAAAAACGAAAATATAAGAGCCGTAATATTATCGGGAGCGGGTGATGCATTTTGTTCGGGTGCTGATCTCGAATATCTACGACAGATTTCGAGTTATTCGATAGAAGAAAATCAAGAGGATTCCAGGAAATTGATGCGTCTATATCAAAGTATTTATGAATTGCGTAAACCCGTTGTCGCTATGGTGAATGGACCTGCGTTAGCAGGTGGTTGTGGCTTAGCTACCGTCTGCGATTTTATAATCGCATCTGAGCAAAGGTCAAAATTTGGATATCCCGAAGTGAAAATAGGTTTTATTCCAGCCATAGTTTTAATTTATCTTATAAAACGGATCGGTGAAGGAAAAGCAAGAGAACTTATTTTAAGCGGAAAGATCATTTCAGCTAAAGAAGCTCTGAATATCAGCTTAATCAATAGTGTTGTTGACCATGATAAATTGGAAAATTTTACTATGAATTTTATTAGCGAATTGATAGAATTAAACAGCTGTACAGCAATGGGGTTATGCAAAGAGATGTTTACAACAATCGGAAATATGGATACAAAACAAGCTTTAGAATACGCTGCAAATATAAACGCCTTTACGAGGATGACACCCGATTGTAAAAAGGGAATTAATACATTTTTAAATAAGGGGAAAATAAAATGGTGAATAATTTTTTAAAAGAAAAAATTAGAAATGTCCAAGATTTCCCTAAGCAAGGAATTGTATTCAGAGATATTACTACTTTATTGAAAGACGCTAATGCATTCCAAAAATCTGTTGACCTCTTAGTGGAAAAGTATTATGATAAACAAATCCAAAAAGTGGTAGGAATTGAGTCACGTGGATTCATAATCGGAGCAGTATTGGCATACAGGTTAAATGCAGGTTTCGTTCCCATACGGAAGCCGGGGAAGTTACCCTCAGAAACAATTCGCGAAGAATACAAGCTCGAATATGGCACCGATGCTGTCGAGATTCATAAGGATGCAATTACGAGCGGTGAAAGAATATTGATACACGATGACCTTTTAGCAACAGGCGGTACGATAAACGCTGCTTGCAAACTTGTTAAAAATTTAAATGGACATATCGTCGGTGTTTCATTCTTAATAGAATTGGCATTCTTAGATGGTCGTAAATTACTAAAAGATTACGAAGTTTACTCTCTCATCACTTACGATAAAGAATAATATGGAGATTGAATTTGCTAAGGTTGAAGGAGCTGGCAACGACTTTATTTTAATAGATAACAGGTCTGGTATTTATAAATTTCCACTCAAAGAATTTGCCCGCATTGTGTGCCATCGGCGTAGTGGGATTGGAGCAGATGGACTTATTGTACTGGAAAAAAGTAATAAAGCAGATTTTAAAATGAGGTATTTAAATTCAGATGGTTCAGAAGGGGGGATGTGCGGAAATGGCGGCCGTTGTGCTGCCCTGTTTTGTTTTTTGGAAGATGGTCAAAAAAAATCATTACAATTCGAAGCATTAAAAAATATCTACAGAGCCGAAACTGCTGGTCAGAATATTCGTTTATCTATGATGAATCCTAGAGATTTTAAACAAAACATAATAATATTTTATCAAAACCAAGAATATAAAATGGACTTCGTAAATACTGGAGCACCACATACAGCAATATTTTTATCTGATTTACCAAATAATTTATATACTAAATTAGATTCTCTTGAAATAATCTCAATTGGTAAATATATTCGGTTTCACCCATATTATGCTCCAGAAGGAACAAACGTCAACTTTATCGAAACTTTAGTAAATAGAAAAATATATATTCGTACGTACGAAAGAGGTGTAGAAGATGAGACAATGGCTTGTGGAACTGGTTCTGTAGCGTGCGCAATATTGGCAGCACTTAAGTTTAATTGGCAGTCACCTGTTGAAGTATTTACTAAAAGTAATTATAAGTTACTTGTATATTTTAAAAAAGAAAACAACATTATATCTAATGTAATATTGGAGGGATCTGCCAGATTAGTTTTTAACGGAAAGTTCAATTATTCTTTATCATTAAACCGCATCATTTAAGTGAAAATTAAATGCTGACAAATACAAAAAAATATCATTTTATAATAAATCCAATTGCTGGTCGTGGACGTGCTTATTTAGCTATAAAAAAAATTCGTTGTATTTTAAGAAATTTGAATATAAATCACCATATCTCTATTACTAATGCTCCGATGCATGCCACAGAATTAGCTCGTGCTACTTGTAATGACAACGATGTAGTAGTAGCAGTAGGTGGAGATGGAACTATAAATGAAGTTATGAATGGACTTGTAGATGGAAAAGCCATTTTAGGTGTTTTACCTTTGGGATCAGGAAATGACTTTGCAAAGGTCATAAATGTGCCAAAGAAAATACATGAAGCGATTGATATTATCTTAAAACATCAAAAGAAAACTATAGATATAGGTAAAGTTAAAACAAGGAAATTAATTGATAATAAAAATATATTATATGACGAACGTTATTTTATTAATGGAATTGGAATTGGTTTTGATGCGTCAGTCGCTTATGAGAGCTCACGCATAAAAAGATTACGTGGCTTACCATTATATATTTCAGCTCTATTTCGAGCTTTATTAAAGTATAAAGCCCACAATTTTATAGTAAAATTAGATGAATTACGATTGAAAAGTAAATTATTTTTAATTGCTATTGGAAATGGAGTGTGCGCCGGTGGAGGATTTTATCTAACGCCAAAAGCTAAATTAGACGACAATCGATTTGATGTTTGTTATGTTGAGCATGTCGGTATTTTTAAAATTTTAAAAATTTTTCCTAGTGTTTTAAAAGGTTTGCATGATCGATATGCCGAGGTTCATTTTACAAATACAAAAAATATTGAAGTAGAATCGGAAGAAAATTTTTATGTACACGCAGATGGAGAAATAGTTGGGAACAATGTGAATAATGCTGAAATAAATTTAATACCTGCTGCAATTAATGTAATTATAGGTTAAATTTGAAAACGTGTCTATTGCTAATAATCAATATTATGTAAAGTTATTGATTGTAGAGTTTTTTCAAATAAAATATATGTTTTTTTTATGCTTTAACTCTCCCCTTCGATTATTCTTCCTAACTCATTGAAATAAATTTCTTTCATTTCAGAAACTGTTAACTTAATTTCATGATTTATTTTTAATATATCATTTGTAACACGTCCAATTATCTCAGCATCAATATCATTCATCTTTATGAAATTGAGTAAATGATTTTTATTTTTTTCATCAATCGTTATAATTACGCGGGATTGGTCCTCACCAAATAACGTCCAATCTAACCGTTTATCAACGTTAATTTGAATATTCGCTCCAAAACCTGATGCAATGCAACACTCAGCTATTGTAATAGACACCCCTCCATCGCTGACATCGTGAGCTGATTTTATAAAACCTAAATTATTAGCGCCCAAAATTGTTTTATGCAATCGCTTCTCATAATTCAAATCCAAAAAGGGAGCATCGGCAGCAACTATTTTATGAATTGACTTTAAATACTCAGAACCGTTAATATCACCCCGGTTTTTACCCAATAAGACTATTAAATCACCTGGAGATTTAAAATCCATAGTAATAATTTGGTTTATATAATTAATTAGTCCAAACATACCAATAACTGGCGTCGGATAGACTGTATAATTTTGGCTTTCGTTATAAAAGCTTACATTTCCTCCTGTAACTGGTGTTTCTAGTATTCTACATGCATTCCCAATCCCTTCGACTGATTCTTTAAATTGCCAATAGATTTCAGGGTTGTATGGGTTTCCGTAATTCAAGCAATTTGTTATAGCAATTGGTATAGCACCGCAACAAACAACATTACGTGCCGATTCAGCTACAGCTATTTCTGCACCTCTTCTCGGATTTAGATAAATATAACGTGAATTCCCATCGGTCTTAAAAGCTAATGCTTTGTTTGTGTCTTTTATTCTAACAATCGCTGCGTTAGAAATACAATCTACAACTGTATTTGTTCTAACCATAGAATCATATTGTCGGTAAACCCAATTTTTTGATACAATATTTGGACTTTTTAATAACTTTTTGAAACAATCCGTGTAATCGTTAGGTTCAGGTACCGTGCAAAGATCGAATTCTTTCAATTTTTCAGTATAAAGCGACTTTTTACTTTCTCGGTGATAAACAGGTGCACCTCCACCTAATACAAGGCTCTCAGTTGGAATTTCAGCCACTATCTTACCGTTTTTATAGACTTTCAGGTATGGTTTATCAGTAACCACTCCGATAATTTCACAATTAAGGTCCCATTTTTCAAAAATTTGTTTAACTTGGTTTTCGTATCCAGCTTGTGCAACAATTAACATTCGTTCCTGAGATTCAGAAAGCATTAATTCGTACGGATTCATTTCGGATTCTCGTGCTGGAACTTTATCCAGATTGATTTCCATACCTGAATTTCCACGTGCGCTCATTTCCGATGTCGAACAGGAGATACCAGCTGCTCCCATATCCTGAATACCAATCAAAACCCCGGTTTTAATAGCTTCTAATGTTGCTTCAAGTAATAATTTCTCAGTGAATGGATCGCCGACTTGAACATTATGTCGCTTCGCTTCAGAATCTTTTGTTAATTCCATCGAAGCAAATGTTGCTCCATGTATTCCATCTCGACCCGTTGACGCACCAACAATCATTACCACATTACCTTCCCCTTTTGCACTGGCTCGTGCGATTTTGTCATGTTTAACTATTCCGACAGCCATCACGTTCACGATTGGATTTTCGGTATAACAATCCTCGAAATATACTTCTCCTGCAACTGTTGGGACACCAAAACAATTTCCATAATCACCAATTCCTTTTACAACACCTTTTATTAGATATTTTACACGTGGATCGTTAGGGTTGCCAAATCGTAGCGAGTTTAGTACTGCAATCGGACGCGCACCCATCGTAAAGATATCTCTGAGAATTCCACCGACACCTGTCGCTGCTCCTTGGTATGGTTCTATAGCTGAGGGGTGGTTATGGCTTTCGATTTTAAAACAGACAGCCAATCCATCACCAATATCAACTAACCCTGCGTTTTCCTCACCTGCATTAACTAAAAGTCTTCCGCCGTTTCGGGGTAAGGTCTTGAGTAGCGCGATTGAGTTTTTGTACGAGCAATGCTCGCTCCACATCACACTGAAGATACCAAGTTCGGTGTAGGTTGGTGTCCTTCCCAATATTTCGAGAATTCGATTATATTCATCCTCATTTAGACCAAGTTCGATCGCTAATTGAATATTTATTAATGATTCTTTTTCGATAGACAAAGCAATACCTCCGATTTTTGCTGAAACGGATGTTTTCTTTTCATTCAAGTCTTTGAAAATTTTCAATTTCTTAAAATGAATATATAAAAAAATCCCATCTGTTCAAATTAGGAGATGGGATTTTGTGACTTAGAGAATAGATTAATTAAAACTGATATCCAACATTGATTCCGAACAAGTGTGCTGTGCTCTTGTATGTTCCCGGAAACAAATTTGTCGGAGCTGTAATTGTTCTATTTAAGAATAAAATTAGCTGATATGCGAAATCGACATTAAGTGCATCAGATAATTTATAACCAACACCCAATGTGAATTCATTTCTATTTGCATCTGGGAACGTTGGTTCAATTGATTTATCAGGTTGTGGGGTTTTATCATAAACATAACCTGCACGGAAAGAATATTGATTAATTCGATATTCACCACCTAACCTCATCAAATAAGTATTTTCCCAATTTTTTACCATCGTCTCCGATGTTGAAATATTAGTATTAAATATTAATGAATCATAGCTTTTCCAGCCAACGTATTGACATCCTCCTTCAATTGTTAGCGCTGGTGTAATATCATAAGCTATTCCAGTAAAAATATTATTCGGAAGTGTGATCGTTATGCTTCCAGTTCCTTTAAAGTTGAGTTCTGTAGAATGTCTGTATGAAGCAGCGAACGAAAGATTATTCAAAGGTTTATACAAAAAACCTGCATTGAATAAATTAATTCCTGTAGCTTCACTAGAGAATGATATTCTAGAATTCTTCAGATCGAAACTCGCAGAAACATAACTAATTCCAATTCCGATTGAAAAATCTTCACTATATCGATATGCAATAGATGGATTTACAAAGGATGTTTTTAAATCGGTGGTTATTGCAAATTGTTTACCTACCCAATTTTCAGCCCATCTTGTTTCTAATTTAAATGGACTGTAAAGACCTAAACCAAACACAAATCCATTATCCAGAGAATAAGTAGCATAAAAATTTGATAAATAAAAAATTTGACTTTGCATTTTTGTTTTATTCGGTACAGGTGTTGTTTCAATGAAAGTTGTGGATGGAAATATCAAAGTTGTTCCAAGCATTACGCTTAATCCTTTTTGAAATCCTAATCCTGCCGGATTAAAATATATTGCTGACGGATCAGATGCTTGTGCAGTAAAAGCTCCACCCATTCCCATCGAACGAGCACCATGTTCATTGATTTGGAATCCACCTGCCAATATTTGACTCGAAAAGATGAAAATCATAGCAATCGATAAAGAGATATTACCATTATTTTTCATAAACAATTTCCGGTAAAAAAAATCCCGATTCCTTTTTCAGAAAGCGGGATTTTTTTCCATTACAATATAGGATTAAAAACAAAAGCCTAAATTAAATCCAAATAGATTTGTAGTGTTCACATATTTACCATTAAACGGAATCGCTGAATCTTTGACTTCTTTATCGAATGAAATGTATTGATATGCCGCATCAACACGGATGTTAGATGTTAATTGATACCCGAGTCCAAAAGTAAATTCATGGCGATCTGCTCCTGGTAGAGACGGATCCATAG
>JBBINX010000020.1:0-27885 GCA_037443685.1 Ignavibacteriales bacterium
CCCGCAAAAGCCCAGCCTCCCGAAATTGGGGCTGGGTTTTGCGTTTAGATGGGATACTATGTTTCTATATTACAACTTAGGCCTATCAATTATAATAATAAAATATGAAAGTTACGTATGACTTGACCACAAAACATTAAATATTTTTCTGAATTATTTTTTATTAACTCGAACTACCACAGTATTTTTTATATGTGATTGATGGCACAGACGATTTGAGTAGATATTGTTTTATTGAAGTAGGTAATTGTTAAATATGAATAACAAGAAAAAATATATTTTATACCCAACTTCCAAGACATTGAAAAAAGACAGGGAATTAATCCTGCAAATAGAGATTTATAAACAACAGTGGGTTTGGCTGGGCTATTCAATGTTGATAAATTCTGAAATAATATTATACATCCAATAGGGGCTTACAATGAAAACTATAACTATCATCGCGTTCATAATGACAATAATTACAATCCCGTTTTTAATAAAACGTAAAAATACTAAGTTGATTCCCATCCAAGATGATGAGAATAAACGCTACGATATTAATGAATATATTGACGAGGTTAGACATTATTAATATCGGTAAGGTTGTTGTTATATAGCTTACCAGAATGTCTTTTAATTTGGACCGAAGACGTACGATTATCATAAAAATATTTTTCCGGGATTCAATATGTTTTTAGGGTCGAAAACTTTTTTAATTTCTTTCATCAAGTCTAACTCAACCTGTGAAATTGCTATTGGTAAATACGCTCGTTGCGAATAACCGATTCCGTGTTCACCGGAAATTGTTCCGCCGAGAGAAACTGTCAGTTCAAATATTTCTTTGATTGCTGTCCCTACGTGTTTTTTCCAAGTCTCATCATCAAGTTTATCTTTCAAAATATTTACGTGCACATTACCGTCGCCAGCATGTCCGTAACAGATCGATGTGATTCCATATTTCTGGCAAATCTTTTTAACACCAATAATAAGTTGCGGTAAGTTAGCTCTTGGAACGACAGTATCTTCCTCCTTATAAACGCTGATTGATTTAACAGCTTCTCCAATACTGCGGCGCATTTCCCACACATCTATAACTTTTTGGCGGTCTTCGGCAAGCAGAATATTGTATGCTCTGTGTTTTTGGACTACTTCTACAATTGTTTCCATATCTTTATTAAGAATGTCATCATAATTTCCGTCAACTTCAATTATCAACTGTGCGGGTGCTTCACTATTTGGGAATATTTTATTTAATTTTTTTTCTGCGGCTTCGATTGCGGATCTCTCAATAAATTCCAATGCCGATGGTGTTACACCATTCTGAAAAATATCCGCGACTGCCTTTACAGCATCCTCTAAAGAATTAAATGCAACAAGAATAACTTTACGTAATTTAGAAAAAGAAATTATACGAACTATAATTTTTGTAATAACTGCAAGAGTTCCTTCACTTCCGATGATTAGCTGTGTTAAATTGTAGCCTGTAACATTCTTCAACACTCGTCCTCCCGTATTGATTATTTTACCGGAAGGTAGAACTGCTTCAATTCCTAAAACATAATCTTTTGTTACTCCATATTTTACGGCTCTCGGACCGCCAGCGCATTCAGCAAGGTTACCACCAAGTTGACAGCTTCCCCTAGAAGCTGGGTCGGGAGGATAAAACAGGTTTCGTTTTTCCAATTCTTCTTGAAATGTCTGTGTGATAAGGCCGGGCTCAAGAACTGCTAGAAAATTCTTTTCATCGATTTCAATTATCTTATTTAATTTTTCCATCGATAAACAAATGCCACCGTAAACTGGTAAAGCGCCACCTGATAGTCCAGTGCCACCGCCGCGTGGTGTAACGGGGATATAATTTTCTGAAGCAAATTTCAAAATATTTGACACCTCTTCTGAGCTTTCAGGTTTAACAACAACCTCCGGTGGGAAGCTATAATTTTCAGTTTCATCTTTCCCATATATCGATAAAGTATCCGGATCAAGAAATATATTTTCAGGTTTGGTAATTTGACTTAAAATTTTGATATGATTACTATTTATTCGGTTATAAGATTTGGGTCGCATTTTTCACCATTTAATTAAATTTGATATTAAGATAACAAATTTAAATGATAGTTTCTTTATTGGATTTTTCTTAAAAATTCGGTATAATATACTACTTTTTCACAAAATCTAAGATATCAATAATCATAAGAAAGGATTAGTCTAATGTTTCAAATTAAGAATCTTTTACTTTTTATAGTTGCATTTACGATTTTAATAGGTTGTAGTCCTAAAACTAGTGAGTTAGTTGTTGCGACAATTGGTGATACACCAATAAAACTTGGTGAATATGAGAAGTTTTTTCTTAAAAATACAGGTGATTACGAAAAAGCTAAAAAATCAACACAGGAAGAGAGAGAAGAATTTTTAAATTTACTGTTAAAGTATAAATTAAAACTCAAAGATGCTCACGATAAGAACTTATTGGCAGATCGTGAAATTATTGATGAGTTAGAAGAGTATCGGTCAAGTCTAGCGTCTACTTATTTAATTGAAAAAGAAATAGTGGGACCTGGACTTAGAAAACTTTACGAGAGGCAGATGGAAGAAATTCGTGCCAGCCACATCCTAATCCGGCTTGAAGAAGCTTCTTCTCCGTCCGATACATTAGTTGCCTATAATAAAGCATTAGAAGTTATTGACCGTATCAACAAAGGTGAAGATTTTGGAAAAGTAGCAGTTGAAACTTCTGAAGATCCGTCAGTCCAACAAAATCATGGTGATATTTATTATTTTTCGAGCGGACAGATTGTACCACAATTTGAGGACGCTGTTTTTAATATGAAATTGGGAGAGGTATCGCAAAAACCGATAAGGACAATGTTTGGTTACCATATAATTAAAGTTACTGATCGAAAGCGCGCTCAAGGAAGTATTCGAGTGCGACATGTCATGATACGATTTACTACCCCTACACCGGATTCGGCTGATTCGGCAGTTGCATACACAAAAATTTTAGCCATTCAAGACAGTCTAAAAAATGGCAGCGACTTCTCATCACTCGCTGAGAGATATTCTGAAGATCCTGGGAGCAAAGAGGCGGGTGGCGACTTAGGTTACTTTACAAGACGCCGTTGGGTGCAACCATTCGATGAAGAAGCCTTTAAATTGAAGCCAAATCAAATATCGGATATCATCAGAACTCCTTATGGGTTTCATCTGATAAAATGTGAAGATATTAAACCACTCCAATCTTATGACGAACTGAAACCTGATTTACAACGTAACTTCCAATCACAGAGATATAACGAATCTTATAATGAATATATTTCAAAATTAAAACAACAGTATAATTATTCAATCGACGAAGCGGTTTTCGAAGAATTATTATCTTGTCTCGATTCGACTAAAACGACAAACGATTCGGGCTGGTACAGTGGAGTATCTCCCGAAGTCAATGAGAAGGCGATTATTAAAATGAGTGGTCATGATGTTCAAGTCGCAAAAGTAATAGACTTAATTAATAAAAGGCAGGATTTCAGAGGAATCCCGCTTGAAAAATTAGAACTTAGGAAACCTCTAACTCGCATTGGCGAGATTTATTTACTGGATGAAAAATCTAAAAATTTGGACGCGAAGTATCCTGAATTTAAAAATTTGATGCAAGAATATCAGGATGGTGTTGTGTTATATAAAGCCGAACAGGTCGAAATTTGGGATAAATTAAATGTCAACGACTCTACGCTGCGTGTTTTCTATGATAACAATTTGGAGAAGTTCCAATTTCCTGATAGAGTCAATTTCAGTGAAATATCTCTAACATCAGATAGCTTAGCACAAGAAATCAACAAGGAGCTTCAATCAGGCACTGACTTTGCAGAATTAGCCCAAATTTATAATGAAGATACTGATCTTCAGACGGACAAAGATGCAAATGGTTTTAGCGATGTGGGTAATAATGAGTTGGCAAAGATAGCTTGGACAATGGATATCGGGTCGATATCTGCACCAATCCTAAATGAGAAAGGCGATTATAGTATAATAAAAGTGATCGCAAAAGAACCAGCACGACAAAAGAGTTATGAAGAAGTGGGTACCGAAGTTTCATCCACTTTTCAAGAATACGAACAAAAACGTTTGGAAAAAGAGTGGCTCGAAAAGGTGAAAAGTAAATATCCTGTAAAACAATTTCCAGAAGTTTTACAAAAAGCTTTTACTCAATAAAAGTATATTTTGATGCTTAAAAATTTTATCGTAATATTAATATTTCTGCTCATTTTTAATTCTTGCAAGAAAATTGAAACCGAGCAACCGTTCATTGCGCGAGTCGGCGATTCGTACCTTACAGTTGAAGAAGCCAAAAAATATATAGAAGGGAACCTCGATACAACCGATATCAGGTTAAAAAGTTTTATCAACATATGGATTGAATCTGAAATACTTTACCAAGAAGCAATAAAAAAAGGAATTCCGGAATCCGAAGAAATCAGGCAACAATTAAACGAAGTTAAAAAGCAGTTGGCAATCCAATCGTTTATTGATAAAAATATCTATGATGATTCTACAGAAATTAGCAATTCAGAACTATTATCATACTATGAGTTACATCTAAAAGAGTTTACTCTACGAGAGGATGCAGTACGATTAAATCTAGCGGTATTCAAAGACAAGCAATCGGCAAACATTTTTCGGTCGTATGTCTTCAAGGAAAAGAGTTGGGTTAATGCGTTGGAAAAATTACAGACACGTGAAGATGATGTACAAAATCTACAGATGAATGTTTCAGCTCATTTGTTTACACAATTAACTCTGTATCCAACCGAGTTATGGAAGGTTGTTCAAAATCTTCCCCAAGATGATGTTTCATTTCCAGTCAAAATCGGAGATTTGTTTTATCTCGTGCAAGTGTTAGAAAAATTTGAAAAAGGTACATCAGCCGATTTCGAGTTGGTAAAAGATGAAGTAAAAACCCGATTTACTATAGAAAAAAGGAAGATGAAATACTCAAATAAAATTAATGAACTCCAAAAAAAATACTTAATCCAAATTAATATAGACTCTTTATAACAAAAATGATAAATAAAAAAATAAAATTATTACTGATTTTCGGAACTGTTTTTGTTATCACTCAAAATATTTTTTCTCAACGAAACATATTAGACAGAATTGTAGCTGTCGTCGATAAAGAAATAATTGTCGAATCCGAGTTTAATCAGCAGGTGGATTTTTTCGTCTTTAACAACAGAGTTGACCCGAACACACCCGGTCTGAGACAACAAGTATTGGATGTGATGATTAATGAAAAGTTAATTCTTGCAAGAGCGATAGAAGATACTAATATTTTTGTAACAGAAGACGAAGTTACGCAACAGCTCGATGCAATTTTACAACAGCGGATTCGACAATTCGGATCCGAAAGACGGCTGGAAGAACTATACGGTATGCCGATTACTAAGATAAAGCGTGAGTTCCGGGATGAGATGCGTAAGCAAATTCTTTCGCAGAAAATGCAGCAATTTAAATTTAGCAGCATAACTGTTACACGCAGAGAAGTTGAGGAATTTTTTGCTGAATATGCAGATAGTCTTCCACCTGTTCCGGAGGAAGTTGAGCTTTACCACATATTAAAAATACCAGCAAAAAGTTCAGATGTTATTTCGGCAGTAAAAGTAAGTGCACAAAAAATATTGGATAGCTTGCGAATGGGGGGAGATTTTGCAGATTTTGCAAGAAGATATTCGCAAGACCCGGGTTCTGCGAAAGCTGGCGGGGATTTAGGTTTTACAAGGCGCGGACAGTTTGTTAAAGAATTTGAAGAAGCCGCATTTGCACTAGACGAAGGAAAACTTTCTACTTTAGTTGAATCACCTTTTGGTATCCATATTATTCAACTCATCGAACGGCGAGGAGAGATGATTAATGCGCGTCATATTTTATTTAAAGTGGAAGCTGATACTATATCAGACTTAGTCACAATCCAGCTATTGAAAAGCATTGCTGACAGTATCAGATCTGGTGGTAGTTTTTCAGATTTTGCAAAACGTTATTCAGATGATACTGAAACTGCATCAATCGGTGGATATTTGGGACGACTTTCCATTGAACAACTGGATAAGGATTTTTCAGGCACTATTATGGAATTAAAGGAAGGTGAAATTAGCCAACCGTCAAGGGTTCAAACGGGAACGACTTACGGTTATCAGTTGGTTTATCTTAAAAAACGGATTCCCGAACACAATTATTCGTTAGATATGGATATGAAAAAACTTGAAACATTTGCTACGAATTTTAAAAGGAACCACGAATACCAGAAATGGTTAGAGACACTACGAAAAGAAATCTATTGGCAGATATTATGGAATTGAAAAAAATGAATGATGTGGAGGCAGTTCAAGCTCTACAGAAAAGTTATAGATCAGTTCGGAACGAAATAGCAAAAGTAATTATAGGACAGGATCAGATTATTGAACAACTTATGATTTCTCTTCTAGCTCGCGGCCATTGCTTACTTGTTGGTGTACCTGGACTCGCAAAAACACTTCTGATAAAAACTTTAGCTGAAGTAATAAATCTGAAATTCAATCGGGTTCAGTTTACACCTGATTTGATGCCAAGCGACATTACTGGAACAGAAATTTTAGAAGAGAATGTATCAACGGGGACAAAATTATTCAAATTTGTTAAAGGTCCTGTTTTTGCTAACATCGTCTTAGCTGATGAAATTAACCGTACACCTCCGAAAACACAAGCAGCATTATTAGAAGCGATGCAAGAACATCACGTCACGGCAGCAGGACAGAAGTATCTTTTAGATGAGCCGTTTTTCGTACTGGCAACTCAAAACCCAATCGAACAGGAAGGAACTTATCCATTACCCGAAGCACAATTGGACAGGTTTATGTTCAACTTGTGGCTAGAGTATCCTTCACGCGTCGAAGAAATAGAAATTGTTAAATCAACAACAAGTTTATACACTGCAAAATTAGAACATGTTTTAAGTAAAGAAGAAATAATATTCTATCAGGACTTGGTTCGCAAAGTACCGGTTGCCGACAATGTCATCGAGTATGCCGTTGATTTAGTAGCGCGAACACGTCCTAACGGTAATAAAACTCCTGATTTTATTAAAAGTTGGTTAAGCTGGGGCGCCGGTCCACGTGCATCACAATATTTAATACTAGGTGCAAAAACGAAAGCAATACTCGAAGGAAGACATTCACCCGAGATTGAGGACGTGCGCACGATGGCAGGACCTGTATTGAGACACCGAGTCGTTACGAATTTTAATGCAGAAACTGATGGTGTTAATACCATTCAGATAGTTGAAAAGTTATTAGCATCTGTCTAATCATAGATGTTTTAGTCATGGATATTATTCATCTACGAACCGGAGCTGTCCAAAACGTAAAAAGAACACGCCAGTCGGCCATATTAGAAACTATTAGGCGGGCAACCTTCGACTCTTCCGCTAAAGCGGAGTCGATCAAGGTAACGAAAATTTAACTATTATCGTCAAGTTGAGGTTAACGAAAACCTGGACTTGTCGATGGACGGAATGAAGTCGAAACATATTTTGGGTCAGCCCTGTAGTGTTTGGCCAAGCTATGATAGGAGTTAAGTTCATTTGAAAATATAATATTATGAGAATCACAAATTATATTAAGTTATTAGTTTTACTCTTCCTTCTCAATTCTCTTTTTGTAAAAGGGCAGGAATCAAAAAAGTATTGGGTTTATTTTAAGGACAAAGGATTTCCCACTCCACAATCGGGGGGATTGTTAAAAGGTTCTGATATCTACAACAAAGCAATGGCTCAATTAACTCCCAAAGCTATCGAGCGTAGAGCAAAAGTTCTCCCCCTTGACCAACTCGTTGATACACAGGATTTACCACTCGATCCATCTTATATTTCTGCAATTCAAAATGCTGGCGGTGTGCTTCATCAACAAGTACGTTGGATGAATGCAGCAAGTTTTTCTTTAACGGAGGACTTGGTAATTCAGATAAGCTCGCTTCACTTTGTTGATTTTATAAAGCCTGTTGAAAAATTTATCAGAAAAGATTTACCAACAAGTAATATAAATGAATTGCAAAAGCTCCAATCAATTACTTCATACGATTACGGACCATCTCAACAGCAATATGCTGTTGTTAAAATACCGGAAGTCCACGACCTCGGAATTGCGGGAGAAGGTGTCTTAGTCGGTATGTTAGATACAGGTTTCAGATGGCGGGCGCATGAATCGCTCCAAAATTTGAATGTAATAGCCGAACGTGATTTTATAAACAATGATGATACAACTGCAAATCAAACGGGCGACCCTCAGGGACAAGACTCTCACGGTACGCTCACAATGTCTATTCTCGGTGCTTATCTCCCTGGGAAAATTATTGGGCCAGCTTTTAAATCCAATTTTATACTTGCGAAAACTGAATACGTTCCTACAGAAACACAAATAGAAGAGGATTGGTGGGCTGCAGGGATAGAATGGATGGAAAGCTGCGGAGTTGATGTAGTGAGCAGCTCGCTCGGATATAATATATTCGATAATGGTCAAGGTTATCGTTGGGAAAACGGCGACTTTAATGGTAAAACAGCAGTAACAACGAAAGCTGCAGCACGTGCTGCCAGACTTGGTGTTGTTATAGTTACAGCGATAGGTAATGAAAATAATGGGAATGGAGTGCGAGGAACTTTATTATGTCCTGCAGATGCCGATAGTATCCTGTCGGTCGGGGCAATAACGATTTCAGGTTCACTAGCTAATTTTAGCTCTACTGGTCCAACAAATGACGGAAGAATTAAACCTGACGTTGTAGCACCTGGTGTTAATATTTATAGCGCTGTGATACCGGGTCCCGCATCGTATTCATATACTCAAGGAACATCCGCATCAACTCCGATTACTGCTGGTATTGCAGCTCTTTTGCTATCGGCTCGACCAGAGTTGACTCCCATACAAGTTCACGATGCAATCCGTAATACTGCCGATAGGGTAGAGGTTTCCCGCTTCCCGAATCATCCAAATAATTTCGTTGGATGGGGAAGAGCTAACGCATTAAAGGCACTTTCATACCCGTCTGCACATCGAAGCGGAAATATTACAAGCATTGAAACATTTGTCAATAATCCAACGGGTATCTTAACTAACTCATTAAAAATCATTTATACAGTTAGCACAACATCCTTTGATACCTTACCTTTATTGAAGTTCGATGGATACCCCACAAGAACGATTGGTAGGTATAGAGCGAATTTACATTTACTGGACATTGGCTCATTAATCTATTTCTATATAGTGGGGATAGATTCAAATTATAGTTCATTCCGTTTACCGGAAGATACTTCCAAAATTTACACTCACGTTATTGGTTCTTCGCGAGTTATGCTTGATTCACAAATTCTACATACAGTACCTACGAAATACTTACTTTCTCAGAATTATCCAAATCCTTTTAATGTCGGTACAACAATTAAATTTGAATCTCCACATAAAGTGGAAGGTCTCTTAGAGATATACAATATATTGGGTCAACGAATTGGTTCTTTTGATATAAAAATAGTTGTCGGTCAAAATTATTTTTTTTGGGACGGTAAAAATGATAATGGTTATGATTCTCCTAGTGGAGTATATTTTTACCGTGTCCGTATCAAAGAATTCCTTGCCGATAAAAAAATGCTCCTTTTGCGTTAGAATTTATGATTCTATCTTTTATCTCAATATCTCTTAGCGGCAGTGTTTGGCTGTTTCTGCTCTTTGCTTTATTCTCTTTGCTATTAGCTCTTTTTTTTTATAGATACACTGTCCCACAGATTACACATACCCAAAAATTTTTTCTCTCAGTCATTAGATCATCCGTATTAATGATCTTAATATTAATAATCTTCGAACCGATATTAAGTCTGATACGTACTGAAACAAAAAATCCTTCTGTCGCTGTTTTAATCGATGATTCCCGCAGTATGAGTATTCGCGATGGAGCTGGCTCTGACGTTGAAAACTTGAAAAAGTTTGTTGCTGCAAAATCTTTAGAAAAAACCTTAACGGGAATAGGTGTAAAATATTATTCATTTTCTACTTCCTTAACGAGCTTTGAAAACTTTTCTTCCGATTCTCTGAAATTTTCAGGAGAAATAACAGACATTTCTTCGGCATTGAATCAATTGAAAGACAAGATACGCATCCAAAACCATCAAGCAGTAGTAATGATTTCCGACGGTAATTATAATGTTGGGAAAAACCCGGTTTACGCCGCTGAGAATTTAGGTATCCCCGTTTATACTATCGGTGTAGGTGACCCTGTTGAACGGAAAGATGTCATGATATCACAAATTCAAACAAATAACATCGCTTATGTCGATTCTCGTGTACCTGTGGATGTCACTATACGATGGTTTGCGGGCAGCAATGAGAATGTTGAGGTACAATTAAGTGAAGGGACACATATCATTGATAAGAAAATAGTAACGCTAACAGAAGGTTCAAGAGAAAGTCGTCTGCGTATGTTTTATGAACCGAAGGAAGAAGGAACGAAAAAGCTGACTGTAATAGTGTCGAAAATTAAGGACGAACTAACTGAGAAAAATAATTTCCAATCGGTTTTTGTAAAAGTACTTAAAAGTAAGTTGCAAGCTTTGATAATTGCTGGAGCACCTTCGGCAGATGTTGCAGCAGTTCGTCAAACATTATTAGAAGACCAATTCTTCCACACGACAACGCTTATCCAGAAAAATGCAAATGCGTTTTACGAAAGAAAACTAACCCGAAGTTTACTCGATAGTTCAGATTGTATTGTGTTGATAGGTTATCCTAATCAAGCATCGAGTTATGAAACTTTGGAGCTTCTTAAAGACGTGGTCAATTCACAAAGAATACCGATACTTTTTATAGCCGCTAACAACATCGATTACAATAAATTGAATATAATTGATTCATTCTTACCGTTTTCGTGGTCTTCAGTGAGTGGCAGAGAAATGTTTGTGTTTCCTCAGATACACGATAAAATGAAAACGCATCCGCTAATAAATTTAGATGGTGGAACTCCAGTAGAAGTATGGCAACAACTTCCCCCAATATACAAAACAGCGACATCATACCGGACAAAACCTGAATCAGAAATGCTTGCAAGCATTAGATTAGAAACTATACAAATTAACGAACCTCTTATTACTATCAGAAATATCAATCGTCAAAAAACTTTGGCGCTAACCGCTTATGGAATTTGGCGATGGAGGTTGCTTTCTGCAGGTAATGTTCAGGCTGAGAAACTTCTCCATTTATTTTTAACGAATTCTGTTCGTTGGCTTACGACTAAAGAAGACGAGAAAAATCTGAAGGTGATACCGATAAAAGAAACATTCACAACCGCCGACGCAGTAGAATTTACAGGACAGGTGTACGATGAACAATATCGCCAAGTTAACGGCGCAGATGTAAAAGTAAATATATCTTCAGATCAGGAAAAATATGAAATACTGTTGAACGGTATTGGAAGTGGACGATATGAAGGAAGTATCGGCTCGATTCCGGAAGCTGATTACTATTATTCTGCAAGCGCAGTTAAGGACGGAAGAACTATCGGAGAAGACAAGGGAAAATTTTCGGTTGGTAAAATCAACATTGAATTTTTCGATACTCGAATGAACAAGCAAATCCTCGAGCAGATAGCATATAAAACAGGTGGTAGTTACGCTGACATTGCTGAAAACAGCTCATTAATAAATTCTATAGCTTCAAATAAATTTACTTCTCAAGAAATTGTAAACGTGAAAGAATACGAGTTGTGGAATTGGGAGTATATTGCAATCATATTAATTATATTGTTTAGCTTAGAGTGGTTTATCAGAAAAAAAAGCGGGATGGTGTAATAAAAAAAAGCCCCCATAAGTTAATATGGAGGCTTGAATTCAAGTTTGCATCAAAAATTTTATTGAAGTTTATTCACAAGCTTCATTAAAGCAGACTTTTGATTTGCGGCTTTATTCCTGTGTATAATTCCTTTTGCTGCGAATTGGTCAAGCAGTTTTATGACTTTAGTTAAAGCTATTGTTGCCTTTGCCTTTTCCTTTTCGTTACGGACTTTTTTTATAGCGGTTTTCATCTTTGCGAGCGCGCTACGATTGCGTAAATTTCGTTTTTTTGCTTGCCGGGCTGCTTTCTCAGCAGATGCATGTTGTGCCATCAAATCTCCTATATATTCAATAATTGCTTAATTAACTGGCGTTAAAATAGCAAAAATGTTATTAAAAAACAAATTTGCATTTTATGATATTAAATTATAAATTTAAACAAAAGTATTTGTAGTTCTTTGTTAAAGAATTTTCAGGGGTGTCCATCCCAATCTTTATTTGCGGATGTGGCTGAGATGATACCCTCATAACCTGATCTGGATAATGCCAGCGTAGGGAATATTAACGATTATATAATCGCCGTTTTTCTGATTCCTCATACACTGTTAAGGGTCAGGGAAACGGCGATTTTGTTTTTATGTTCAACAATAAAGGTAATCTAAAATGAAAAAAATAATCATACTTTTAACGATATGTATTAACACGACTCTAGCGCAGCAATATGGAAGTATTAAAGGTGTAGTTTTAAATAAAGAAAATAATGAAACCTTAGCTGGTGCAACTGTTTTAATAGAAGGAACTCAAATAGGAACAAGCAGTACGCAAGATGGACAGTTTGTGATAAATAATTTGATTGTAGGCGAATACACTCTCAGTGCGAGTTTTGTTGGTTTTAATGTTCAGAAAAAGAAAATTCAAGTGAGGTCAGATGAAACAATCCGTCTGAATTTTGTTTTAACGCCAACAGTACTGAATGGGCAAGAAGTAATCATAACTGCCACAAGAGCAAAAGAGCGGGAAACTCCCGTAGCTTTTACAAATTTGACTCGAGATGATATCGATGCAAAATATTGGGCACAGGATATTCCCATGCTGTTGAATGAACTACCGAATGTTTACTCATACTCCGATAATGGAAACAGTATTGGATATTCGTACATGAAGATTCGTGGATTCGACCAACGCAGAATCGGAGTTATGATAAACGGTATCCCATTAAATGATGCCGAGTCGCATGAGGTGTTCTGGGTTGACTTACCCGATTTTGTGTCGAGTACCGAAGATATACAGGTTCAGCGTGGGGTCGGTAATTCGCTCTACGGAGCGTCCGCTTTTGGCGGTTCAGTAAATTTGATTACAACCGGAACTTATTTTTTACCGCAAGTGGAATTGAACACTGGATACGGGTCGTTTAATACTAAAAAATTCTCACTCTCTGCAAACTCCGGAATGGTTAATAACACATACAACATTTATGGGCGCTTCTCAAGAATCGAAACCGATGGATACCGCAAACCATCTTGGTCAAAACTCTGGTCTTATTTCTTCGGAATGTCCAGATTCGATGAAAATATGGTGACGAAGATAAATATTTTTGGTGGACCCGAACAAAGTTATCTATCTTACCGGGGAGTCACGCGTGATTATTTAGATGGAAAAATTAGTGGCAATTTGAAAGAAGACAGACGAATTAATCCTTTCCAGTACCCGAACGAAATAGATAACTTTTATCAGCCACACTTCCAACTGATTAATGACTGGCAAGTATCAAATGATGTGAGATTAGAAAATACACTATTCACTTTTTTGGGTAAGGGTGATTATACTCAATTTCGCTCAAAGCGTGATGTCCGAGAATACAACATACCCCGTTTTATTATAAAAGATTCTACCATTGTACCCGCAGGTTATTATCGAAATGTTGATAATGATGCTGTGCGTGATTCATTTCAAGTTAGATTTTTAGATATGGTTAGAAAACGCTCTGTAAATGATATCGACTTTGGATGGCAGCCGCGAATGAGCTGGAAGCACGCGAATGGTGAGATTGTGGCTGGCGGAGAATACCGATACCATAAAGGACATCATTACGGAGAAGTCATTTGGGCGAATCTTTTACCATCAAATATAAAACCCGACTGGAGATACTACGATTATGTTGTACCGAAAACTTCGGTCACAGCTTATATCCACAAATTGTACAAATTGACTCCTGAATTATCGTTGATGGGCGATTTACAAGTTCGTTACCACAACATAAAACTTATCAACGAAAAAAGATACAAAGTCGATCTTGATAGAAAATACTCTTTTATAACACCAAGGGCAGGAGCAAATTACAACTTCACAGAAAATATAAACGCATTTGTAAATGTATCGATGGCGAAACGTGAACCTGCCTTCAAAGATATTTATAACCCACAGGATTATTGGATAGGTCCGGAAAACTTGCCAAAGAATTTTATTAAAAATGGAGATGTGTATACTTATATTGGAAAAGAAATAAAGCCGGAACGTTTGTTGAATTCTGAAATTGGTGGTGGATATAAGACAGAAAATTTTATCATAAAATTAAATTTATATTGGATGGATTTCCGAAATGAAATAATTCCGACGGGGCAGATTGATGACAATGGAGTTCCGATATCCGGGAATGCTGAGAAAACTGTACATAGAGGCACTGAATTAACGGCAAGTTTGAGATTGTTAGATTATTTAAGATTTGATGGTAACTTTTCAATCAATGACGATAGATTCGTCCAACACACAGAGTATATCGTAAATTGGGGAACAACTCCTCCTACTGTAATTCCTGTAGTATACGATAACAAACGTTTAGGAGGTTTTCCAAAATATATATCTAACATAAGAATATCGTTCATTATTAGAGGTATTTTGGCTTCTTTGCATTTACAAAGTGTAGGCAGGATTTATCTCGATAACACAGAAAGCAACGATCGATCTATTTCACCATATACTATCATTAATGGAAATTTATCCTACAAATATGAGAAAATGATCGGAAACACCGATGTTGAGTTTAGTTTAATAGGAAATAATTTGTTGGATCGACTGTATGAATCTAGTGGTTATGTAGAAGATGGCACTCCGTATTGGATTCCTGCGGCTGGACGGAATTTATACTTTCAATTACGAATGGTATTCTAATATGCACGCACTTATAATAGCTAATGGTTTATTACCATCTCTTGAAATTGTTAATGTATTAGTAAATTATGCTGACATTATTGTCTGTGCTGATGGAGGTGCAAATTATGCACGTTCTTTTGGTATTAAACCAGAAGTAATCATCGGCGATTTCGATTCTATTAGCATATCCACAAAAGAATATTTTAAAGATGTTAAGCACATAGTGATCACAGAACAGAATTCGACTGATTTAGAAAAAGCTATCTCGTTTTGTATTTATAAAAATATAACTTCTGTTGATATAGTTGGGTCTTTCGGTTATAGGATTGACCATACAGCAGAAAACCTTGGTTGTTTTAAGAAATTTGGGAAACAAGTCCAAATCAGAATGCTCGACTCAGTGGGTGCACTTACAATGATTCAGAAAGAAATTCAAATAGAAATGGTTGTGGCCGAAAAACTTTCTCTAATTCCGCTGGAAAGATGTACCGGTGTTACAACTAAAAATTTGAAGTATGAATTAGATAATGAAATTCTCGAGCTTGGTGTTCGAGGTGGAATTAGCAACGAAGCAATATCATCGCAGGTTTCCATACGTGTCGAAAGTGGAACGCTCCTCCTTTACAGATTTTATGAAGCAGATAGCTATAAGAATAAATGGCGATAAATTAATATATGATCAGTTTTCATCCCCTCGATATCGTAATAATATTTGCCTATTTCGCAATTGTAGTTTTTATTGGTTTTAAATCTGCCCGTAAAACTACTAAGGATGAAGTTGATTTCTTGCTTGCAGGCAGATCTCTGACACTTCCCTTGTTCGTGATGACTCTGGTTTCGACTTGGTATGGCGGTATTTTGGGTGTTGGAGAGTTTTCGTTTCGTTATGGTATATCGAATTGGTTCTTACAGGGTGTACCGTATTATTTATTTGCAGCAATTTTTGCGGGAATACTTGCAAAGAAAATCCGAGAGACAAACTTGATATCTATTCCTGATAAACTGCATCGAGCTTACGATAAAAAGACGGCGATACTCGGTTCGTTTTTGACTTTCATATTGATGACTCCGGCACCGTATATATTAATGCTTAGTGTAATATTTCAGATGATGTTCGGGTGGGGATTCTTTATGAGTGTGGTTGTAACGGCAGTTGTAGCTTTATCGTATCTATATTTCGGAGGATTTCGTTCAGATATATATACAGATGTATTTGAATTCATTTTGATGTTTGTTGGATTTGCAGTTATTCTACCATTCGCTTTCTACAATTTCGGTGGTATCGAATTTCTCAGGATTAAATTACCACCGCTTCATCTTGCTTGGCACGGTGGCCACAATCCACAGTATATCGTTGTGTGGTTTTTTATAGCGCTATGGACTTTAGTTGATCCGGCTTTTCATCAACGCTGCTATGCGGCAAAGGATGGCAAAACTGCTCAACGCGGAATTTTTATTTCGATAATATTTTGGTTCATTTTTGATGTGATGACTTCAGTAACAGGTCTCTATGCTCGCGCTGCCTTACCTGATCTCACACAACCAATTATGGCGTATCCGCAGTTCGCAAATCTCATATTACCTCCAGTCGCCAAAGGATTATTCTTTGTCGGAATGCTTGCAACTATGATGTCAACCTTGAATACACTTGGGCTTGTATCTGCTCAGACTCTTGGAAGAGATATTTTTTGGAGGTTGAAAAACCAAACTCGAATATCGAATAATGAATCTGTTACATTTTATACTAAGATTGGGCTCGTAGTATCTTTTATTTTTTCTGTTTTGATAGCTTATGCTATTCCGAGTGTAATTAAAATGTGGTGGACTATCGGTTCACTTGTGATACCCGGCTTATTCGTTCCTTTGATGACGAGTTATTTCGAAAAATTAAGAATAAAACCGGTTTATGCTTTCGGATCTATGGTGTTCGGCTGGCTAACTTCATTAGTGTGGATGCTATCAAGTTATTTGCTGTATGGGTTCGGTATGAAAAGATATCTATTGGGTATCGAGCCGATGTTCACCGGTTTGTTTGTTTCTTTTTTAATTTGGTTCATTGGGCGATACTTGTCTAAACATCGCTGAAAATAACACTGTTCATAAAGAGACTAGCTCAATCCGTAGTAAAATTACACAGCCCTGACGTATCCAGTTTCCTCTATAGCGAAGCAAATCTTGAGAATATTCTTGCAATCTTTCATCATCTTAACCAACATATTAGGGACTATTATAAGGACCATATATTTTTTGGGGTTTACAAAAACTCACACCCGATCGATGCAAGCAGGAGTATCGTTTTGGGGGGAATTTACAAGTTTTGAAACTTCATAAGCAGCCATTTCTTCGTGTGGATATGGCTTCAAAATATTGGACAGCTCGGTCTCGTTTTGATAAGATGGGTCAAGCCAAAGATCGATAAATTGCTTTTGTAAAATTACAGGCATGCGGTTATGGATTGAAGCTATTAATTCGTTAGGTATCGTTGTGATAATAGCGCATGTATAAATAATTTTTCCTTCAGGAGATTTCCAATTATCCCACAAGCCGGCAAAAGCGAACGGTTTCTGATTATTTAAAAATATGTATGTGGGAATTTTAGCATCTTTAATTCTTTTCCATTCATAAAATCCATCGGCTAAGATTAAACATCGTCTCTTTTTCAGGGCTGTTTTGAAGCTCGGTTTTTCGGAAATCGTTTCAGCACGAGCGTTAATCATTCTGTTCCCTATAGTCGGATCTTTCGTCCACGACGGAATTAATCCCCATTTAAAAAAAGTTTGATAGTTTTGTCCATTGTTAAAAATAACTGCAACATTCTGTGTCGGTGCTATATTGTACCTCGGCTCTATAACGATATCGGATCTATCGATTGAAAACTCAGCTTCAATCGCTTGCATTGTACTTTTAAGTGAAAACCTTCCACACATTTTATTTACTTATTAGATTGCTTATCATTTCAAGGATTTCGTGTGCTTGATATGGTTTTTGTATGAATCCTGACGCTCCCCGTTTCTTCAATTCTTCTTTTTTATCGATTTCTAAAAAGCCGGAAGCGAAAATAAATTTGATATCCTGTTTAATCTCTTTAATTTTTATAAAAGTCTCTTCACCGCCCATCTTCGGCATACCGATATCGCTAATGATGAGGTCAATTTCACCTTGGTTTTTTTTAAATACTTCTATACCTTCAATACCGTTATTAGCAGTTAGCACTTTATAACCTGACTGTAAAAGTAAATCTGTAAGAAGTGTGATCAGCATTTCTTCATCGTCGATCACCAAAATAGTACAATCAACATGTTGTTTGTGAATAGGTTGAGGAGCAGGTTCGGATATAATATTTTGTGTTGATTTGGGCAAGTAGATGGTGAATACAGAACCTTTACCCACCTCGCTCTCGACACTTATATAACCGTGATGTTGTTTTATGACACGGTGTACTAATGATAAACCCAAGCCGGTTCCCTTGCCTTTTTCTTTTGTTGTAAAAAACGGATCGAATATTTTCGATTTTACATTTTCATCCATTCCAATTCCGGTATCGGTAATAGACACGGCGATAAAATCGGTTTTCTGGTTTGTATCAAAATTTTGAACCATCTGCTGATTACTAATATCTCTAGTTGAGATCGTAATCGTTCCTTGGCCGGTGATCGCTTCATGAGAATTTATACAGAGATTGAGTAAAGTTTGTTCGAGTAAGTTTTCGTCGGTGTTTACTGTATCTTCTTCTGCTTGTAAATCGACCTTCAAATGGACAGATTTTGGAAGACTGTATCGTAAAATATTTTTGATGTTTTTGATTATATTTTTAATTGAGCGAGGTTTCAGTTCTACTTCTTGCGCTCGAGTAAAAAACAAAAGTTGCCTTACGACACTACTGCCTCTGTTTGCCGCATCTAAAATCATGTTCAAATAATTATGCAGTTCTTTGCTGTCGCTTTTTGTTTTAGCCGTTTCGGAGGCTCCCACGATGATGCCTAAAACATTATTTATGTCGTGAGCGATTCCTCCCGAGAGTGTGCCGATTGCTTCTAATTTTTGCGATTGCGCAAGTTGTTTTTCTAATGAACGCTTATATTCTTCTTCTTTTAGATTTTCAGTGATGTCTTTTTGTACACCAAAGTATCCAAATATTTTACCGTTTTCATCTTGCATTAAAACATACTGACCGTCTATCCAGATTTTATCTCCATTTAGTTTTCGTTCCTCGGTTATGGTTCGCAAATGTCCTTTATCTAAAAATTCTTTTAAACCTCGTTTACCATATTCAACGTTATGTGCATATAAATCTTTTGTCGATAGTCCAATCAATTCGGATTCGTCTTTTGCTCCATATTGTTCTAAAAATATTTTATTTCCCATCGATATTTTCATATTTTCGAATACAAAATCTAATACTTTATTTTTATCAATCGAATCATTCCATTCGAATTCCATCCCTTCGGGTACCACCATGAAGAAGCAACCATCCATTGAAGTTTGAAAAAATATCTCCAACTGCATCTTGAGTTTTTGCTGCTGTTCCTCATATAATTTCTTTTCTGTGATGTCGCGAAATATTCCAAGAATACGTATCTCGTCTCCTTCACTTTTAATCGATACGGTATTGACTTCGACATCTCTGACCTCACCGTTTTTACACAAAATTTTAAACTCGTACTTCGGGTTGAGAATTTCACCGCGTCTGCGAGCTTCCTTGCGTTTTAAAATAAATTCTCGACTCTCAGGTGCTACTAGAGTTAAGAAATTAAATTCTTCGTTGCAAATCTCACTGCTAGTATATCCTGTTAGCTCTTCGAACTTAGGATTTATATACTCAAACGAATGACCGAGTAAGAGATAAATGGCGTCGTTTGCATTTTCTATAAGTAATTTATAATTCTCCTCTTTTTTTCTTAATGCGTTCTGAATTTGCAATGTTTCGGTAATGTCCAACGCTACACACATAACCCCGCTGATCATAGTGTCGAGTTCTCTGATTGGTTCGACGATACATTGGTAGTTTCGCTCGGATTTTTCAATTTTAAAAACAACTTGCTCTCCAGTTAGCGCTAACAGATGGCTCTTTATTGCCTCATGTTCGATTAAGTTTGTTTGAAAAAAATCGAAAAGGGTTTTACCGAGCATATCTTCTTGGGTTATTCCAAGTGTTTTCAAACCTGAGCCCATTGCCGATGTATAGCGTAAATCGGTATCGACAGTCCACAGAATAGCCGGCAGTTGTTGTGTAATCAGTGTTAGGTGTGAAATTTTTTCTTTTAGGTCGGCTTCTGCTTTTTTCCGCTCTGAAATGTCGCGGACAATTGCCTGCAGCATCATTTCACCGCTTACTTCGATGCGGTTTAAACTTACTTCCGCATAGAATGGCGTTCCGTCTAATTTAATATGTTGCCATTCAAAAATTTGAGATTGGCCTGTTAATGCGGCTGTGATTTTTTCTTGAGCTTTGTCTTTCGAATCACGCCCATCTGGCTGCCATAACGGAGAAAATTTATACGGTGGTTGCCCAATGATATCTTGTTTCTGGCAACCGAACATTTTGAGTGTTTTAGGATTGCAATCTACGAAGATGTCCGCCTTTATCAAAAAAATTGAATCGTTTGCATTCTCAAAGAGGGTGCGAAATTTAAGTTCATTTTCAGTAATAGCTTTTTCAACAGCCAATCTTTTAGTAATATCTTTTGAAATAATAATTCTTGCTTTTTTCCCCTCGAGAGTGATCGGATATGCTGCAACTTCTACCGCCATGTATGAGTCGTCTTTTTTCCTATGTTTAAAATTACTACGTTCAACAACTATATTTCTATGCTCACGAATGGCTTTCAACCATTGTTCTCTGTCTTCTGGTGGACAGAGATCCATTAACGTCATTTGAAGAAATTCTGGCTTACTAAATCCATAATTCTTGATTGCGGTTTCATTCACCTCAATAAATTTTAGTGTGTCAACGTCATATACTAATATTGGTTCAGGATTTTGTTCGAACAACATCGAATATCTGAATTCACTGGCGAATAACTCTTGCTCTTTATTTTTTAATGCTGCTGAACTCCGTCGATATAGATAAATTAATACAAGAGTGATTAAACTAATTCCTGTTCGACCAGCTATATGTTCTTTCTCAAAAGGATTGATTGGAATACCAGCGATTGCCTGAATAAGAGGCTCAAGAAAGAAAATAAAAATCGCGGGTATATACCAAATAAGATTTTTTAACTTATTTGTCATGCTTCGCCTTTATATTTTTCTCTAAAATTTTGATTTTATCTTCAAACAATCTTTTTTGATTTGGTTTTCGTTTTATTAAGGTTTTATAGATATTAATTGCTTCTTCGTATTCGCCTTGTTCGATGTAGATTTCCGCTAAAGTTGAGCTGATGATCGTAGGTGGTTTGTAAATAAGATGTGATTCCATTTCTTCAATTGGTTGAGGGTCATCTTTTATTTCTTCGGGAAGTATTCCTAGCGGGATAGATTCCGGGGGGTTCGTCTCTTGGATTATCTGGTCTGTTGTATGGTCGATAGGAGGTAATTCAATTTCTTCTGTTGGGTTGATATCATCTTTTATTTCTTCAGGGAGTATTCCTAGCGGGATAGATTCCGGGGGATTCGTCTCTTGGATTATTTTGTCTGTTGTATGGTCGATAGGAGGTAATTCAATTTCTATTGTTGGGTTGATATCATCTTTTATTTCCTCAGCGAGTATTCCTTGGGAAACAGGTTCAAGAGAGGGCACTTCTTGTATCATTCTCTTTGTTGTGTGGTGAATATCGGTTTTCACTTCTTCGAGGAGTGCTTCCCGAAAAACAGGTGGTGTATGAATAGTATCGAATTTATTGAATAGGTCGAGTAGAAATTTTGCGGAATCACTGACATGTTGTCTGTCGAAAGAGCCGTGACCACTTTCCTCGGATTTACTTAATAATAATTGTCGCCAATTACTCAATAGGTTGCGTGGTAGAATACTCGCTTGATTTAATGAGAGTGATTTTTCAAGGCATAAAATTGCCGGTTCATAAACTTGTAATGCAGCATAACACCGACCGAGTACAATATAATTTGTCGCATATTTTGGAAATCTTTCGATAGAATCGAAGCATATCTTCATTGCTTCTTCGATACGTCCGCGAGTTAGGTACATACTTGCAAGCCGGACGCATAAAGGTGATGTCGGTTTTTCTTTAATTCTTTCTTCAATTTGAAAAATGTTCATTCGCTTTAATCGATTTTTTTCCCTGTGTAGGGTTAGCAGGAATTTTCTGAACTGCCATCCGGATTTTTTTGCCTAACCAAGCATGCTTTAATGATAAAAATGCAACAAGTCCGTAACCCATAGAAAATAAAAGTTGAAACGGAAGTGCAGCAATTTCTAAAAAGTAAATTGAGCTTAGCACACCGAAGAAGCAGTAAACAGCCAACATTGCTTCTATGATAACCGTAAATTTAACTTTAACAGGTGTGTATTGTTTTCCTATCCACGATTGATTTTTGTCAACTATTTTATATTTAGGTGTGCGGACGAATTCTGATTTTTTCTTCAATAATCCTTCAAAAACGGCTTTTGTGTTGTTCACCGCAAACCCCATACTACCTGCCATAAAGAGCGGGAATAAAAATATCCTTCGCTGCCAATCAGGATAAATATCTTTTTGCGAATAGAGGTAAAAAAGGAACGAACCGACGAACGCAAATACAAATATTGCCATAATTGTAAAAACGTTTTCATATCCGCCTTGATGTTTAATAAAAACCAATGGAACGTTTAAAATTCCCGCAAGCAAGATAAATGGAAAAACGATATTGCTCGATAGATGAAAAGTTGAATGAATCTTCTTCCCAAGTGGGAGATTTGATTTCCAAACGAAGGGAAGAATTTTGCGTGCCGTTTCGATTGCACCTTTTGTCCACCGAAATTGTTGTGTTTTCAAAGCATTGATCTCAGAAGGGAGTTCAGCTGGTGAAGTTACGTTGTTCAAAAATTTGAATTTCCAACCCTTCAGTTGAGCGCGATAACTTAAATCCAAATCTTCGGTAAGTGTATCTGCTTCCCAATTGCCTGCGTCGAAGATACATTCTTTCCTCCATATGCCACCAGTTCCGTTGAAGTTGATAAAAAAACCGGCTTTATTTCTGATATTTTGTTCAATAACGAAGTGTCCGTCAAGTGCCATGGCTTGTGTTCGTGTTAATAAAGAATAGTTGCTATTTAAATGTTCCCAACGTGTTTGCACCATCCCAGTTTTTTTGTCGTTCAAAAAGTAAGGAAGAGTTTCTAATAAGAAATCTGGCTTCGGAATAAAGTCGGCATCAAATATCGCGACATATTCTCCGCGGGCGGTCGTCAACCCTTCTTTTAATGCTCAGGCTTTATAGCCCTGTCTGTTAGTACGGTGGATGTGTTTAATATCGAAACCTTTTGCTCTATATTTTTCTACGATCGCTGTGACAACCTGGACAGTTTCGTCGGTGGAATCGTCTAAAACCTGAATTTCAAGATTTTCAGGGAGATAAGCTATATTACATGTTGCCTCAATAACTCTTTCGGCAACATATTGCTCGTTGTATAATGGAAGTTGAATTGTAACAATTGGAAATTCTTTTAGTTCTGGTAGTTTTTCTTCGACTTTGTTTCTGTGTTTTAAATAATAATATATCATCACGAATCCGCTCGAACCAAAGAAGAACAGGATTGTAAGTGATATAAAATATGTGATCATTACATAGTCAGCCATGTTTAGATTTGTTCACCTTTCTTAATTATTATCTAAAAATTTTCAATACAGGGTTGTAGAAGTAGAAAGTATTCTTGTCTATTACAGTTTTAAATTTCGTGTCGTTTTTATTTTTCATCTGTTAAAATTTGTAGTCTACCAACCAGATACAGTTTCTAATAGAATGTCTTCAGTTAATTTTTCGATTGCGTTGTTTATTGCTGATTGTCTTTGTTCATATCCACCGCCTGGTTCATATTCGCCCCAGTTCGAAAGTTGTTTATCAAAAATAGCGCGCTTCATCTTCATATCTTGAAAAACTGCTTTTATTGTAATTGTAATTTTTCGTTTAGAAACCGCTTCACCGGCTTCGACCACAGAAGGTTCATCTCGTACTGTAATAATCGTGCATTCTAATATTGAGTCGGACGTACGTTCGTCCGTTAATTCCAAACTGTTATCTTTGCGAAAACGTTCGATAGTTCGGTTAGTAAAATTTTCACGTAAGCCCGGTTCACCAAAACCGCTTCTATCGTCAAAAATAGGTATTGAAATTGTTTTCAGATGAGAGGGGACTGAACCCCCTGTGAAGGAGTAACATCCTATTAAACTAAGCAGAAAAAATATCGTTATATATTTAGTCGTGTTTGTCATTTAAACCGAATTGATTAATTTTTCTATAAAGAGTTCGTTCGCTTATATTCAATTTTTTTGCCGCGAGTCTGCGGTTTCCGTGGTATCTATTTAAAATTTTTATTATATACTGTTTTTCCATTTCGTCTAATGTAATTTCATCTTCGGCGGCATTACTCTCTGACCCAATATGTGTTACCGCAAGGGAGTCTTTGGCATCTTTGTAATTATCTATAAAATATTTTATATCTGTTACATCATTCTTTATTTCGAGAAGCGCCCTGTAGATCAGTTCCCGTTCGACTTGTTCGCTTGTTTTATAAGTATGTACGGGTAAATTCCGTTCCTCGGTCGCAACTCTCGAACCTACTACCTCAACACCTTTAACAAATTTATGGATATCAGCGGCTTCGATATACTTGCCGTGGTGGATGACAATAAGACTTTCGATAGTGTTTTTTAATTCTCGAACGTTTCCATACCACTTGAAATTTTTGAGAATTTCTAAAGCGTCGTCCGAAAAACCTTCGAGTTTTATATTATTTCGTTGAACAAAGCTATTAGTGAAGTATTTTGCGAATAACGGAATATCGTCAACCCGTTCACGCAGCGGTGGTATGTGGATGTTAATTGACCTGAGCCGGAAGAAAAGGTCTTTGCGGAAATTGTTATTGAAAACTTCAGTCTCTAAATTTCTATTCGTCGCAGCGATTACGCGAACATCAACCTTCTTTGTAACGTTTGACCCGACACGCATAAATTCTCCGCTCTCAAGCACACGTAAGAACTTTGATTGAGTGTTAAGTGGAAGCTCGCCGATTTCATCCAAAAAAATTGTTCCACTATCGGCAATTTCAAAATATCCTTTACGCGCTTCATTAGCTCCTGTAAACGATCCTTTTTCATGTCCAAACAGTTCGCTCTCTATAATTCCTTCAGGGATTGCTCCGCAATTCACAGTAATCATCGGCTTGTTTGCTCTTTGACTTGATTTGTGGATTGCTTTAGCGAAAACTTCTTTTCCCACACCACTTTCACCTGTAATCAGTACTGTTATATCGGTGGCAGCAACTTGTTGAATTATCTCAACAATTTCAGAGATCGCGATGGAATCACCAATGATTCCGTGGCGTTGTTGAAACTCGTTTTTGGGTAGTTTGGGAATTCTAATTTTATCTGAATCGTTCAATACTTTTGCACCGTTATAGTTTCTACATTATACTTAAGCTTAATTTCATAACCGGATTTTACAGCTTCTTCGGCAGTTCGAAAATTTCCGACCCAAACTAAATACAAACTTTTACCCGAACGGACTTTGTTCGTAATTTCGACTTGATACCCCAAATCCTCAAAAAAATGTTTTTGTTTTTCCGCATTTATTAAAGTCGAAAAAGCGCCGCTCTGTATTGTGTAGGTTTGTTCCTGTTTCGGCAGATTCATACTCGGTGTCGATATTGTTTTTTCTTCAGTGATTACCGGCGGAATGTTAACCGGCGTTTCTTCTTCTTTTATCGACTTCAATTCTTCGGGAACCTGCATAGTTAAATAAGGTGAACTCGGATATTCCTTTTTTAGTTGATTGAGTTTAAGGTCGGCAGTTCGATAAAGTCCCAATGCATAATAATACTGGTATGAGTGGTAAAGTGCGTCATCTGCCCATTGGCTTTTTGGGAAGTTATCTAAAATAGTTTGATAAAATTTTACAGCATCTACGCCATCCGATGCGAGTCGTCCCTGTAAGTATAATATGCCCGCTTCATTCGGAAAGGTAACAACTAAACTAGAAGACTCGGTTTGGGCGTTCTCTATATCACCTCGGTCGATCATTTTTATTATTTTTGTAACTTTTTCGTCTATGTTCTGCGGAAAACCGGCTAACGAAAAAACCTGTGTCAAAAAAATATAACTGACAGTAATTATATACTTTTTCATAGATTCCTCATTCTTGTTAATTTTTGTCCGTTCCAAATAGAGTCGCGGAATTTACACTTTCGATTTTTACTGTAACGAAATCTCCAACTTTAAATCCGTTACGTGGCAATATTACTTTTTTATTCGTATCAGTTTTACCTTTTAATTGGTGTTCAGATCTTTTACTCGTTCCTTCAATCAATACTTCAACATTTTTGCCGATTAATGTTAAATTATTCTCGTAGGAAATTTTATTTTGGATTTCGATGATTTCGCTAAGGCGTTTTAATTTTTCTTCTTGCGAAACGTCGTCAGCTATACTCCAAGCCTTAGTATTCTCGCGAGGTGAATATGCAAACATGAATGCACCGTCGAATCTAATTTGTTTCATCAATTCCACAGTCATCCGATGGTCTGCTTCTGTTTCGGTCGGGAATCCGGTTATGATATCTGTAGTAAGTGAAACGCTGGGAATAGCTTTTCTTATTTTTTCTATCAACTTGAGATAATGAGAAGTTGTGTATTTACGATTCATCAGTGTAAGAATTTTATCAGAACCCGATTGAGCTGGTAAATGAATATAGTTGCATATATTGTGTTCAGCAGCGATTGTTCGAATCAGCTTGTCCGACATATCAGCTGGGTGTGATGTTGTAAACCGGATTCTCATACCTCTGTCAATTTCTGCCGATTTTTTCATAAGATCTGCAAAATCGTAGTTGCCGTCTGAATATGAATTTACATTCTGTCCAAGTAAAGTTACCTCTTTATAACCTTGCTTAGAGAGGTCTTTAATTTCTTTGAGGATGCTTTGTAACGGTCTGCTTCTTTCTCTGCCGCGAGTAAACGGTACGACGCAGAAAGTGCAAAAATTATTGCACCCTCGCATAACCGTTACCCACGCACTTAAACCATTTGTTCTCAAAGGTATTATGTCATCGTAAGTTTCAACCCCGATTTCACCAGAGTAAACACACGACGACTGAGCAGCTATACCTTGTTCACCGTGTTGCGCTTTTTCAACTAATTCTGGAAGCTTCCTATACTCGTCAGGTCCCACAATTAAGTCGGCGATTTTAACTTTTGATTTTCTTGTTGTATGAGTCTCGAAAAATTTAGTATTTAATCTTTCTGCCATACATCCGAGTACACCTACAACTACTTCGGGGTTTTCTTTTTTTCTCGTTTTAAATTCGTTAAGTCGGGCTGTAACTCTATCCTCGGCATTCTCACGGACGCTGCACGTGTTCACTAATATTACATCGGCTTCATCAATATCTTCTGTAAGTTGGTAACCGTCTTTGGTCATCAAGCTCATCACAACCTCGGAATCTGCGACATTCATCTGACAGCCATACGTCTCTATGTATAATTTCTTATCTTGCATTCATTAAAATTGTGATTTTACTCTAAAAATACATCTTTAATATACAAAATGACTGACAAAAAGACAAAACCCTTATAGAAGTCATTGATTTTATAATATTATTATTAGATACTAAATGACATTAAGTCAGAAAATTTGTTTGATGTGGCAATGCGATATAAAAAAAATACTGATATAGGCCAGTAGAAATGTCAGTTATGACAAGTGACAAAATCAAAAACAATTTTTCCTAATGACAACTCTTTAAAAAAAATGTTATTTCTGGCTTACAG
>JBBINX010000021.1:0-27527 GCA_037443685.1 Ignavibacteriales bacterium
ACAGAGGATGTTTTATCGAAGATCCGCAACGTAATTGATATGAATATAACAAGTTTAAAAAATGAATGACGATTATTTATGGGATTTAGATGCGGCATAGTTGGATTACCGAATGTCGGGAAATCAACAATCTTTAATGCAATTACTTCCGCGAGAGCAGTCGTCGCAAACTATCCGTTCACGACTATTGAACCTCATAGCGGTGTCGTTCCCGTTCCGGATGAAAGACTCAGTCTCTTAACGAGTATTATCAAACCACCCAAAGTAATACCCACAAACATTGAATTTGTTGATATTGCCGGTTTGGTTAAAGGAGCAAATAAGGGAGAAGGATTAGGAAATCAATTTCTTGCTCATATCCGGGAAGTCGATGCGATCGCACACGTCGTCAGATGCTTTGAGAATGAGAATATTGTACATACTTATGGGAATGTCGATCCGAAAAGAGACGTTGAAATTGTGGAGACTGAGTTAATACTAAAAGATATCGAAACAATCCAAAAAAATCTTTCTGAACTGGAAAGACAATCAAAATCCGGCGATAAAAAATTGAAACACGGAATCGAAGTTTGCCAGAAATTAAAAAATCATTTAGCTGAAGGCAAACTTGCTAGAATGTTAAAGCTGGATGAAGAAGAAAAAAGTCTAGCTTGTCATCTAAATCTTTTAACTGCTAAACCTGTTATGTTTATTGCAAATGTAGATGAGGAGGGGCTTACTCGGGGAAATGAGCACATAAATATTCTTGAACAATTAGCAGTATATAGGGGTGCAAGAGTAATAGTTGTGGATGGCGAGATGGAAGCTGAAATCGCCGATATGGCATATAGAGAAAGGGAAACATTTTTAGCAGACATTGGAATCAAGGAATCGGGGTTGGATAAAGTTATACGGGAAGGATACTGGCTTTTAAATTTATTAACATTTTTCACACACAATGAAAAAGAGCTTCGTGCATGGACTGTAATAAAAGGCACAAAGGCACCGCAAGCAGCAGGAAAAATACACAGCGATTTTGAGAAAGGATTTATTAAAGCAGAGGTGATCAAAATACACGAGTTGGTAGCTATAGGTTCCGAGGCAGCGCTACGCGAAAAAGGATTGTTGCATCTACACGGTAAGACCTATGAAATAGAAGATGGGGATGTTGTATTTTTTAGATTTAATATATAGAAAAAACAGAGTCCGGTAAGTTTTTGAAAGAGGTAGGCCGGGAGGCGATAAGCAAACCCCAATCAGTCAACCCTACCGAACTCGATAATGTTTTAAAGCATTTCTAAAACTTTAATTAAGGTTATATGAATACCAACTCATTTACCTACAATCCGTTTTTAGTCGGTACCAATTGATTGTTATTACAAGTATAAAATAATTTTTATAGATTGTCAACGAAAAATTTTTGCGAGTTACGAGTTTCACAAAATATTTACGAAACTATGATTGATTAAAAATCGCAAAGTATTTTAAATGTTCGTTCATCGCAAAGAAAAAATTGGCTTTATCAATAGCAAATGATAAAAAGTGCTGTTTCAAGCATCTCGTTCAGCAACTTTGATGGCAGTTAAAGAGATGGCTCAAAATTTTTCGTTGAGCTTCACTATTTTAGGATTAATTAGATGTTCAATTCTGCTTTCATCTATCATTACAAAGTTATTATTATTGCCGGATGTTGCAAGCACCTCGTTCGACGTTTTATCTTTTGAACTTAAGTTTTCATATACGATAATGAACATTTCGATTTATATGAACACGATAGACAACTGACCTCAAGTTTCTGTAAATTAGTATAGCATCGTGGACATTTTTCTACGAACGGGTTTTCGATAACGAACTTGCAATTTAGACAAGGGCGAGTCTCATTCACCATAAGTGATTTCAATTTTTCATTTAATAATTGATTCATAAATCTAAACAATTATTTGAGCAACAATACCGCCGATTGTGAATGAGCCAATCCAAGTGCCAATCCAGATTATCGTAGCAGTTTTCAATCCGCGCTCTTTATACATTATTAAAATTGAGGTAATACATGGAACAAAGAGTGTAATTGTGACTAAGGCAACAACTGTCTGCATCGGATTCATTACGATTTCATACAAGCCTGCCGCTCCAAAGTCTCGACGGACAAGCCCCATCACAAAAGCTGTCGTAGCTTCAGGAGGGAGTTTAAGCCAATGTTCTGTAAAAGGTGATAGTGCTTTTTGCCAAACTTGAAGCAAGCCAGTTGCTTCCATCGTGCCGATAACTGCGGCGCCGAAAAAGAACCAAGGTGTGGCTTCTTTCATAAACGAGAATGTTCGCAAACTAGTTTTTTGTAAAACATTATTCATTCTTGGAATACGCATAGGCGGCAGGTCGATTAATAAAGGAGTTGATTCACCTTTCAATATTTTGTTCAATATTGTTCCAATGGCAATGAACACCGAAACGATTACAAAGACATAAATCAATAGAGCTTGGAATCCGGCTCCCATTAAAAGTGCTGTAATTACCGCAAGTTGAGCCGAGCAGGGAATAGCGAATTGTAGAATTGCTGTTGCAATAGTTTTTTCCCTTTCACTCGAAAGTAAACGTGTTGTAATTGTAGCGGCTGAAACGCATCCAAAACCTAATATCATTGGAATAATTGCTCGTCCATTTAATCCTAAGAAATTTATGAATCTATCAACCATCGTGGCGAGTCGCGGTAAATATCCTGTGTCTTCCAAAAACGAGAGTGTAATATAAAAAGCAAAAACTAACGGAAACAGGAGAAACAATAAATAAGTAACGGTCATAGTAAGGACGCCGAATTCACCAATCAAGACGGTTCCTAAGAAGGAGGTTGGAGTGATGAAATCAGAAACAGCCGAGCGAATCCAAGTTTCCCAAAGTTCATTTCCGAAATATGATTCGGTAAAACCGACTATATCCTGTGCAACAAGTTTTCCGATGAAAAGATATGCGATATATAAAACACCTAGCAGAATTGGAATTCCAGTTAAAGTGTTTAGCGACCAGCGACCGATTAACGAAGTAATATGTTTTCTGACGGAAGCTTCTTCGATTACTTGATTTACGATATTATTAACACGGTTGCGTCTATCAATGTATATTGGTTCGCGTTGGTCTAAAGGTTTTATTCCGTGTTTGTTTGCTGTAATTTCATCGCCTTCTAAAACAAGCAACGCTTCAGCTTGTGAACCGACAGAATTTAGCATATTGTGGAGTTTCAAGTGCAGGATTTTGTTTTGTTTTCCCTGCCTTGCTTTATCAATTAGCTGTTCAAGTTCTTTCAAACCCTCTTTTTTTATTGCTGTGGTTGCAGTAATAGGAACGTCTAACAATTTTTCAAGTTGTTCAATATCAATCTTAATGTGGTGCTTTTTAATTTCATCCATAAAATTGATTACTACTACAATTCGTTTTCCCATATCTATGAGTTGTTGGGTTAGGAACAGATCGCGTTCGATGTGCACACCATCTATGATATTGATGATGATGTCGGCTTCGAGTATTATATCGCGGGCAACACGTTCCTCGTCATTGAACGAAGACACGCCGTAAATGCCAGGTGTATCGTAAAGTTCGTATTGAAGATATTTACCTTTGGCAATTTCGACCGTAGTTCCGGGGAAATTTGATACATCTACATAAATACCGCTGAGATAGTTGAAGAAAACTGACTTGCCGACATTTGGATTACCGACAAGAACTAATTTTGGACTTACACTATCGAAAATGTTTGAAGATTTTTCGATGTGTGTATGATGTTCGAGATGATTAATTTCGTTAGTGGGCATTTTAGTTTATAATTACAATTATTTTGTGGGAGAGTTTTGACCCGAGGGCAATTTCCTGCCGTTTCTTTTGGATTACTATTGTGCCACCGGGAAGGTGTTCCAGGCATTTTACTAAGTCGCCTTCAACAATTCCCAAACGAATTAATTGAGTTCGTGCTAAACCATCGGGGAGTGTTATTATCCTGACTATATTACCTTTTTTTACTTTGGAAAGAGAGATATGGTTTTTCAAAGTCATTGATAATTTTCCTTCTTGTGAGAACGACCGGGCGAACTTGTCCGACTTATTCTTTTGGGCGGATTTTTGGCTGGTCGGGCTGGTTGGCATTTATTACAAACTCCAAAAATTTGATGTGTCGAATTTTGAATTTGGAAATTATTTTGTTTAGCTATCTTAAGTTCGTGACCAGATAAGGTATCTGCGTCGAACTCGACTATATTTCCACATTCTAAACAGATCAGGTGGTGATGTCCTGGCTTGTCTATGGCTCTCTCATAGTACGAGTGCTCAGCCCCTAAACGATATTTGGTAAGAATTCCTGCTGAAACGAATAGATCCAATGTATTGTAGATTGTGGCTAATACAAATTCTTCCTTCTTTTTCTTTAAAAGTCCGTATAATTCTTCTGCAGTAAAATGACCGTCTAGTTTCATAATTTCGTGTAAAATTCGTTCACGTTCGGGCGTAGAGCGGAGTTTTTTCCCCTTTATGTATTTCTTAAATATGTCGAAAGTTAAATTATTACTCATTTTCTTATGTAGAATGATTCTAAATAAAGATAAGGGATTTTTAGGAAGAAGTCAAATAGATTGAATCAATGAATAAATGAAGTATTGTATTAATGGAGTAATGGACTGTTGGGAATAAAAAAAAGCACAGAAAATAACCTGACTTCAATTACGTTATCACTGTGCTTAATAAAATTTAAAACTTGTGGTGAGTTTGAATCGTTTAACATGCCGAGACCTAACGCAATCCCGAATTCATTCGGGATTCGGAATTGGGACGAGTTAAAACAACTAAAATCACATCAGTGATTATTACCCAGTTTCGTCGCCACAAATTTATTGAGAATAAGTACTACTCTTGGATGTTAAGAATTTCTTTTATTGATTCGTAATTTTGAATTTGAGAACGAGATAATTTTTTTGCAAGTACACTTGATGCAATAATTACTACTTTATAGTTCTGAGTAGTTTCTGGTCTTAGCGTTATTAAATCTGAGTCAATTTCTTCGAGTTTTACTTCTCCTACTTTGTAAGCGTATAAATATGATTTTGAATAAGGAGTTCCTCCTATGGAATATGTGTATGTATATGGTAATGCTATCCAAATACCTTGAGATGGATTTTCTAAATAAACTAATACCGAACCACTATCTTTTATAGCTTGCGTGATAGATGTAATACCTGACTTCGTATAAACAAAGGATGTTCCAGTAGATTGCCAATCTGTTGGTAAAACACTAAATTTAATAACCTTTACATTTGCATTTCCATCTTTACCAGAAGGTCCTACTGGCCCTATAGCACCGTCTTTTCCATCTTTTCCCGTGCAACCTATTAATATCACTGATAATAAAAAGAAAAATAATATTGTTTTCACTACAACCTCCATTATTTAAAAGTTTTAGTTAATTGTTTATTTAAATGAATATAAATCCACAATAATATAATATTCAAATTTACAAAAAGCAACAGATATTAATAAGTTAGATGGCTTTAACTTATTACCTTTTAGCGATTTATGTACTGATTTTCTGATTACATTATAAAAAATAGATGAAATACACATCATTATTTATTTTATTTCAATGGATTAATGAATTATCTTATTTTCAAATTCATTTTCGTGATTATTACTCTTAATGATTGTGTCCCAACTTTGGAGCTACAAATTTATTGTAAATAAATAATCCGATGATTGTTGCAACACCGATTAAGCTGAATAGAATCCACAAGGTCTGAGGATCTTTTAAATTATCAACGAAATATACATACATATTAGCTCCAAGTATTCCACCGATTGAAGATCCAATCACACCATACAAAAATGCATACCCTAAATATGTTGCCTTTTTATCGGGTGGGGCAATAAGACCTACGTAACTGATAAATTTTGGATGTGCAGTCATCTCACCGATTGAAAATATTGTAATACCAATGATGAATACCCAGATGTCGGGTGATATTGCAAGTATTGCCATACCAAGCGTTCCCAACGTAATACCAACAATCATTGTAGGTAATGCTTTTGTGTTTTTGACGACGTTTGAGACTATCATCTGTAAGAAAATAATTGTTCCAGCATTGATAACAGTAACATGTTCGATGTCGAATTTCCAGTTAATGTTAATCCCAATATATCCTAACATAGTATTCACAAAAATATTGAGGGAAGTCGCATCCACATAATCTTTTACATACCACAGAACAGAATCGAACATTTGAAAATAAAGAATCCAGAAACCAGAATAGATAACAATCAATCCGATAAACTTAACGTCGGATAAAACCATTATCATTCCCTTCAGAACTTCGGGAAGTGTTTTAGTGCTTGCAGGTTTTGGCGGTTCTTTATAGATGAAGAGGGTGGGAATCAACATTGAAGCAGTGAAAATAGCAGAAGCGACCATCACGTACTCCCAGCCGAATGTGTTTTTAATATACGGTACGAGGATTAGCGGGAATAAAAATGCCCCGAAGTTAATCGACCAGTAAAATATTCCAAAGCCGAGTGTGCTGTTTTGTTCAGTAGTAGTGCGTGCGATTGTTCCGGATATCATCGGCTTAAAAGCACCCGCTCCGATTCCCATAATCACTAAACTTGCGAACATCATCGCATATTCAGTAGTCTGGCTGACGAGAAAGTAACCCAATCCTAAAAATGAAAATGCAAAAATAAGTGTTCTGCGGTAGCCGAACCTGTCGCCGATAGCTCCGGCTAAAATCGGTAAAATATAGAGCAGCGGTTGGATAGTGCTTTTGACTACACCAACACTCTCTTTGCTGAAGTTTAATTGGTCAGTCATATAAACGGAGAGGATGCTCATCATGCCGTAGTATGAACCGCGTTCAAAAAATTCCATCACAATAACTACCCAATAAACTTTCGGGAACGATTTAATCGTTTGTAAAAAAGTTTGTTTTTCTTTGATAGCTTCTGCCATAATTAGATTTCCTTATGGTGGTTTTTGCATACAATATATAAAAAATATAGTGAGAAGCAAAAAGAAGTAGTAGTTATTTGTTGTCTAATATTGTAATTCCATTCCCGTTTTACTTTTTACCGATTAAATCTCACTCTTTGCTTTTCAAACCCCCGTTTCATATATTTTCTAAAGTTTGGAACGATTCATTTCTAAAAACATCATAATGAGAATAATATGGAAAATAAACAATACGATATTGCAATAATCGGCGGGGGACCTGGTGGTTACGTTGCTGCAATCCGGGCGGCACAATTGGGTTTTAAAACTGCGGTAATTGAAAAAGATAAATTAGGCGGCGTATGCCTGAACTGGGGATGTATCCCCACAAAAGCCCTTCTAAAGAGCGCTGAAATCTATAATTATTTTAAACACGCTAACGAATTTGGGATGACTTATGAAAACCTTCAATTCGATTTCAAAAAAATAATCAAGCGCAGCCGCGATATTGCGCTTCGTAACTCAAAAGGTATCGAATACCTTTTTAAGAAACATAAAATAGATTTGATTTCAGGTTATGGTAAGATTGTCGGACGAGGAAAGATCGAAGTTAGCAAGGATGGCAAGTCTGTAGAAACCATTGAATCGAAGCACACCATAATAGCAACAGGTGCGCAACCGCGTTCAATTCCGGATGTAGAGGTCGACCGTAGAAAAATTATATCCAGTTCCGAAGCCTTGATCTTGCAAGAACCGCCCAAGTCGATGCTGATTATTGGCGCCGGGGCAATCGGAGTTGAATTTGCATATCTTTATAATACTTTCGGGACTAAAGTAACTCTTGTTGAAATGATGCCAAACATACTTCCTATCGAAGATAAGGAAATTACAAAACTTTTAGAAAGTAACTTAAAGAAAACTGGAATAGAAATATTCACCAACACAAAAGTAGAAAAAGTTGTTGTCGATGATAATGTAAAACTTTCCGTCTCAACAAAAGATGCGTTGAAAGAAATAGTAGGTGATGTTGCCCTGATGGCTATTGGTGTGCAAGGGAATGTTGAGAATATCGGTTTAGATGAAATGGGGGTCAATTACGAAAATAGTTTTATTAAAGTAGATGAGTATTACCGAACAAATGTCAACGGCATTTTCGCAATCGGAGATATAATCGGCCCACCGCTGCTTGCTCACGTTGCTTCGGCTGAAGGAATCACTTGTATCGAAGCAATCGCAGGAAAAAATACACCAACAGTCGATTACGAGAATATTCCGAGCTGCACATATTGTCAACCGCAAGTTGCAAGTATCGGTTTGACTGAAGAAAAAGCCATCGAGCAGGGTCATCAAATAAAAGTAGGGCGATTCCCATTTACGGCAAGCGGCAAAGCGCGAGCAATCAGCGAAACTGATGGATTAGTAAAATTAATCCTCGATGCAAAATACGGCGGACTTTTAGGTGGACATATTTTAGGAAGTGATGCAACCGAAATGATTGCGGAACTTGGAGTTGCAAAAACTTTAGGCTCAACAGCAAATGAGTTGATTAAAACAGTGCACGCCCATCCGACGCTATCTGAAGCAGTTATGGAAGCGGCTGCGAATGCTTATAACGAATCAATACATATTTGAATAATAAATGCTAAATTTGAATTTCGAGTTCCTAAATAAATTCTAATATTTAGAATTTAGAACTTTGGATTTAATTAGTTATTGAAACAACTCATATTAACATATCTGGGTCGTACGGATTTTAAAGAGACCTGGGATTTGCAGAAACAGCTTTTTCAGTTGCGTGTTGAAAATAAAATCCCCGATATTCTTTTATTAAACGAACACAACCACGTTTATACGATCGGTAAAAGCGGAAACGGCAATCACCTTTTAGCGAATGAAGAAGAACTACGGTCAACAGGTGCTAGAGTCTATTACAATGACCGAGGTGGCGACATTACATATCACGGTCCCGGTCAAATCGTTGGATATCCGATTCTTGATTTAAATAAATATTATTTAGATACACATAAATACTTACGCGATATCGAAGAAGTTTTAATTTTAACTATGAAGGACTTCCAAATTCACGGAACCCGCTCCGAGGGTATGACGGGTGTTTGGGTTGGAAATAATAAAATTGCTGCTATTGGAGTTAAAATAAGCCGCTGGATTACGATGCACGGTTTTGCTTTTAATGTGAACACCGATTTATCATATTTTGACCGTATCATTCCGTGCGGTATATTTCATAAAGGTGTAACCTCGCTTCAACAAGTTTTGAATCGGGCAGTCGATATCTTTGAAGTCAATCATTCAATCACAAGGAATTTTGAAAAAGTATTTAGCGTTAAGATATCGATACTCGAGAAAGAAGAATTTTCTAAATTAATAACAGAACAAATTAGTAAATTTGCCGAAAAGGAATAGATAAATGTCTCAAAAAAATAAATCACAAAGAGTAGTAATAGAAAGCACTCCGATTTATAAAACCAAACCTAGGACTAATTTATCTAACAATGAAATAATAGAAATTTTCAGGTTGATGGTTTTATCAAGAAAATTAGATGAGAAACAGTTAGTCTTGTTAAAACAAGGCAAACAATTTTTTCACATCGGTGCACCCGGACACGAAGCGGCACAGATAGCTGTTGCAAAAGCGATGAAATCGGGTTACGATTGGGCGTATCCTTATTATCGGGATATCGCATTTAATTTAGGGTTGGGCGAAACGACAAAAGGGATTCTGCTAGAAGCGCTTCATCGTGCAGAAGCAGGCGGTTCTGGTGGTCGTGCGATGCCCTGCCATTGGGGAAATAAAAAATTAAAAATCCCTTCTCAATCAAGCTGCACCGGCACTCAGTTTTTACAAGCAGTCGGAACCGCGATGGGCGCCGTAAAAGAGAAAACTGATGAGATAGTATATGTTTCATCTGGAGAAGGTACTACGAGTGAAGGTGAATTTTGGGAAGCACTGAACTGGTCAACTCGCGAAAAGTTTCCCGTTATTTTTCATATTCAAAATAATAAATATGCGATATCGGTTCCGCTCACCGACCAGATGGCAACCGGTTCAATTTATTCACTTACCGAAGGTTTTAAGGGTTTGAATAGATATTTCGTGGATGGAACCGATTTCTTTGAAGTTTATGATGTGGCAGTCGATGCAGTCGCAAAAGCCAGGAGTGGCGGAGGACCTGCACTGATTGAATCGGATGTAGTCCGTCTTCTACCACACTCTTCATCCGATGATCAACGGAAATACCGTTCGGCTGACGAGCTTGAAAAAGATAAAGTGCGCGACCCAATTCCAAAATTTGAAATTTATCTAATCGAAAAAGGAATTCTTAACAATGAACAAATTCAAAAAATTAAAGAAGATGTTATAAAAGAAGTTAACGATCTTTCTGATTGGACAGAAAAGCAACAACAAGCAGATGAATCAACAGTTGGACTTTATGTATATTCTTCAAAGGAAGTAATTACTAAAGATAAATTTGTTGAAAAAGAATTTAGCGGAACAAATATAGTGATGGTGGATGCGATTAACCACGCTCTCGCTGAAGAGTTAGAGAGAAATTCGAAAATGGTAATTTACGGTGAAGATGTCGCCGGCGATAAAGGGGGAGTATTTACAGTTACTAAAGGACTCACGGCGAAGTTTGGTAAAGACAGAGTTTTCAATTCTCCGTTAGCCGAAGCGAGTATTGTTGGCACAGCTATCGGTTTAGCATTGCGGGGATGGAAGCCGGTTGTTGAAATCCAATTTGGCGATTACATCTGGCCCGCTTTTATGCAAATCCGTGATGAATTGTCGATGATCCGATACCGATCGAACAACAGTTGGACATCTCCTGTAGTAATTCGTGTTCCGGTTGGAGGATACATTCACGGTGGACTTTATCATAGCCAATCAATCGAGTCGTTCTTTACACATAATCCCGGTTTGCGTGTTGTGTTTCCGTCAAACGCCGCTGATGCAAAAGGATTACTTAAAACAGCTTGCCGCTGCGATGACCCTGTAATATTTCTTGAACACAAAGGAATGTATCGCCAGAGTTTTGCAGCTACTCCTGAACCCGATGCCGATTATTTAGTTCCTTTTGGGTTAGCAAAAGTAAAACGCACTGGTGATGATATTACGATAATAACTTACGGAATGATGGTGCAGCGCTCACTTGAAGCAGCACGAAAATTAGAAGAGCGTGGTGTTAATGTAGAAATAATAGATTTAAGAACACTAAATCCGCTCGATAAAGAAACAATTTTAAAATCGGTGAAGAAAACCGGAAAGGCACTTATCGTGCACGAGGAAACTTTGTTCAGCGGATTTGGTGGCGAATTGGCTGCGATTATTTCTAACGAAGCGTTTGAATATTTGGACGGACCGATTGTGCGAGTCGCAGCCAAAGATTCACCGGTTCCGTATGCACCGCAGCTTGAATACGCGATGCTTCCGCAAACATCGGATATAGTTAGTGCGCTTGAGAAGTTAGCGAATTACTAACTATAAATCCGGACTATGAAATTCTAAACAAATAAAAATTACAAATTTCAAATATTTTGAACCTGTGCGTAAAACTAATATCTAAAATTTGAAATCTAAAATCTAAAATTAAAAGAGGTTTATCATGGCAAAAATCGAAGTTATAATGCCACAGTTAGGCGAAAGTCTAACCGAAGGGACAATCGTTAAGTGGCACAAAAAACCTGGCGATAAAATTAAAAAAGATGAAATATTGTTAGAAATTAGCACCGATAAAGTAGATTCTGAAATTCCGTCTCCCACAGAAGGAGTGGTTACAAAAATTTTATTTAGAGAGCAGGAGACTATTGCAATTAAGACTGTGATTGCAGAAATAGAAACTGAAGCGGGCGCTGCAGTGGTTGAAGAAGCACCGCAATCTGTTCAATCCGATGCTGGAGCGACAAAGGAAGAAACTCAACCATTGGTTGTTGCGCCGAAACCAGCGTCGAAGGGAGAAGCACAAGCAGCTGGAAGATTTTATTCTCCGTTAATTTTGAATATTGCACGTCAGGAAGGAATTTCGATGCAGGAATTGGAACAAATTAAAGGTACTGGAATAGAAGGCAGAGTGAGTAAGAAGGATATCTTAAATTATTTGCGGATCCGAAAGGAAACTCCAAATGCTGTAGTCGAAAAAGAAATTCCAAAACCCATTACACCGCGGGTAGAAACGACATTGAAAGTTGTCGATGCCGGTGAGTTAGCTGTGAAATATCCTGCACCAAAATACGAAATCTTACAAATGAGCAATGTTCTTCAAAAGATGGCTCTCCATATGGTGAACAGTGTTGCAACATCGCCGCACGTTCAAGCTATTTCTGAGTGCGATATGACAAAAATCGTAAAGTATCGTGACGAACATGCGAAGGAATTTGACAAAGTGGAAGGATTCAAATTAACTTACACACCTTTCATCGCAACTGCAATTGTAAAGGCGCTGAAAGATTTTCCACTCGTAAATAGCTCTGTGGAAGGTGATAAAATTATTGTCAAAAAATTTATCAACTTAGGTATGGCTGTAGCTTCCGAGCAAGGACTCATTGTGCCCGTAATAAAAAATGCAGATGAGAAAAATTTTATCGGGTTGGCTCGTGCTATTAACGACCTCGCTCTCCGCACTCGCAATAAGAGATTGATTCCTTCAGATATTGAAGGCGGAACATTTACATTTACAAATTACGGGGTGTTCGGAAATATTATTGGAATTCCGATAATTGCCCAGCCAAATGTAGCAATACTTGGAATCGGTGCAATTAAAAAGCAGCCGGTTGTAATAGATGATGCGATAGCGATCCGGTCAATCTCGTATCTTACATTATCCTTTGATCACCGCATAATAGACGGAGCACTCGGCGGTATGTTTGTTGAGAGAGTTGTAAAATATTTGCAAGAGTTTGACCCATCGGCAAGCTCAGTGTGAATTTATGATTTTAGATTTATGATTTAAGTAACTGTAACAAGATTAATGAGGATGAATTGCATAAAGGAGATTTGATAGAAAACATAACGCGAGAAACAAGTCGAAAACCGAGACCAGATTGGCTAAAAGTTAAAATGCTTGCCGGAGAATCCTTCAGCAACATCAGGATGATAATTGATGAGCATAAACTCCACACAGTTTGCGGCGAAACACGTTGCCCGAATATGGGAGAATGCTGGAATAGCGGAACTGCAACATTTATGATTCTCGGCGATATTTGTACGCGAAGCTGTGGCTTCTGTGCAGTAAAAACCGGGATGCCTACGGAACTTGATGCCGACGAACCCCGACGTGTTGCTGAAGCTGTTAAATTGTTGAATGTTAAATATGCTGTGATAACATCCGTGAACCGAGATGAATTGTACGATAGCGGTGCATCTATCTTTGCTGAAACGATCAGGAAAATTCGCGAATCCAATCCCGAGTGTAAAGTGGAAGTACTGATACCGGATTTCAAAGGAGATGAATTTGCGCTTAATATTTTGCTGGATGCTTTTCCAGATATTCTAAATCATAATGTCGAAACGGTTCCAAGATTGTATCCTGTGGTTCGACCGCAGGCAAAGTATGAGCGTTCACTCAATCTTCTCGAACGCGCAAAGAAACGAGGTTTCAAAACGAAGTCAGGACTGATGTTAGGCTTGGGCGAAACGATAGAGGAAGTAATTTCAGTGATGAACGATTTACGAAAAGTTGACTGCAACATTTTAACGTTTGGACAATACCTGCAACCTACGAAACAACATCTACCCGTTGCCCGTTTTGTCCATCCTGACGAATTTAAAATGCTAAAGGAGAAGGGATTGGAGTTTGGATTCAAGCATGTGGAGTCAGGGCCCCTTGTGCGTTCATCATACAACGCAGAGAAGCAAATTTAATTAATCAATTTTTTTTAATATCCGAATGTATTGACTATTATCGAAAATTTTGCTAAATTAATTCACTTTTAAATAATTTATTGCTTAATACAGTTAATATTTGGAGATTTTAGAGTGGCACTTATTGAAAAACAAACATATTTCTTTAAAAATGAAGAAATCGCAAAGAAGTGGTTCTTGGTGGATGCTAAGGACAAAACGTTAGGACGTATTGCGAGTCAAGTCGCAACGATTTTGAGAGGGAAGCATAAACCATCGTTTACACCGAATGCAGATATCGGCGATTTTGTAATTATTGTAAACGCCGATAAAGTGAAGCTGACAGGAAAACGTCCCGAATTAAAAGAGTATTTTCATTACACAGGATACCCGGGTGGTGCGAAGTTCGAATCGTTTAAAGATTTAATAAAAACCCAACCCGAAAAAGTGGTAATGCATGCTGTGAAGGGAATGATTCCTCATAACCGTTTAGGACGTAGATTGATACAAAAATTAAAAGTATATGCAGGACCTAATCATCCGCATAAAGCACAACAACCTGAGTCGTTAGATATAAAATAAGGAGCTTTTGATTTAATGCATAACATAATTACAGTAGGAAGACGTAAAAACGCAATAGCCCGTGTAGTTTTAAAATCGGGAACGGGCGATATCTTCATCAATAAAAAATTGTTACAAGATTATTTTAAAGTCGATACACTTTGTCACGATGTTCTTAGACCTTTTGAAATAACTTCAAACGCAGGCAAATATAATGCTTATGTTACAGTTGAAGGAGGCGGTATGAGCGGACAAGCAGGGGCAATTCGACTTGGTATTTCCAGGGCTTTAATAGAAATGAACGATGAGAATCGTGGACCGCTTCGTAATGCAGGTTTGCTAACCCGGGATCCGAGAATGGTTGAACGTAAAAAGTACGGACAGAAGAAAGCTCGAAAGCGATTCCAGTTCTCGAAACGTTAAGATATTTTTTTAAAAACAAGCTCCGAAAAATTCGGGGTAAACATACCACCTGATTTTTTAGAGTGTGTCCTGAGCTTATCGAGGGATCTCTAAAAAAGATGAAGATGGTAGATGAACAACAAAAACAATAGGAGACAACATAATGCCACGTGTCGAATTAACCGACCTAATTAATGCTGGTTGCCATTTTGGCCACCTCACTCGCCGTTGGAACCCAAAGATGAAACCATTCATATTTATGGAGAAGAACGGCATTCATATAATTGATTTAAAAAAATCACAGGAACTTTTAGAAGAAGCTGGTAACGCAATCGCTCAACTTGTATCAGAAGGTAAGCGAGTACTTTTTGTCGGTACAAAAAAACAAGCAAAAGAAGTTATTCGTGAAGAAGCCGAGAAATGCGGACAGTACTATGTAACTGAGCGATGGCTCGGTGGAATGCTTACTAACTTTTCAACAATTCGTAAGAGTGTTAAGCGATTAAACAACATCGAGAAAATGGAAACAGACGGTACTTTTGATAAGATAACTAAAAAAGAGATATTGTTTCTTGACCGCGAAAAAGATAAATTACAACAAGTCTTACTCGGCGTAGCGAATATGACTCGTTTACCAGGAGCACTGTTCGTAGTTGACATCAAAAAAGAAGCAATCTCAGTAGCCGAAGCAAAACGGCTTCACATACCAGTCTTTGCCATCGTCGATTCAAATGTCGACCCGACGTCAGTTGACTATCCGATACCCGCAAATGACGATGCAATCAAATCTATAAGATTGATTACTAAAGTAATAGCAGATGCAATAAACGAAGGCAAAGAGAAAATTTCAGCGATGTATGAAGGTAAAGAAGTCGTTGAGGACGAGAAAACCGAAGGATTTACAAAAAGAGGACGATAAGAAAATGATAATAAATAGTGAACAAGTGAAATTACTTAGAATCAAAACTGGCGCAGGTATGATGGATTGTAAAAAAGCGCTTGAAGATTCAGCCGGAGATATTGAAAAAGCAATAGATTATTTAAGGAAAAAAGGTGCTGCAACGGCTCAGAAACGTGCGGATAAAGCTGTAAAAGAAGGTCTCATAGTAACCCGAGTCAGTAGCAATAATAAATTGGGTGTGATAGTGGAAGTCAATTGCGAAACAGATTTTGTTGCGCGCGGAAACGATTTCGTTGAATTTGCTAATTCAGTTGCTCAGATGCTGGAACAAAAACAGTTTTCGACGATTGAAGGGTTGTTAGAATCTGTTAATACGAATGGAAACACTCTTGCAGCACATTTGAATAATCTTATCGGAAAGGTCGGTGAGAAAATCGAAATACGCCGATTCAAAACATTAAAATCTGATAGCGGCTTCATATCTGCCTATACACACTTAGGAAACAAGATTGGCGTTTTGGTTGAGTTCGGCGGCGATGTTTTAATTAACGCTCAAACGGGAAGAGATATCGCTATGCAGGTTGCAGCGATGAATCCTCTGTTTATAAGTCGTGAGCAAGTAACCATTGATATCATACAACGTGAGTTAGAAATATATCGTACTCAAGCAAAGAATGAAAACAAACCGGAACAAGTAATCGAAAAAATAGCAAACGGAAAACTAGAAAAGTTCTATCAAGAGGTGTGTTTGCTTGAACAAACCTTTATTAAAGATTCCGGTAAAACAATAAAAGATATCATTAATGAAGCGGGTGGAAATTTAACTTTGAAGAAGTTCGAAAGGTTTCACCTCGGTGAAGAAAAAAAATAAAATATAAAAGGTCTTACTCCTGTGAGACATTTTATTTAGATTCAAGGACTCAAATGAAGCACGAACCGAAGTATAAAAGAATATTATTAAAACTCAGCGGTGAATCGCTGATGGGGAGACAACAATTCGGAATTGATGCAAATGTCTTAAAAGAATATGCCGCGGAGATTAAAAGTGTAAGAGATTTAGGTGTCCAGATCGGAATAGTAATTGGGGGTGGTAACATCTATAGAGGAGTCGGAAATTCTTCCGACGGAATAGATAAAGTAACAGGCGACCAGATGGGGATGTTAGCTACTATCATAAATTCGCTAGCTTTACAGAGCGCTTTAGAGCATGCGGGTGTTTTCACACGTCTTTTAAGCGCCATTAAAATGGAAGAGATAGCTGAACCGTTTATTCGCCGGCGAGCTATTCGGCATCTCGAAAAAGGAAGAGTTGTAATATTCGGGGCAGGCACAGGTAATCCTTATTTTACAACAGATACCGCTGCAGCTCTTCGTGCTGTCGAAACCCAATCCGATATAATCATCAAGGGTACTCGCGTGGAAGGTGTGTATGATTCTGACCCTGAGTTAAACCCAAAAGCAATTAAATTCCAGCAAATATCCTATTTAGATATATTAAATAAAGAATTAAAGGTGATGGATTTAACCGCTATCACTCTTTGTAAAGAAAATAAACTTCCTATTATTATTTTTGATATGAATACTCCTGGTAATCTTAGAAGATTAATTTTAGGTGAAAATATAGGAACGTTGGTTCAACATATCGAAATCGAGCCAATAAAATCTAATCGTTAATAAATTATTAATTTCGAGGTTTAGTATGGTAAAAGATATCTTAAAAGAAACCGAAACTAAAATGAAAAAAGGGGTTGAAGTAGTGCGCCAAGAATTTATTAAAATACGAACTGGGAAAGCTACAACTGCATTACTTGACGGAATCAAGATTGATTATTACGGTACAATGATGCCACTTAATCAAATCGCGAACGTAAGTACACCCGATGTTCATTCTTTAACCGTTACTCCATGGGACAAGGGTATCATCGGTGCTGTTGAAAAGGCAATACTCGTTGCAAATCTCGGTTTGAATCCTGCAAACGACGGAACAGTTATTCGTGTACCTATTCCACCGCTAAACGAAGAACGCAGAAAGGAATTAGTTAAATTAATTAAAAAGTTTGCCGAGGAAGGAAAAATATCCCTCCGAAATGTGAGACGTGATGCTATCGAACATCTGAAGAAATCCGAAAAACAAGAACATTATTCGGAAGATGAAAGAAAACGGGGAGAAGAAGAAGTACAAAAATTGACCGATAAACACATAAAAGAAATTGACGCCCTCGTTGTGATGAAAGAAAAAGAAATTATGGAAGTGTAATAGAGAATCCAATTTAGAAAATATGAAAATTATTGAGCCATAGTTCAGAATAATAAGCTGTGGCTTTTGTATTTACAAACCTTGAAACAAACATTTCGATATATCCGTATGTGAAGCTATAAGAATATAAAAGGACATTTTTATGCAAAATGGTACGAACGACGTTAAACGGCTCCATCGTTCAAAAGATAACAAAATCATCGGAGGTGTTTGCGGAGGAATTGCTGAATATCTAAACGTTGACCCAGTAATTATCAGGATTTTATGGATTGTTATGATTTTTATAGGAGGGACCGGTATTTTATTTTACCTAATCGCATGGATTTTGATGCCACTAAATACTAATCAGTCAGTTGAACAACCAAGAAAAAGTGCACCTCAAATCTGGGGAGTTTTGTTAGTTGTAATCGGTGGTTTATTCTTGCTGTCTAATTTGGAAATACTCCCGATTTTTGATTGGTTCGAGTGGTGGAATATTTTTTCTTGGGGGACTATGGTCTCGCTAATTATAATAGCTATCGGCGTTTTACTCATATTCAATCATTATAAAATTTCTCTAACAAACGAACCAAGTACGTCCGATAATTCTCCTGAAGTAGGTGGTCAGCCCGAACGACCTTATACTTCTAAGGTTTTACAGAGGTCAGTCAAGGATAAAAGACTTGCTGGTGTTTGTGGTGGTTTTGCCGAATATCTTGATATCGATTCCACCATCATACGTCTGATATTTATTTTACTCACTCTCGGTTCGTTCGGTTTGGGATTATTCTTATACATTGTACTCGCTATAGTAATGCCTCAAGGAAAACTTACATCAACTCAAGGAGGGTAACATGACGCAAATTGAAAAAAGGCACCCGTGGTTCGGAATTGTTCTGATTCTTTTCGGGATAGCAATGTTACTCCAAAAATTTGACGTGATAGATGTGAAATTTTCACAAATACTCTGGGTATTTTTATCCGTTCTGGGTTTCAGTATTGCAATGAAAGGTTTTTTGAGAACTCAAAAGGGGAATATATTTTGGGGTTCATTTTTATTTTTGTTCTCTATTCTTTTTATTTTGCGTTCCTTTGGACTACATCACATCGAACCTGATATTTTTCCGTCGGCAATATTCTTCATCATTGGGTTTTCATTTTTGATGGTGTATCTAAATAAATTGAAAGAATATCATTTTTTATTATTAGCGCTGTGTTTTTTGATATTTGGCGGTGTTTTTGTACTCGTTGAGTTAGGATATATCTACAGATGGGAAGTTTGGAATTCAATCAGGACGTTTTGGCCCTTCATTTTGGTTATAATTGGTATATGGATATTACTTAAACCGCAAAAAAAATAAATCCCCCAAAATGAAATAGATGATTGCTTCTTCTTTTGTCATGCAATTCCCGGGGTTAATGCGACTCAAACCAATTCTTGCCAATTCCCACTTCAACTTCTAACGGAATATTTAACGGGAGTGCGGTATTCATCATTTCTGTTATAATATCTTTTGCAGTTTCTATATATTCAAGAGCAACTTCAAAAACAAGTTCATCGTGCACCTGCATTAGCATCTTCATTTTGTGGTGATTGTTTCTTGAAGCGTTATAAATCTTGATCATAGCGAGTTTAATCATGTCGGCAGCAGTTCCCTGTATAGGCATATTAATAGCTTGCCGCTCGGCATTACTTCTTAAATTCTGATTTTTGCTCTTTAGGTCGGGTAAATATCTCCGTCTCCCCAAAATCGTTTCTACATAACCGTCGGTCCTCGCCTTTCTAATCGTGCTATCGATGTATTTCTTTACGTTCGGGAAACGTTCGTGGTATCTCTCTATTATTTCTCTTCCTTCGGAATGTGAAATATCGAGCCGGTTTGCTAATCCAAAAGCGCCGAGTCCGTACATTATACCAAAATTTACTTCCTTAGCTTTGCGGCGCATATCTTTTGTTACATCTTTTAGTTCAACACCGAAAACCTTCGCTGCTGTTGTTGCGTGGATGTCTTCCCCTTTGTGGAAAGCTTCGCTTAACCCCGGATCGCCCGATATATGAGCCATTACACGCAACTCAATCTGTGAGTAATCTGCTGAGAGTATTCGCCATTCATCATTTCCCGGAACAAATGCTTTTCGTATTTTACGTCCGATGTCGTTGCGGATTGGAATGTTTTGTAAATTCGGATTGCTGCTCGATAAACGACCTGTTGCCGTAATTGTTTGATTAAATGAAGTGTGCACTCGTCCTGTTTTTGAATTTGTCAAGGCTGGAAGAGCATCTACATACGTTGATTTTATCTTTGAGATTGATCTGTATTCTAACAATTTATCTATTATCGGGTGTTGATGCTTGAGATTTTCCAAAACACTCACATCGGTAGAATAACCGGTTTTAGTTTTCCGGCCAGGTGGAAGTTTCAATTCGTCGAATAAAATTGCTCCGAGCTGCTGTGGGGAATTGATGTTAAATATCTTTCCGGCAAGATGATAAACTTCCTCTATTGTATATTCTAACATCCCCTCTAATTCGTTGGATAGTGATTTCAGAAATGCTGTATCTATTTTTACTCCTGTAAATTCCATATTGGCTAGAATTTCGATTAATGGAAATTCGATATCTGTTGAAATTTTTAATAAGTTTTCATCTTGGAGTTTTTTGTTTAAGATTTCATAAAGTCGAAATGTAATGTCTGCATCCTCACAAGAATAATCTGAAATCTTTTCTAATGGAATATTTCTAATATTTATTTCACCGCCTACTAATTCATCGTAGGTTATGGTTTTATGATTTAAATGCTCCATCGCCAGAGAATCCAAATTGTGCCTGCCGTCAGGTCGTAAAATGTAGCTTGCAACCATTGTATCGAAAACGGTACCCTTGACTTCGGTACCGTAATTAGCCAATACAAGCATATCGTACTTAATATTTTGGCCGCATTTAAAGATCGTTTTATTTGTAAAAATAGGGGAGAGTAGATTTAGGATTTGCTTGTATTCAAAACCAATGAAATCGGATTTCGGATTTCGTCCGTCAATGTTAGATTCGGATTTCGGCTTTGATATTGAATGTTCGTCGAAAAGAGATTTTTGAGATACAGCGCCAACGAAGAGAAGGTTATTTTTTTCTACTTGATTGCATATTATCGGAATGTAATACGCTTCTTTCGGTTTCAGAGAAAATGATAGACCGACTAACTCCGCTTTAAAAGGGTCCGTGCTTGTTGTTTCGGTATCGAACACAAAAAATTTTGAAGTTCTTAACTTTCGGGTTAAATCATCCAACTCCTCATCTGTTGTGATGATATGGTATTGATGTTGGTCCGTCGTAATATTAGAAATAGCTTTTGGCGTCACATTTTCCGGTGCTATTATTTGAGATGCTTTCGGTTCGGACGCAGTGAGTTTACGGATTAAAAATTTGAATTCTAATTCGGTAAAAAGTTGTGTAAGTTTTACGATATCTTTTTGTTGGGTTTTGAGTTGATGGATGTCCACATCGATTGGAACGTGCGTATCGATGGTTACAAGAGTTTTAGACAAAAGAGCTTTATCTTTGTTCTCTCTCAGTTTTTGTTGAAGAGCCGGCTTTAGAATTTTATCTATATTCTCAAAAATCTTTTCGATTGTGCCGTATTCGCGAATCAGTGGAATTGCTGTCATTTCGCCGATTCCTGGTACACCAGGTACATTATCGGATTTATCGCCGGTGAGACTTAAAACTTCTACTACTTTATCAGGTGTAACACCAAACTTTTCTTCCACATGTTCGAAGTCGATAATTTCCCACGCATCACCGCTCTTACCAGGTTTATAAATTTTTGTAAGGGGGGAGATTAATTGCATAAAATCTTTATCACTTGTTATAAGATAAGTTTCTATTCCTTCAGCTTCGGCTTTGTGTGCGAGTGTCCCCATTATATCGTCTGCTTCGAATCCGGCCATTTCGAGTATCGGTACATTGAAAGCTTTCACAACTTCTCTGAGACGTGCAAGTTGTGAGGCCATATCTTCGGGCATCTTTTGTCGCGTGACTTTATACGGTTCGTACATTTTATGACGGAAAGTTGGCTCTGGTCTATCAAACACGACTGCGATGTGATCGGGTTTTTCTTCATCTAATATCTTCATCAAGCTGTTGACAAATCCAAAAACAGCGCTTGTATTTTCACCTTTCGAGGTAATTAACGGTCGTGAGATAAAAGAGTAGTAAGCACGGTAAGCGAGTGCGCTCCCATCCAATAAAAATAACCGTTCCCGTAATTTAGGTCTGATATTGTTGTTCATAATCATTATTATTTTACATAAAATAAGGAATGTAATTAAGACAAGCAAGACGACGTAGTAAATTTTAGTATTGAACAAAGTGGTTTTAAATGTTTCAAACCTAACTATTTGATTTGTTCACAACTTTCAATTTTATTAGTAAATTAAGATTATAATCTTATTGTTAAGCTATTTAATCAAAAATCAGTTTTTATGTGGTTTTTTTTTGATACCGCAGCGGTCGCGAAGAAATTTCGCAAGAAATGTAAGCGAGACAAACAGGAAAATGAATCTCCTGAAGGTTCATCACAAAAAAACATGAAAAACCTTCAGGAGGATTGAAAAGGAAATTTATTTATTGATTGAGAGCAGCTCAATTTCAAAGATTAGTGTGGCATTCGGCCCTATAACTCCGCCGGCTCCACGTTCGCCGTAAGCAAGGTCCGAAGGTATGAATAATTTCCATTTTGACCCGACAGGCATTAACTGTAGAGCTTCGACCCATCCCTGAATTACTCCGGTAACAGGAAATGTAGCAGGTTCACCTCGTTTAAAAGAACTGTCAAACTCGGTTCCATCAATCAACGTTCCGCTATAGTGTACAGATACGGTTTCTGTGGATTTCGGTTTTGGACCCGTACCGACTGTTATAACTTTGTATTGTAATCCGCTGGGTAATGTTATAACATCTTTATCTTTTTTATTTTCAGCGAGGAAGGCTTCTCCCTCAATTTTATTTTTTTCTTTTTCTACACTCTTTTTTTCCTCGTGTTTTGCCATAAGTTGTTTTTGTAATTCCATCATTACTAATTGTGTTTCTTCTTCGGTCAGTAATGTTTGATTACTATCCAATATGTCTTTTATTCCACGTGCTAGAACAAATGGTTCAACTGCAATCGATTGGTTTTTCAAATTTTTACCAATATCCATTCCAATGCTGTAGCTTATACTGTCTTTTTGACTAGTTAATTTGATATTCTCTTGTGCGTTGTTTTGACATGCAATAAGTCCAAAACTAAGTGCTATCATCAAGAATGTTTTCATTTAATATGCCTTTCTTTTTATTATTTGGTTGATTTAGCTCAATAAAATACCAAAATCATTCACATTATCCAAATTTGACTTTTTAATATTTGTTTTCTATATTAAGACAAAATAGTCTTATTATATAACTCTGGAATCAACACACTCAGAGGAAAGGAAATAATGATGAAAAGAATTGCTCTCTTACTTTCGATACTACTATCAATTTCGTTTTCATTCGCACAAGATATTAAGTGGGACGGTGAACTTCGAGTTCGGAGTGAACTTGATGGCAGGGATTTTAAAAATTCCACTCCCCCAAACTATTTTAGCTTATTCCGTGCTAGACTTGGTGCAAATGTCCAACCAATCGAAAATGTAAAAGTATATCTTCAAATACAAGATGCGCGAATTTTCGGTGAAGAAAAGGATGCGACCGGTAGTTTTAATAATATCAGTAATACAAAAAATCTCGATTTGCATCAAGGATATATGCAAATTGATAAGTTTGTTTATGATGAGATATCTTTCAAATTAGGCAGGCAACGTTTATCATACGGAAATCAGCGGATAATGGGCGCCGTTATGTGGAACAACGTAGGCCGTATTTACGATGGCGGTCTTATCCGTTATGAAATTCCTAAACACCGCTTCGATTTGTTTGTTATGAATACAGCCGAAACTAATATATCACCGTCTGCTGCTACTCCAGCAGAAGTAAAGTTTGTAAGAGATGCGGGACAATTATTTAGCGGACTTTATTATACTACAAATTACTTTACACATCATCAACTTGATTTGTTTACTCTTCATCAACTTGATAGAAACATATCAGTTTCCGGTTTTAACGATTTATCGCGCTTCACGAGTGGCATTTATGCAACAGGGGCTATCACAGATGAATTTTTTTATGAGGCCGACCTCGCAATTCAAAACGGATGGAAAAAAGGGAGTGATATATCGGCATATCTGTTGGCTCTAACCGGGGGTTATAATTTTGTTGATATGCCCATTTCTTCTGTGTCTGTCTCATTCGAAAGATTATCTGGCACACCGGCGGGCGATACAAAGTACAAAACATTCGAACCACCGTATGCTACCGGACATAAATTCTACGGCTTTATGGATTACTTCACAAACATACCAAAACATACCGACGAACGAGGATTGCAAGACATCTACGCACGATTAATTCTTCAACCGCAAGAATCAGTAACTGCGAATATCACTTTACATAATTTTACATTGGCAGAAAAATTGAGGGACGAAACAGAATTAGGTCAAGAGATTGATTTTGTTTTAAATTGGAAATACAACAAACACGTAAGTTTCGAATGCGGCGGTGGTTTATTCGCCCCGGGCAAAGTTATGGTTAATAAGTTTGGTGGTAGCGATGTTTCACATTGGGGATATATAACAACTTCATTTTCATTTTAATTAGCAAAATCTTTATTGCATGCAGGTTGCGTTTAATAGATTCACAAATTTTGAAGAAAGGAACAAACGATGGAAATTAAGAAAAGATATTTCGCGTTAATGGCAGTGAGTATTATTCTTACTATAACCATAGTTGGTTTATTGGTAAATATATTCGAACACAAACAAGAAGGACGGATTACCTATTTACAACTCAACGAAATACCTGAAGGTGAACCCGACCCTGCAGTATGGAAAGATAATTTCCCGAGGCAATACGATTCGTATATGAAAACGATGAGAACAAGCGAATTGGAAGATTATAGTAAATATGGTCGTTATGGTGGTTCTGAATCATTCCAAAAATTAGATAAACATCCCGACTATAAGCGACTTTTTGCTGGCTACCCATTTGGGATAGATTACAGAGAAGAACGTGGACACATGAATGCTTTACCGGACATGCTCGCTTCACAACGGTTGGGTGATAAGAAGCCGGGAACTTGTATGAGTTGTAAAAGTCCGCAAGTGCCTAAGTTGATTGATTCGATTGGTGCTGAAGCTTTTTATAAAATACCTGTAAAAGATTTGGTAGAGAAGCATGGTTTTAAGCATTCGGTTTCGTGTGCTGATTGCCATGATGCAAACACGATGGATTTAAAAATTACTCGCACCGCTTTTAAAGAAGCAATGGAACGTAGAGGCATTGATCTGTCGAAAGCCGATAGACAACAGATGCGAACTTATGTTTGCGCTCAATGCCACGTCGAATATTATTTTAAAGGAGCCGGGAAATATTTAACCTTCCCTTGGGATAAAGGATTAAACATCGACAGTATCGATTCATATTATTCTGAAGTTGCTTTTACCGATTGGAATCATGCTGAAACAAATTCACCGCTGATAAAAATTCAGCACCCTGAATTTGAATTTTGGTCAACAGGTATTCACGCACGCTCGAATGTCGCTTGTGCCGATTGCCACATGTCCTACAAACGCGAAGGTGCAATAAAGATAACCGACCATTGGATAAGAACTCCGTTAGAAAATATTTCCGGTACATGTCTAAATTGCCATCGTCAGAGTGAAGCAGAGATGAAAAGCAGAGTATTGGAAATACAGGATAAAACTTATCAATCTATGCAGAAGTCAGAAAAAGCAATCATCGTCGCAATGGATGTTTTAAAAATGGCGATGAAATCGGGTGCGAGCAATGAGGAATTAGAGGAAACGAGAATGTTGCATCGGAAAGCTCAGATTCGTTGGGATTTTATCAGCGCTGAAAATAGTATGGGTTTCCACAGCCCGCAAGAGTCGGCAAGAATTTTGGCTGATGCTCGCGATTTTGCACGGCAGGCAGAATTATCGGCATATAAAACTTTAATAAAAGTTACCTACAAATGAGTAGTCTAAAAAAAATATTTATGCCCTTGCTGTTTACGACGGTCGGAATTTTCATGGGCGTGTGTATATATACTTTTGTTTATGCAAAGGGTTACTCATATGTGTCGGACAATCCTACAGCTTGTATCAATTGTCATGTAATGCGTGAAAATTTTAATTCGTGGAACTTTGCAAGCCATAAGGATATCGCTTGTAATGGTTGCCATACTCCTGAGAACATATTCAGGAAATATTTAGTTAAAGCTGAAAACGGTTTTAATCATTCGTTGGCGTTCACACTCGGTCCACCAGAAGCGATACAGATTAAATCCAGAAGCGCTAATGTAGTTGAAGAGAATTGTATCCGTTGTCATAAAGAAACCTTGTCGGCAATCTTTATTCAAACACATAAAAACAGACGAAAATGTTTTACGTGCCATCAAAATGTGGGACATAGTTTTTAATATTGTATGAGTCTAATATTTAGCCGACAATGTGAATATGCAATCCAATCTCTGATCTACCTTGCGAAGAAACAAGATAGAGAATGGGTGTCGATAACTGAAATTGCAAGCAATTTAAAAATCCCTAAACATTTTTTAGGAAAGATTTTGCAGTCGTTATCATTCACTAATATTATCAAATCACAAAAAGGATTACATGGAGGTTTTTCTTTGGCAAAAAATCCCAAGGATATTTCGCTTTTTGATATTGTTGAAGTCGTTGACGGCGACGCGTATCGAAAGAAATGTGTAATAGGATTTCCTGATTGCTCGAATAATAATCCATGTCCAGTCCACACAAAATGGAAAGATTTAAGAGATTCAATTGTAGAGATGATTAAAAAGAAATCATTACTCGATGTAGCAAGTGAAGTAACGAAACCAGGTTACGAATAATTTTTTTATCCTTAATTAGGACAATTATATCCGATTTTAAGAAAAATTATTATAAATATGGCATTTAAAGAAAATTTTCATAAAAATATATAAACTGAAAAAGAACAATTTTTTCAATCGAAAGTAACGATGCCTGTTGTGACTGCAGGAAGCAGAAAAGAAGTAAAGAAAATTCCTGTAAAGCTTAGAAAGCTGAAAATAAATTGTTCATCCGAAAAAAATATCTTGAAAAGATATTTATGGAAATTAAAAGAAGATACACATTTCTTCAGAACGAATATCCACGTAGCATTTTCATTTTTTGTAATTTGGATTGGGATTGAATTTTACATATTTATGCGCTGGGGGGAATCAGGCGGCCAAACCCTCTATATTGAAAGCCCCCCGGTGTAGAAGGTTTTTTACAGATAGTGCATTAATCAGTTTGAATTATTGGTTTCAAACCGGTGGGGAATTTCCTGAGTATGGACCGAATGATTAGAAAATTGAAAGATTCAAAGACTAAAATATATTGTACAAATTATAAAGGAAAATTAGCTTGGTAAAAAGAAAAATTATAAAAATAGATGAATCACTTTGCGATGGCTGTGCCTTATGCATACCATCGTGTCCCGAGGGTGCATTACAAATCGTAGATGGAAAAGCAAAAC
>JBBINX010000022.1:0-26597 GCA_037443685.1 Ignavibacteriales bacterium
CGTGTGCGGCTTCATGCATGTCAATATCCATGTAATGATAAGCTAAAACTGAACACCCTACCGGTGCAACGCCAATTGTTTTATCTTGAATTTGCATTTTTTGTATAACTTCCATAAGTACTTTATGAATTACACCATGAGCACAACCGGGACAGTAGTGCATACGAACGTTGGACATAGTATGTGGTTTTTCCCACACGATTTCCATATTTTCTAATAAAACATCTTCTCTATTTATCATAATTTATATTCTCCTTCACATCATCTTTTTTAGTTTAGCTACGATTTCTTCGGGCGATGGTATAATGCCTCCCATACGACCGTAAAATTCGACAGGAACCTTACCACACACACCCAGACGCACATCTTCCAACATCTGACCAGCATTCATCTCAACGACTAATACACCTTTCAATCTATCGGCTAACTTGTTTAATACGTCAAATGGAAACGGGTAAAGTGTAATTGGACGGAGGACGCCAACTTTAATTCCTTCATTACGTGCAAGTTCCATCGCCTTCTGGCATATACGAGAGGACAGACCAAATGCAACTAAAACCAAATCGGCGTCGTCAGTATTTATTACTTCGTAACGGACTTCATTTTTTTCGATAGTCCTGTATTTCGCTTGTAATCTGAGATTGATTTTTTCCATCTCTTCGGATTGAATGTGGAGAGAGGTTATAACATTAGGTACCCGATCGGGAGTTTTTCCAGTCGTTGCCCATGGTTTCAGAGATTTGTTTTCTTTTACATTATAATCAGGGAACACAACTTTTTCCATCATTTGTCCTAAAGCACCATCGGATAAAATCATTACCGGATTTCGGTATTTATCAGCAAGATCGAAGCCGAGATAAACGTAATCAGCCATTTCTTGAACGCTATCAGGAGCCAGTACGATGAGGTGATAATCTCCGTGGCCACCCCCTTTTACTGCTTGGAAATAATCACCCTGCGATGGTTGTATTGTGCCAAGTCCCGGACCGCCACGGCTTATATTTACAATTAAACAAGGTAATTCTGCAGCCGCGATATAAGATAATCCTTCCTGCATTAAACTAATTCCTGGTCCTGATGAAGAACTCATCGCTCGTGCACCAGCACCTGCAGCACCATAAATCATATTAATAGCTGCTACCTCACTTTCTACCTGCATTACAACCATACCTCGTTTTCGCCCTTGATCTGTGAGGTACTCAATAAGTTCATTCTGAGGTGTGATAGGATAGCCAAAAAAAGCATCACAACCCGCTCGGATTACAGCTTCGGCTAATGCTTCGTTTCCTTTCATTAATCTTATCTCGCTCATAAATCCAATTTCCCTTCTCCGTTCGCAACTTCGGGATGATTAATAGTAACTCGAATATTCTCTTTTATATCACTTATAGTTGCAACTGGGACTTTTTCTTTTTTCTTTGTGGTCCTAAAAACTGTGATAACTGCATCGGGACAAACTAATGCACAATTCACACAACCTGTGCAATTATCCTGAATAAGAACAGCATAGTGGTATCCTTTTGTATTTATTGCTTTCGACATTTCGAGACTATCCTGAGGACAAGCTTCAATGCACAACTCGCATCCTTTACAAGTCTCGATATCAATTTTTACTGTGCCTTTAACAGCCATATATTTTCCTTATAAATTATTCTAAAAATAAAGTATTTAATTACAATTTCCTAATCGATGGTTTGAGCATCTTGTACTGCCATTGCAGTGATATTAACAATATCTTGGACATCGTTACCGGGGATAAGCAGATAAACCGGTTTGCGGATACCCAAGAGTATCGGACCGACTGCAGTGGCGCCACCTAACCGCGCAAGAAGCTTATACGCTATATTTGCCGATGTGAGTCCTGGACAAATTAAAACGTTCGCACCACCTTTGAGGGTGCTGAAAGGATAAATTTCGTTTACGATTTCGGGAACAACTGCCGTATCGGCTTGCATTTCACCGTCGATAATTAGATTCGGCATTTTTTGTTTAACGATCTCTACAGCTTTTCGAACCTTTGTTGCGATGGGATGATTACTGTTGCCAAAATTGCTGAAAGAAAGCATAGCGATTTTCGGTTCAATCTCGTATTCTTTAACTTTTTCGGCGGTTAGGATTGCAATCTGAGCAAGTTGTTCTGCGGTTGGTTCGATGTTTATTGTCGCATCCGAGATAAATATTGTTTGGTTTTTAAATATCAACATATAAAGTCCGGCTACAACGTCAGTATCGTCCCGATGTCCGATTATTTGCAGAGCCGGACGAACGGTATCGGGATAATGCTGAGTTAGTCCTGAAATTAATCCATCAGCATCTTCTTCGCGAACCATCATCATACCGTAATAGTTTTGAATTTTCATTAACCTCTCAGCATCAAATTGTGTTACTCCTTTACGTTTTCTATATTCATAAAACTTATTTACATACTCATTATATTTTTTTGAACCAACTGGGTCAACAATTTCAATACCATCTAAATTTATATTAACATCTTTTGCTTTTTGTATTATTATTTTCGGGTCGCCTAATAAAATGGGTTGAGCAATATTTTCGTCACGAACAATTTGTGCTGCACGTAAAATTTTAGTTTCTTCACCTTCAGGGAATACAATTTTCTTTGGTGATTTTTTTGCTTTGTGGACAAACGTACGCATAACTTCGCGGGATTTACCTAAACGTGCTTCTAAACTATCTTTATAAGCTTCTATGTCTTTTATCTCAATGCGAGCCACACCACTAGCCATAGCAGCTTTAGCAACCTCAGGAGCTTCCCATAAAAGAACTCGCGGGTCGAGTGGTTTGGGAATAATATATTCTTTCCCAAACTCAATTTTCTTTCCACCATATGCCCGAATTACCGAATCGGGAACATCTTCTTTCGCTAACTTAGCGAGCGACATTGCTGCCGCAACCTTCATTTGATCGTTAATCTGAGTTGCACGGACGTCAAGCGCTCCACGGAAAATAAACGGAAAACCAAGCACATTGTTCACCTGGTTTGGAAAATCAGAGCGTCCAGTCCCCATTATGATATCGTCGCGTGCATCCAGTGCATCCGGATATGTAATTTCTGGATCAGGGTTCGCCATCGCAAATACTATTGCTTTATCTGCCATCGACTTTACCATCTCCTTTGTAACGAGGTCTTTAACCGAGACTCCACAGAATACATCAGCACCTTTCATGGCGTCTGCAAGCGTTCGTTCTACTGTATCGACAGCAAAGTATTCTTTGTATTTGTTCATACCGTCTTTACGACCTACATACACAACACCTTTGGTATCAACTAATCGAATATTTTTATGTTTTACACCTAATGTTTCGTAGAATTTAGCACAAGCAATCCCCGATGCACCAGCACCACTAAATACAACCTTAATCTCGTCAATTTTCTTTCCTGTAATTTCGAGTGCATTTAATAACGCAGCACCGCTAATGATCGCTGTTCCATGCTGGTCGTCGTGGAAGACAGGAATATTCATTATCTTTTTCAATTCTTCTTCAATCTCGAAACATTCGGGTGCTTTAATGTCTTCAAGATTAATTCCACCAAAAGTGGGTTCTAACATTTTAACACATTTAATAATTTCTTTGGGGTCGTGTGAATCAATTTCAATATCAAAAACATCAATATATGCAAATCTTTTAAAAAGAATTCCTTTTCCTTCCATAACCGGTTTACCTGCTAAGGCGCCGATATCTCCTAATCCTAATACTGCCGTACCATTACTTAAAACAGCTACTAAATTTCCTTTTGTAGTATATAAAAAAGCATCTTCAGGGTTGCGATAAATTTCCATGCACGGTTCGGCAACACCGGGAGAATAAGCCAGTGAAAGATCACGCTGAGTTGAGCAGGATTTTGTCGAAATGACTTCTATTTTCCCTGGACGACCCTGTTTGTGATAATCAAGGGCATCTTGTTTGCGTATCATAATTGTTTACCTTTCATATTTTGTATTCACATTAGTTAAAGTAAAAACGAATCCAACACATATTTGGAGTATGTATGAATAGTTTTAAAATAGGATTTATACCGTAAGAACATAATCACCTCGATTGGTAGCGGGTTTCAATAAGAATAAAAATGAGCTATTATTCTATTAGAAAAGTAAGGAAAATATTATTGATAAGCAAAAAATACATACGAGAGACTCCAAAAATATTAAATCTGCAATGAATAAATAGTTTCTATAGAATACATAAAAACCCGGATACGACAGATAGACACAAATTATTATCAGTTCTGAACCGTAAATTAATTTAGCGAATTTCTTCTCATTAAAATACGCACATACTGTAAATTTGTTTATTTTTCTATCGTATTTTCTTCATTAACCTCGATGAGCACTTTTTGCTCTTCTATTTTAATTCGTTGTAATTCTAACGGATGTTCTTCTTCCATTTCAGTTTCAGTTAACGTTCCTTTAATCCATGCTAAATTCATCGGGTAAACATCCGGGTTAAATATTATAAAATAAAAATGCCAAACAATTATTGATAGAGTTGCAAGCCAAGCTTCATAAAAATGAATTGTCCGGGAGATGTCCCATCCAAATTTTGTTAACAGTCCCATAGATGTATTGTCGAACCATAAAATAAAACCAGTAACGACCATAACAGCTGTGCCCCAGATAAGCGCCCAGTATTCACTTTTTTCTATATAACTGAATCGATCTAATTGTGGTTTTACCAGACTGAACCCAAAATTATATTTTACTATACCTACTGCATCTTTAATATCTTTACGAACCGGTAATAAATCTTTGATCAGTTGTTTCCCTCGCGGAACAAAGAAAATATAATAAATATGATATAAACTTGCTACAACCATCACGACAGCCGCAATTCGATGTAGAAGACCACGTATCTCGAATACCACAGGACTTATATCTCTGATGGGAATGACCCACCATGAATCGGGATATCTTAACATAAACCCGGTGATTACAAGAACTATAAAACTGATCATCAAACTCATATGCTGGATTCGTTCGGATAAGCTCATCCTGAGATATAGTCGATGACTTACACGACGATGCGGAATTAAACCACGACGAGCCATCAAATGCCGTTTTCCTTTTCTAAAAAAATCTGCAATATTGTGTATAAACATTCCACCAACCACTACAATAATTAATATGGTATATGCGGTGGAAATCAAATATAAAATTTGTTCATCTTTCGCACCGGTAATAACGTGAACCGAACCTTTTGTAAAATTTTCATTAGCCCCAGGATGACAATTTCCACAAGTTTCAGCTAATTTTGATTTGTGAGTTTTCGATGTTGAATCTGTAGAACTTTTTATATCGTGATAACCATGACAGGATGCGCAATTCGCGACCGTTATATCTCCACCTCTACCCGCTAATCCGTGATAGCTATCTCTGAACGATGCATACCGATTACTTGCAATACCATATTTCTCAGTAAGTTTTAATGATTCGTGACACGGTGTGCATACTTTACCTGAAATATTGATTGCAGCGACCGGCGACTTTGGATCGTTGTGTTGTAAAATAGTGTGCTCACCGTGACAATCGGTACATGTAGCCGACGACATTACTCCTTTTGCGATAGCTTTCCCATGACTGCTTTCGTTGAAAATTTGCCCAGCGTTTTGATGGCACTTCGAGCAAGTTTCAGCGATTTTTAATTTATTAACAAACGACTTCGGATCGCTTCCCTTCTTCATGTTGTGGGCACCGTGGCAATCGCTGCAAGTAGGTGCATTCATCTTTCCAGCTTTCAACGCTCTTCCGTGAACACTATTTTCATATCCCTTGATGAATTCCGTAGAGGGACTTACTATTGCTCGCACACTAGCATCATCGAGATGACATTTCAAACATACTTCTACTTCATGTTCACGGATTGATTGTGATTGATTATTAGCTATCGACTTTATTGTATGTTCACCGTGACAGTTGGAACAGAAAGGTGCACCTTTGGTTCCTGCAAGAAGCGCTTTCCCATGGTCAGATTGCAGATATTCATCAACTACATATTTGTGGCAATTACCGCAAATTTCGGCTTCACGCTTACGTCCTTCGGGTGTCTGGAGTTTTTCCAATGAAATAATATTATGTGTGCCGTGACAATCTTTACATTTCGCTCCACCATCAGCTATGGCATGTACACTCTTAGTATAAGCTCCAACCTTATCTTCATCATGACACGTTAAACAATTCACCGGTTTAATTTTTTTAGCGTGCGGAATTTCTCCTGCTTCAAAACCTTCGTGGCAATTCACACAGTCGAATTCAGCGTGAGGTGAAGCAGTAAAAGTTTTTTCATCTACCCATAGCGATACTGTTTTTCTATTTTTTGTCATCGTTAATGTTTTATCACTGTGGCAAGCTAAACAATCATCTTTTGTCTGTGAAAAAACAGATATCGATAAATCAAGAGACGAAATAGAATAAAGTAGTAAAAGACTGATAAATCTGAAATTTGAACGAACCATAATAATTTTTATTTCTATAATAAACAATTTATGAGGAATTTATTTATTTTCCTAAAAAAACATTAATAACAGTTACTTTTTAAGTAATATCAATCGACTTGCATATTAATGCCTCTGTACGCTAACGATAATTTTTTTCTAAATCAATATTTTAAAACTTGTATAGATACATTAAAACCATAAAATGATAATTGTAGAACGTTTTTTCCTCATTTGATGATTTTCAGAAGTTTGTCATTTGGTATTTTGAAATAAACTTCATACATAGATTGAAAGCGTAGAAGCAAACTTCTACAAAATTGAGTATTGCTGTCGAATATCAAAATATTTTCCATATCATTTTTTCCGTTAGCAAGTTATGAATCTCAACTAATATGCCACTGCAGAATCCCGATCTATTGCTTAAAAACCTTATTTATATTTAGCAGAGAGATATATGTTTTTCAGAAGAATCAATTTTATTTGCAGTTTTGAGAAAATAATTTGTACTTTTTTTAAAATTGACAGAAATAGAAGGGACAAAACTGTATATACTCTATTTTTTTAACAATAACCACAGGAATTGCAAAACCAAAAAAAGGGAACCAAACAAAAAAAGCCCCGAGCAAAAAGCTTGGGGCTGAACGAATGACTGGATAATAAGTTTTATCTGTACGACACTATCTCATCAAAATCGCTTTCTTTGTTTGAATAAATGATCCTACTTTCAATTGGTAAAAATATATCCCAGTTGGTAAGATTGATCCATTTCCGCCAGAAGTGGATCCGCCTTCGGCAGAAAAAGTGACTTGATGGTAACCCGCTGTTTTATAACCGTTAACTAATGTCGCAACTTCTTTCCCGAGTATATCATAAACTTTCAAAGTCGTGTAGTCATCAACCGCTAAGTGATAATTGATAATCGTACTGGGGTTGAATGGATTTGGATAGTTTTGCTCGACGTTGAAATTCGTTGGAATTGAATATTCATTATTCGATTCAACTCCAGTTGGAGTTGGAAGTATGTACCTCAACACTTCACCGTTCGATGTTACTGCCCAGCCATTACTTGTATCGACAAACGAAATGTGATTAATAGTTCCTGATATCGGATAAGTTGCCTGACTGATCCACGATGAACCATTGTTTGTACTCTTAAAAGGTGATGTTCCGCTGGCAATCCAAGCAAAATTACTTTCACGGATAAATGAGACTCCAGTAATAGCAGCAGTCGTCGGGCTAGTAGCACTGGTCCACGATGTACCTCCGTTTACAGACACTCTAATTGCTCCAGTAGAATGAACTACGATACCATTCATGCTATCCTTAAATGCTACACCATAGCTATTAACCGCCCCACTTGCTGCTGAAGACCAAGAATTACCACCATCTGTTGTTCTCCAAACCTTACTATTATTCGTACCAAACCAACCAAAATTCTTGCTGGTCCACCAAAAGGAGTTATTCCATCCTGCTTCAGTTGAAGTGCCAACAGGTTCAGAAGTTAAATGACTCCATGTTTGACCAAAGTTTGTTGTCTTCAATACAACAAATCGTCCACTACTCGCTGGGTCTCCTTGAGCATAACCGGTTCCATCATTGAATAACCACAACCCGTTTATGAATGGACTAATTGGCGAAGGATAAATTTGTTGACTCCAGTTAGCACCACCGTCGGTTGTCGCAAAAATTTTACCATCCCCACTTCCTACCCACGCTCGATTTTCGTCTAATGCAGTCACGCAATACAGATCGACATTCGAAAGATTTCCAGTAGCTATTAACCAGTTTACACCTCCATCGGTCGTACGCATCACGACCGGTGCGCTCGCTGAACCATTTCCACCTGCAGTCCAAACAATATTTTGATTTACTGCTTTAACAGAATATAGAGAAGTAATCACCGGACTCGTTTGTCTTTCCCAAAAAGGAGCCGAAGGAAATACAGTAACCTTGTATGCGTAACTATCGCGATCGTTTGTATTCGAGAGCCAATTAAGCCTTATCACAATATCTTTTGCGGCGGTCAATGTACTAACCCTAAACATCATCGGAGATAATGTTATTTGCTGTCCTGCTGATAGCATTGAAGTACTTGCTATCCCCTGTAAAACTTGCAGGGTTGCATCGGATGTAGTGGCAGTGAATGTAAGGTTATTCGCATCAGCAAATAGAATATTTTTTACTGTTAATGTTACTAAAATAGTGTCTCCCTGAAGAAAAATATCTTTACCTTTAGTTGTCAAGATCGATGCATTAAGAATTTCGATTCCAGGACGTGATTCGGTTAATGCACGTGCAAAATTAACTCTGCCTCGTCCCATATTACCCGCAAAGCTCACATTAACTGCATCAATAGAATCACAAGTAACTTTAATTTGCGTAGCAATTTGACGTGGAGTCCATGAAGGATTTGCAGATTTTAAAATACCGGCAAGTCCGGCAACGAGCGGACTTGAAAAAGAGGTACCGCTATATCCTGAACTCGCGTAACCCCCTGAATTTGTTGCACTGAGAATATTTACACCTGGTGCATAGACTGGCACTGTTCTGCCGTAATTAGAAAAACTTGCTTTTATATCGGATGTGGAATTGGTAGCACCTACTGCCAGAACATTTTTATAACTCGATGGATAATGTGGGATTAAATCATTGTTATCACCAACTTGATCGGAGCCACCATTACCTGCTGCAGCAACGATTAAAGCTCCGGCTTGTGTCGCTGAATTAACGATATCTTGTTCAAACAAAGAAAATCCACCTACTCTGCCCCAACTACAATTAATAACCTTTGCCCCTTTTGTAAATGCATATACAATTCCCTCATAACCATAAGCAATGCTATTGTCTGTTGTGGATGCTACGTTTACAGGCATCAACCGGCAATTCCAACTCGAACCTGCCATACCGACTCCATTGTTCGTAACCGCACCAAAGTGACTTGCAGTATTTGTTCCGTGATTCGCACTTTGTGGCGTCGATGATAATCCACGAGGATTGTTAGTATTATTTGTAAAGTTCCATCCTATAACATCATCAACGAAACCATTTCCATCTTGGTCAATTCCATCCTCATCGCCTAATGGGGGCGGGCCTAAATCGAACCTACAGTTTCCATTTATATCTTCCAATTTATTAATCCATAAATTTCCGTATAAATCTTCATGCTGCCAGAATGTACCACCGTCAATTGTAGCAATTGCAACATTTGTATCTCCTTTGCTAATCGCCCAACCATTGATAACATTCATACGAGTAAAAGCACTACTTTGTGTAGATAGCAAAGGATCATTCGGAGTCGTCTCAATGTACTGCATGTATTTTGGTTCAGCATATTCGATATTTTCCGAGTTGTCAAGCATACTGGCAACTTCACGCGAATCAAGATTGGAATTTATATAACCGTAATATATTTTTGAGATGTCGACATTATTCTCAGAATTTTCGCTTTTTGTCAACGGTTGAATATTTTTAAAAATCTTTTCAAGACTGATAACACCCGACTGATTAAGTAAATTATTTAATTCTTCGGAATTTGTAGTCATCATATTTGATTCGACTACTATATCTGTTTTAAACTTGATTATGACTATTCCGGGGACTACTTCATCCGATAGACTAAATACTCTTCCTCCATTCGAATTGGTATTAAATTTTACATCTGCATAATGTGTAGAATAAATCAAGAGAATTGATGAGATAGTTAAAGTAACAAAACGTAAGAACATATGATCGACCTTTCATTAGAATTACATAGTTTAACCCAACTGACGAGTAACTTGTAAGACAGGCAGGTTTTTTGCTGCTTGTCCGGAGGTTTTCTTCGGAGCGATGGGGAGTTTTCAATGTCAATAAAACATAATATTAAAGCATTTTCTTATAAAAAGATAAGAAATTATTAAATAGAAGGCAAGAAAATAAACATCCATCGAAGAAAGTGAAGCTATAAGAACTGCTTTTCGGAACTGTTCTTCTGCATAATATTAACTTTAGAAATATCTTGCTTAAACTCAATATTATATTCCTGCATTCTCCGATATAAAGTAGATGTGCTGATTTCAAGAATTTTTGCTGCTATATCTTTATTATAATCGTAAAGTTCTAAGACTTTCATTATGTGATTTTTTTCAAATTTTTTAAGAGCTACGTCCAAGCTGTCAATAGAATTATTAGAGTCGTTGTTAGTATTCCGCTTTACGTTTTCAGGCAAATCTGACAGAGTAATCTTATCACCGTTTGCAAAGATTAGAGCGCGCTCAATTGCATTTTCTAATTCGCGGATTTCACCTTTCCAATTATAATTAATCAAACAATACATAGCTTGATTATCGACACCACGCACAAGCTTATTCATTTGTTGACTATATTTTTGTACAAAGTGTTGAACTAGTAATGGTATATCGCCTTCCCGCTCGGATAAAGATGGGAGTTTGATTTGTACAACGTTTAGACGATAGTATAAATCTTCGCGGAATTGTCCTTTCTCTACCAAACCAGATAGATCTCTATTCGTTGATGCTATTATCCGTACATCGATGTTTATCGGTGTAGCATCACCGACCGGATAAATTTCACGTTGTTCGATTGCACGTAACAATTTAACTTGTAAGTGAAGAGGTATTTCGCTCACTTCGTCCAAAAATATTGTACCTCCATCTGCGACTTTAAACAATCCAACTTTATCGCAATAAGCGTTTGTGAAGGCACCCTTCCTGTGACCAAATAATTCGCTCTCAAACAGTGACTCTACAACCGCACCGCAGTTAACGGAGACGAAAGGTTTATCTTTCCTATTACCATTATAATGAATAGCGCGTGCAATCAATTCTTTTCCAGTACCACTCTTCCCAGTTACCAAAACATTACTGCAAGTTGAGGATAGTCTTTCTATAGTAACAAATACTTTCTTCATAGCATCGCTATCGCCGATGATATTATGGAAATCGTGCTGACGGTTTATCTCTTGTTTTAACAAAATATTTTCAAGCGCTAAACGCCGATGAAGCTTGAGTTTATTAACACGATGTATTAACTCATCAAATTCTATCGGTTTAATAATATAATCGAATGCTCCCTTTCTCAAAGCATCAATCGCTGTGTCAATCGATGCGAAAGCAGTTATTAGAATCACAAAAGTCTCTGGTGTCGCTTGTAACACACGATCAATTAATTCAGGTCCCTTCATTTCTGGCATCTCAATGTCTGTAATAATTATATCGAAGGGATGGTCTAAGTGCATTTTTAATGCAACCGAACCATTTGGTGCAGTCGTTACATCATAATTTTCCTGTTTAAGAACAAACGATAAAGAATCTCTTATAATCTCTTCATCATCTACCACTAATATTCTCTCTGACATAAATTTATTTTTCTTTTAATTCAATTTCAATTATATTTTCATACGTCTGCTAAAGGCGATGATTGTTCCGAGAGTTAATAATATTGAACCAGCCCACACAAAGTTCATAAATGGTTTAGTGCTTACTTCGACGACAATTCTTTCGGGCACATCCTCATCGTTTAGTGAGGTTCCACCAAATGTCAATTCAACCATTTTTTTATCTGCGTCAATGTTCGATACAATGACAGATCTTTTTTCCTCTGACTGACTTGGCATATATACAATGGGAGTAAATTTTTTGTTGTTTTCATAAATCATTTCAGGCTTGAGGACGTATATATTATCGCTATATCTGACTTTTAAATTTGCACCTATCGAGACTGTTGTTGCCATTTGATGATTACCGAAATCAAATCCTAAAAATTCGATTTCATAATCAGAAAATTTCTTAGTTTCCCCTTTGGTAAGCACAAGCTTATTGGACATCGCCTCATCATTTTGTTTTCTTTCAAGCACGGAAATATATAAGTCATTAAGAAGAAGAATTTTAATATCGGGTTCGCGCATCCATGCGTTATTATACTTACTGAAATATAACTTCGGATGAGAATGAAATACATTGCCGTTTTTCTCGACATCGATATTAATCTGAGTTTTACCGTTAGGATTTTCAGTAGCTCCGATATATTTCAATTTGTAGCCGAATAATTCTACCGGGTCATTTGGTTGAAGCTGAACTCGCTTGTGTTCATCGTAATTCCCTGAAACAATAATACCTAAAAATAGTAAACCAACTCCCACGTGCGATAACGGTCCACCAATATCCAGCCAGCTTATTTTTGCCCGATCTATAATCGTAAATATGTTTGTCCAAAATGCAAAGGAGGCAGCCATTATGAAGAACATTAAGCTGAATTGCTTTACACCAAATATTAGACCGATAATCACCGAGATGATTGTTAAAACACCCGAATTGATTAATCTTTTTATCAATAATGCTATATCCAGTTTCCCCCAAATCAAATACGGAGTAATTGCAATTAATAGTGCTATCACGATTGCAATCGGAAAATTAAGTTTATTATAGACACTTATATCAACTGAAGAAGAGCTTGAAGCAAACAACCTTGTGATAATTGGCCAGGAGGTCCCTATAAAAACGATTAATGCAGATAGACATAATGCTATTATACCCCATAATAATCCGCTTTCACGAATCAAGCTAAACATATCTATTTTTGTATTACGTATGAGGGAATAATTTTTGAAAAAGAAAAAAGCGCTAAGTAACAACACGCCCACCATAAAACTGATTAAGTATATATTCTGTCCATTATTTTGGAAGGAATGAACTGAAAAATCTGCAAGCATCCCGCTTCGGGTCAAGAAAGTAGCATAGATAACCAAAACGAACGTCAACACAGCTAATACAAGATTAAATTTTGGAAGAGCATTTTTAAATTTTTGAACTATCAATCCGTGAAATAAAGCCAGGATAGTTAACCAAGGAATTAAAGAAGAATTTTCTACCGGATCCCATCCCCAGTACCCCCCCCAACCCAACACTTCGTATGCCCAGAATCCTCCTATTATTATTCCTGCGCCAAGCGTTATCGATGAAAATAAAGACCATGCTAGCGCTTGTTGGATCCAACCATTAAAATCTTTCCTGATCAATGCCGCCATAGCTAATGCAAATGGAATTGTAATCGCTGCATAACCTAAAAACAGAATCGGAGGATGAATAACCATCCAAGGATCTTGCAATAACGGATTTAACCCTGCACCATCAGGTGGCAAAATTGGCAACAATTCGAATGGACTTTTATGAATCATCAAAAATAAGAAAAATGCTTGAACAACCAAGATGAAAAGCATACTCCATGGTTCGAGATTGCTGGAACTTCGCAAGTATAAGAATCCCATAATGCTGATAAAGAGAGTCCAAAGTAAAAACGACCCTTCTTGTCCTGCCCAGAATGATGATATAAGATAGAAAAACGGGAGGGAACGTGAACTATATCTATATATATAATCGTATTGGAAACTGTGCGTAAGTATTAAGTATAAAAAGTAAATGCTTGAGAAAGTGATAATAGCTAAAGTAATTTTATATATAAGTCTTCCTATCCGAAAACTATTTACATCACCTCTGGCTGCTGAATAATAGAAATACCCCGAAATTAATGACGTCATGAAAGCTACAATTATCGTCAAGAGACCGAAATTCATATTTGTTCCTTTTGTAAATAAATAGAATATTTTAAAAAATTTCAATAATTATGCCATTGAACAAGTAACGGATAGAATTGACATTTTTGATTACTATTTGTTTTTAGGAAAGAAAATATATAAAAATTTTTGCAAAAATAAGAAGTCTAGAGGTTCAATTTCTTATTATTAATACGAGCCTTCTACAAAATCAAATCTGCGACGAATAAATAATTTAATCCTGATAGCTATCGGAACCAAAAAACGATGATTTTTTGATAAACACGGTTTGTATCAATGTAAATCTGTTTATTGAGTGTGCACCCGTGTTCTATTTCCTTTTAAGCAGTCTCAATACATTAAGTTTTTTGATCCTTTTCCGCACTATTGATCCCTAACTCTTCAATTTTTCGATATAGCGACGAAACACTAATCCCCAGCACGGCTGCCGTTTTTTCTTTATCGCTTTCATTACATGCAAGCTGTTCTTCAATATATTTTTTTTCAAATCCTTTAATTCTTTCTTTCAATTTAGTGGAATCTGTATAGGTAAGCATATTAGCTTTTTGTTTTAGTTCTTCAGGTAGCTCATCCATAGTGATAAACTCTTTGTCTGTAAATATCAAAGCTCTTTCGATAATATTTTCTAATTCTCTAACTTGTCCTTTCCACTTGTAATTCATTAAAATTTTTATCACGTTATTTGTCGCCCCTCTCACCAGTTTTCCCATTTGTTTGCTGTGTTTATCGATAAAATGTTGAACTAAAAGGCCAATATCTTCTTTCCTTTCTTCGAGCGGAGGTAAATGAATTTCTACAATGTTTAAACGATAAAACAAATCCTCACGGAAACCACCCTCCTCAACCAGATTCCTCAGACTTTGATTGGAGGCTGCTATTATTCTGACGTCAATTTTTATGGGATATGGGCTGCCGACAGGTGATATTTCTTTCTCCTCTATCACTCTTAGTAATTTAACTTGAAGATGTAATGGTATTTCACTGATCTCGTCTAAGAATATTGTTCCGCCATTTGCTATTTTGAATAATCCATCTTTATCTGATATTGTACCTGTAAATGCCCCTTTTTTGTGCCCGAATAATTCACTCTCAAAAAGCGTGTCCACGATAGCGCCGCAATTAACTGCAACAAACCTTTGGGTTGCACGATTGCTGCTGTAATGTATTGCCCGCGCAACAATTTCTTTACCCGTTCCACTTTTACCAGATATTAAAACCGTACCATCCGTCTTCGATACTTTCTTTATTATTTCGAAAACTTTTTTTATTGCTTGACTATTCCCAACGATATTATGAAAATCATATTCACGGTGAAGTTCTTCCCTCAAAAGAGTATTTTCAAGTAATAGATTTTTATGTTCGACTAATCTTTTTACTCGATGGAGTAACTCATCAAAATCCAATGGTTTAAGAATATAATCATATGCTCCGTTTCGCAATGCTGCAATAGCTGTGTCCAGAGAACCATATGCCGTAATCATCATGACAAATGTTTGAGGAGATACTTCACGAATTTTTTGTAGAAGCTCGATACCTTTAAGTTCCGGCATCTCGATATCGGTTATCACAAGATCGAAATCCGATAATTCCACTTTTTTTAAAGCTACAGCACCGTTTTCTGCCTCCTCGACATCGTAATTTTCTTTGCGAAGCACAAAAGCTAATGATTCGCGAATTATATCTTCATCATCGGCAACTAATATTTTGATTTTCAATTTTAATCCTCGCTTATTTATCTCGTGGGTAGAGAAACAATGAAAGTGCTCCCTTTTCCAACCTCGCTTCTAACGTCGATCTCGCCGTTAAAGTTTTTTACTATACCGTAACTAACCCACAACCCTAATCCTGTTCCCTCACCAAGTTTCTTAGTTGTGAAGAATGGTTCAAAAATTTTCTCTTTAATGTCATCTGCGATTCCTTTACCATTATCCTTCACGATAATGTGTATATCGCTTCCTCTCATTTTCGAAGAGACTCTAATTTCGCCAGGTTTTCCCTCCGTAGCATCTACTGCATTCAACAGCAGGTTGATAAAGACTTGAATAATTTGGTCCTGGACAACTGTAAACCTCGGTAGGGTTTGGTCGAGTTCCAATATAAAATTCACATCTTTTGCTTTTTTACCATACCGGACTATATTTACAGCATCTTGTATCACTTTATTGATATCTGTCGGTTTGATTTCGTAGTTCGAGGGTCTTGAAAAGTCAACCAATTCACGAATAGTTTTTGCAATACGGTTAATTTGATTTTTGACCAGTTCTAATTTTTCTTGAGCAAAACTATCATTAGTCGTTCGTTGAATCACTTGTACTAACGACGAGATTGAAGTTAACGGATTACCTACCTCATGCGCAATACCGGCAGCTAATTGACCTACAACTGATAACTTTTCTGCATGTCCTATCTGGCGTTTCAGCCGCTTCAGTTCGGTTACGTCACGAACTATCGCTGAACTGCCGATTACTTTGCCGCTGGAATCCCTTACTAATGTTCGTGTCAATTGGATTGATATCCTTTGTCCATCCTTTGTTAACCTCTCGGTTTCGTAATTACTAATATAGCCCCGAGATTTTACCTCTTTGTCGATCTTCTCTAATTCACCATTCTCAACAAGGTCGTGCGGGATGAGAATAGAAAAATTTTTTCCGATAACTTCTTCTTCCCTGTATCCATAAATTTTTTCAGCTCCTCTGTTCCACGACCTGATTCTATAATCCAAATCCAATCCTATGATCGCGTCAGCAGAATCTTGCATTATTGCTGCCAAATAAGCTTGACGTTCGTGTAATTCACTCTCTAATTTTTTCTGATCGGTTAAATCTTGATGAGTCCCCAAAAAGCTTATTACATTTCCTGCAGCATCAATTATAGGTGATATTAATAACCTTACAAAAATTATAGATCCGTTCTTATGGAGATTTTCGACTTCCCCCGTCCATACTTTTCCAGAAAGTATCGTTGTCCACATCTGCCGCCAAAATTCCTTAGAATGACGACCGCTACTCAAGATACTCGGATTCTTTCCAATTAATTCTGCTTTCGTATATCCTGTAATTTTTTCGAATGCAGAGTTCACATATATTATTTTACCATCAACATCCGTTATTTCGATTGGATTTATGGTATAATGAATCGCATTAGCGAAACGTAGTAGTTGTTCTTGAGCAAGTTTTTGTTCTGAAATATCACGAGCACTTACAAATACAAGAGGGTTAGGATTGTGATTCTCAAGTAGGGATGTAAAAACTAAAGAAACATTGACTGGTGTCCCATTTTTAGATATCAACTCCAACTCAATATTTTGAACTGGTTTATCTTTTAAAGCATTTTGGAAGGATTTATTGAATGATCGGTGGAATTTATGAGAAATAATGCTGAGTAGGGGTTTATTCAATATCTCATATGCAGTATAACCAGTTGCTTTAGAGGCACTCTGGTTTACATCCAATACTATACCTTCATTGTTCACGATAAAACAGATATCTGAAGATCTTTCAAATAGCTTTTCACCGCTTGAGAATTGCATATTCACTTAAAAATTAGGTACTTAATGTTTTAAAATTTAAAACGAACTTTGGGACTTGATACATTTATGATAACTTGAAAGTCCTTATATTCATTTTGTTTATCGAGTATTGCTTGATGAAATGCCTTACGTTTATCCTTCCCGATAATACAGCGTGCACTGAAAATTGGTTTCCAATCGTCGAGAAAAGAACTATCGAGTGTGATGATATGGTCTACTTTAATCTTATTAGCAATCTTTGTTAGTTCCAAGTTTATTTTTTGCGCAATTTCTTTTTCTTTGAATAATACACGTTCTTGTTGTTTGAAATCTATTCTTTGAGTTTTCGATTCGCGTGGTTGTAATCGTACACTAACGGTTCTTTCAGGAGAGGACGCACTAACCGCTTTCAGAATTTCACTATCCATCACCAAAACTTCAACATCCCAATCGATCGCATCGTGAACATTAATTAAACTGTGTAAGAAATCTAAATACCGATCTTCAATAACTCGCACGACTGCTTCTCTTCCCTGTTGTATAGTCCAAAATTCTAATGTAACCAGCATCTCGGTTGTATGCATCTGATTTAAAGCGTGAGCATATTCTAACTTCAACTTCATTTTTTCTTGAGGCTTTAAAATCTTCGATCCAGTTTTTACAGTAACATATTTGTCTATGTTTATCTTGCTCATAAATAATCTAACATCACCATAATCCACCCCGAATATATTTCCATTTTTACCGATCCCTTTTACATCCAACTCAACCGAAGGAAATCCTTTCCCTTCACTATTCGGTGCGTATGTAAAACCATATAAACATAACCAATCGTCAGGATAAATTTCAATCTGAGTTTTCTTCTCTTTTTTAAAATATACCGATGGTCGTTCGGTTTCTATCGGCTCATCTATGATAGTTGGAGGTGCAATTAGCTCATCCTCTCTAATACTTTTTACTTCATCAGAAGTATATTCTTGCGCTGGTTCCTGTTGAATTACTTCACCTTCGATCTCAACTTCATCAGCAACGAATATATTTTCTTCAGGTTGTGAAATTTCAATTTCTCGTACAATAGAAGAGGTCTCCTGGACCTGTTCTTGTGTAACTATCTTACTTTCTATTGAGCTTGTATCAACAACAATCTCTTTAGCTTGAATAGGTTCAATTTCTATTTTGAATTTTGAACATTCTTGAACATCTCTAGTTGGTGTAGCGGGAATTTCTGTTGATTGAATTGAGCCTCTTTCTTGGGGTATTTCAATCTTATTGACGTGTGATTGATGCAGGCGATTTGCTATTTCACCGCGTTTATCGCTCCCTAAAAAATTTTCAAACTCATTTAAAAACTCTTCAGTAACTTTTTCGGGTGGAAAAGCTGTAAATTCAGAAAGATATTGTTTAATCTTTTCACGATCCCTCAACCTTTCCGACATTTCTTCTAAAAGGAGCGCAGCCAACTTATCTTTAAATCGTGATTTCATATTTCACTACATTTATATTATTCATAACATTTCATTTGCGATTCGATATTCCAGTTCGAGCAAATCAGAATCTGACAACCTCGAAAAATGATTTAAAAAAACTTCTGCTCTTTTTAATGCTATGCTTATGTTTTTAAGTATTCAAAATACCCAGATAACATTCTCAATTTTAGTAGAAAGCGAAGGATCGTCCGCTTCACAAAAAACACTCAGTATTTCACAAAAAATCCAATATTTCCACACATCATGTCTTGTATGTGTTCTACCAATTCTGCTATTATATTGATAGCAACATAGAATAATTATGTTAAATTTAAACATTACAACTATTAAATACAAACGAATTACCGACCCATCCAAAAAAGTATTTCACAAAATATTTTACTAAAATATCAACGATTGACAATATAACAACCAAACATTATATTAAAGAAGTTCAAATTCACAGAGATAACATAGGATGATATTTTATGGCATTATTAAGATACGATGACATTTGGCTAGTTCCTCGTCTGGTATCGACATTGGAACATAGATCTGAAGCCGATACATCAATTGAGTGCTTTGGTATAAAACTGTCTTTACCCCTCATCTCATCGCCAATGCCGGATGTATGCAACGGTGAAATGGCTTACAACTTAGCTAAGTTAGGTTCATTAGGAATTATCCACCGATTTCAGCCGATAAATGAGCACATTAAACAATTCTTATGGTCAAAAAATTCAAGTAATTCAATTAGAGAAGAAACATATAAAGAAATTCAAAATAAACGAATAGCAAGTGCGGTTGGAGTTACAGGAGAATATCAAAAAAGATTTATCGGACTTTACGATTCAGGGTGCAGAATATTTTGTTTGGACACTGCAAACGGAGCTAATCAACAGGTCAAAAATACGGTGAATTGGATTAGATCTATAGTTGAAACAAAACCGGATCCTGTGTATATAATCGCCGGAAACGTAGCAACTAAAGAGGGTTATCACTATCTGGCTCAACTTGGAGTAAATGCTGTTCGAGTAGGAATTGCAGGTGGTTCTGTATGCGAAACAAAAACTGAAACCGGAATACATTATCCTATGGTATCGAGTTTAAAAGAATGTGTTTCGGAGAAGAAAAAACTTTCTGCAGAAAAAGATAAGCTTTTACCTTTAATCATAGCAGACGGTGGGATACGAACACCCGCAGATATGTGTAAAGCTCTAGCTTTAGGAGCTGATTTAGTAATGTGTGGAGGTATCTTTGCAGGTACAGCAGAATCTCCCGGCAAAGTAATAAAGCACGATGGTAAATTAGTGAAACTTTATCGCGGGGCAGCTTCATTCTCTGTTCAACAGGATTTTAACGGAGAAGAATCACCTGAATATAACGAAGGTATGGAAACAGTTGTAGATTATAAGGGACATGTTCAAAAAGTAGTTTATAGATTCATTGCTGGATTACGAAGCAGTATGTCTTATATGAATGCGCGAACATTGAAAGAGTACAAGCAAAATGCAAAAATAGTCTATCCGTGATTAAAATTTAAAAAACAAATTGAACTAATGAACGGGTTCTTAGTTTCTAAAATTCAAAATCATAGTAGAGGAATCCCAAAAGACGGCAGTTTTTTAGACACATTCTATTTTCGGTAGCAATCCGCTTTGAGGTTATCTAAAAATTTAAATGTCGACCTGTCCAGCTCAAACGCATTAATTCAGCATTTATACAAAGCAAGTCGTTTTGTAATATTTAGATTCCGATCCCGAAAAGAGTCGGGACGGAATGACCCTGTTGCTTATCTGTTAGTCAACCACAGCGGACAAATAATTAGGGATGTACCGTTTGAAATGTAAAACGCCAAGTGCGTTTTTGCGGAGAGCGAGGGACTCGAACCCCCAAATCCTTGCGGATGCCGGTTTTCAAGACCGGTGACTTACCATTAGCCTAGCTCTCCATTTAATTTTTTAAAGTTAAACAACTATCTCGATATAAATATATGAAAAATGTTTGACGGAATCAATCTCAACAATTCTATTTTATCTGATTTATTTTAATTGTATTTAAAACGTGGCGTTCGTATAGAGGAAACCCGGCTAAAAACACTACTAAATTATTCTTTTTTACGAATCCTTTTTCTAGAAGTATTTTCTGAATTTTCCTGAATACCTGATCGGCATTATTTTTTAAATTCTTAACTACGACGCTGTTTACTCCACAAAATATATTCAATCGCCGACAAACCGCGTCACTTTCTGTAATGGCTATTAATTGTGCTCGAGGCCGATGCTTTGCAAGATGTATCGCCGTCTCGCCCGTCGAAGTAACAGCTATAATTGCATCCGCTCTTAATTGGTTAGAAAGTATTACTGCAGACCTCGCTAATGAATCATAAAAATCATTAGCTCCAACAACCCCCATCGTTGATTCTTCTTTTTGTTGTACGGTTCTTACGATGTTATCCATCATTCTCACGGCTTCGATAGGATATTTACCTACTGAAGTTTCACCGCTTAACATTACAGCGTCTGCTCCATCAAGTACGGCGTTAGCGACATCACTCACTTCAGCACGTGTCGGACGTGAATTATGAATCATAGTTTCCAACATCTGAGTTGCAACGATAACCGGTTTTCTCGCTTCGTTACACTTTTGAATTATATTTTTTTGGATCATTGGGACTTCCTCCAATGAAACTTCCACACCTAAATCACCGCGAGCTATAATAATACCATCGGCAGACTCGATTATTTTATTAAGATAATCCAGTGCTTCCGGTTTTTCAATTTTTGCAATAATCGGTAAGTACTTATCAGTTTTTTTTGCAATATATCGTTTGAGTTTTTCGATATCAGCAACAGAGCGTACAAAAGATAATGCACAATAATCTACGTTGTGTTTCAATCCAAACATGATGTCGTATTTATCTTTTTCAGTCAAAGCCGATGAGCTTACTGCTACACGAGGTAAATTGATCCCTTTGTTCGAGATTAGCAATCCACCGTTAATTACTCTACAGGTAACATTTTTTCCACTAACATCAATTACTCTCAGTTCAATTCTTCCGTCATCTATCAAAATTCTATTACCTATTTTAACATCTTTTTGAAAATTTTTATAGAGAGTCGGTATCTTATTCCCGTCGAATCCGGAATAATTCTCATCTGTCGTGATAATGATAGAATCATTACGGTTCAGTAATAAAGGTTCAGACATCAGTTTTCCAATTCTAATTTTGGGGCCTTGTAAATCTATCATTATCGCAACTGAACTATGCATCGATTTTGCGGCTTTCCTGATATTCATTATATATTTCAGATGCTCACGATGAGTGCCGTGCGAAAGATTCAAACGCGCTACATCCATACCCGATTCTATTAGCTGCGATATCTTTTTAACATCGGCTACAGCAGGACCGATTGTGCAGACAATTTTTGTTTTTGCAGATATATTTTTTTTCATAAGTCTTTCCGAAATAAGTTACTTTGCGAATTGTGTTAGCACTACACCAATTAGAACGACAACTCCACCCGCTACAAAGATTGGTGTTATAGTGGTTCCTAGAAGAACAACTGATAATATTGTTGTAATTACTGGTTGAAGGTTTGTAAATATAGCTACTTTACTCGTATCAATTTTCCCAAGTGCATAGTACCACAGCCCGTATCCCAACAACGAAGTTCCTAACCCTAAATATAATATTCCACCAAAGTCAACAGCACTCAGATGTGAAAAATCGAAGTTGACTACTCCGAACATCCCAAATGGTAAAAATATAAATGCACCTAGAATCATTGTTGCTGAGCTCGTTTTAAAAGCGCCATACTTTAGAATTAATTTCTTCCCGAAAACTGTATATAACGACCACGAAATTACTGCTCCAATCAACATTAAATTACCGAGCGTATATTCCGATTTAAAATCAATCCCCCTGTCGAATACAACCAACAAAATACCTAACAAAGCGACTACAATACCTGAGGTTTTTGTAAGTGTAAGTTTTTCGTTACTTATAAAATAAGATAAAATCAAAACCATAGTCGGCGTAGTTGCATAAAGCAATGACGCATTTGCTGGTGTTGTATATTTCAATGAGTATAAAAAAACGAATTGATTTAAATATATAGCTAAGACCGCGAGAAAGAAAACCATCGGATAATCTGACTTATCGAACTTAAAGATAGTTCTACGGAAAAAAGAAATTATTAAAAAACCGACTGCGGCAATTAAGGAACGCAGCATAGTAAGTGTAACTGGGTCAACATTGCCAACCATTATTTTGGAAACGATGTGTGTTCCGCTACCAATAAGTTGTTGTATAAGAAGGATAATATAAACGGACAAAGAAATAAACCTTTCACAAACTGAATGGAAATATAAGATAAAATAGTCGGAAGAACAATCTTTGTTTCGCTATCAACTTTTTCTTATCTTTAAATTGAAATTTATGGATACTTGGCGAAAAAATTTATTCACAATCTGGACTGCACAATTTCTTGCAATGGTCGGGATGAATTTAGTGGTCCCTTTCCTCCCCTTCTTTATACGAGACCTTGGAGTAGATGATGTAGAGGCTGTAGCAAAGTGGAGCGGTTTTGTATTTGCCGCACCCTTTATGCTGTCATTTTTTTTTATACCGTTCTGGGGCGCTCTGGGTGATAAATACGGCAGAAAGTTGATGGTAGTCCGAGCAATTTTTGGACTTGCGATTGCTCAGTTTCTTATCGGGTTTAGTCCGAATGTTGAATTTTTATTTTTCTTCAGATTAATTCAAGGCGCGATAAGCGGCTTCATTCCATCTGCATTGGCGTTGGTATCGTCAACTTCCCCGAAAGAAAGAACTGGTTACGCGATCGGTATGCTGCAAACAGCTACCGCTGCAGGAACTGTGATAGGACCACTTGTGGGTGGTTTGCTAGCAGACATCGTTAGTTATCGGTCGATCTTTTTTATTGTAGCTGGGCTATGTTTTGCAGCAGGTTATATGATTATAAAAAATGTTCAAGTCGAAGAAACAAAATCGATAAATGACAATAACGAGTTTACATTAAAGAAAAATTATGAGTATGTGTTCAATTCGAGCAGGATTAAAATGGCAATATTTCTAATTCTATTGACACAAGTAGCTATCGTATTAGTGCAACCTACCTTCGCTCTTTTCGTTGAGACATTTCCGATTGATAAAACCTATCTTTCGACAATCACCGGACTTACATTTTCTATAATGGGCGTATTTATGGTATTCTCTGCTCCAAATTGGGGAAAATTTTGCGACCGTAAAGGGTATCGATTTAACGTTACAATAGCAACTTTAGGTGCTGCTTTAAGTTTTTTGTTACAAAGTTTTGCTTCATCAATTATTCAAGTAATTATTTTACGAGCGATGCTCGGAATATTTTTAGGAGGGATAATTCCATCACTCTATTCTTACGTTTCTAAAAATACCGGACCATCGCGTCAGGCAGGTGTAATGGGAATCGCATCGAGTGCATTTATTTTAGCTAACTTAATCGGTCCGCTCTCCGGTGGATATTTCGCAGCTCACCTCGGATTGCGGGAAACATTTATAGTATCTAGTGTATTGTTATTCTGTGCCTCATTCATTGTTTATCATTTTCTGAAAGAGCCGATTTCATCATCCCCCGAAGGTGAAAATGTTATTATAGTCGTATAACTTTTCTACATAAACGGGCACTTAAGAATTTTGTTGCATCTAAAAAATAAATTGGGAGTTTGAATCTTGGTAAATGTTTTTGATATACAAACTTACATTTTAATTTGTAGTTTGAAGCAACTTAGCCACTGCGATTGCTTAAGCCACACCGTTTCATTGGTAAATTGAGCGTTACAGGTCAAATTTTTCCAATTCGCTTTAATTCCCAAAAGCATTTTGCAGTAGCATGAATATCGATAGCGGCATTATGAGCTTCCTTAAAACTTGTCCGAAAAAATTTGTAATGCAACTCCGAAAGTTTGGGCCACTTATATCCATAAGGTCCATCAATTGCACAAAAGTTTGTCGTACTTTCCATTGTACAAATTTTCCTCTTCGTTGCAATACTGTTGTGCATCTTATTTCTTAAAATTTCGGCACCAACAATCTTTTCGTCGAAACTCATATTATGTGCTACAAGAAAATTAGCTTGATTAATTAGCGAATTGAATTCTTGTAAAACCAGCGAAATAGATTTCCCTTCCCGATTAGCTCTTTCTGTGCTAATCCCGTGAATTCTTGATGCGTCGGAAGGAATTGTAAATCCTTCTGGTTTAATGATATAGTCATTACCAGAAATTTTATTCATCTCGTTATCATAAAATAAAAAAGCTAATTGAACCATTCGGAGCCAATTGTTTAGGTCGGTTACTGGTGCTTTCCAATTTTTAGGTAGTCCGGTTGTTTCTGTGTCAAAAAATAGATACATATTTATTTCTTTATCGCTCTAATGGTTATCATTATTACATCCTGTCATAATCTAATTTAAATTATTACTTTAATCCACAATTTGCTTCATATATTGAATTTCCATATCTTTTCACACAAATTTACTTTTATAATATCATAGGAGAAAAACAATGAAACATCTATTAACTTTTGGAGTTGTTGTATTTCTATCAATAATTCTAATGTCTTGTCAAAAAGAAGAAAAGAAAGAACAGATTATGAAGATTTCTGACCAAACTATTCAAAAAGTTATCTCCGAATTGGAGACAAAATATCCAGATGAAATATCTCGAATAGATAAATGTGTAAAACAATCAGCTCAATTTTGGCGGCAGGAAGATGGAACCGAGGAAGATTTTTTAAAAGTATGTAACGACTACTTCATCGGCGACGCTAAATTATTGCAAGAAACCTTTGCCCGTCTACAAAAAAACTTTGAGCTGGTTTACGGCTATATGACTGAGCTGAACCGCGATGTTAGCATACCTCTTCATGAAGATACCGGCGAATTGTTACCAGTCGATTATTTGTTCGGCGAGTTTTCTCCTTTCGTTCATCTTCAAGACGATTTTTTTAAAACAAAAATTGCCTTTGTAGTGCTATTAAATTTTCCGATCACTACACTCGAAGAAAGATTAGAATCGGGCGATAAATGGACACGTGAAGAATGGGCAAAAGCACGTCTTGCACAGATGTTCTCGAAACGTGTTCCGGCAGAAGCGAATCAAAAAACAGCACAAGCTTACAACAACGCAGAAAATTATATCAGTTCATACAATATTGTCATGCATAATTTATTGAACGATAACGGCGAAAGATTGTTCCCCGAAGGGAAAATACTTTTAAGCCACTGGGGTTTACGCGATGAAATAAAAGCACAATATGCAAACGCCGATGGATTACCACGTCAAGAAATGATACGCACGGTAATGGAAAAAATTATTCGCCAGGAAATTCCAAAATCTGTAATCAACAACTCTGATTTGGATTGGACACCATCAGCGAACAAAGTATCGCTATCGCCTAATGCCAAACCCGATGCTAAAGTCGATGATGCTGCTGAGCCTAACACTCGTTACGAAATGTGGCAAAACATTTTCAAAGCACAACGTGAAATAGATAAATACTACCCACACCTTCCAACTTTGATGGATAGAAGATTTAAA
>JBBINX010000023.1:0-26316 GCA_037443685.1 Ignavibacteriales bacterium
ATACATTGGAGATCGCATCGAACAATCCGAACATTCCCCGATTTAATCCGGGAGTTATACAAACGTAGTAGAAAATTGGATAATTGGATAAATAGAGTGTTGGAGATCATGTGGTAATATTGATAGGAACGTTACAAATAGTCCACAGTTTCAAGATTTGGGAATTCGTGTTTATGATAAGGTATTTACTTAGCAGACGTTATATTCTCTTTTTTTTAGTCGCGTTGAGTTTTCCACAGACTAATTTCGCTGTAACTCAAGTTCAGGATTCGAGTCGGTCTGATTATTCCCCTTTCGAGACGATGGCAACGCTCTTTCCCCCATTTCTTATTCATAATATCATTGAATTAAAATCATTTATTCGTAACGATGAATTTGTAAAATTCAAAAAACAGAATGGCGATTTAGCTGCCGTCGATTTGATATATCAAAAAGCTAAAGAGCTTACACGCGGCAATACAGGGATATCTCTTTTAATTTGTACAATCGCAACTCTCGATCATTATACACTCGGTATAAAAATTCCGCTTATTAATCTTTACATTCCTTTAACTAACGAAACTAAAGAAGATTTTCGAAAACGAACCGCTAATCTACCGACTCATTTTTACGGCAACTCTCCCTCATATCCGTATGGCGACAGGGATAAATTACAACATATATTCGGTTCGGCGTTTTTAATTTATGCTTTTGAATCGGAGGGATTAGCCGACAGGTATTCGTTGTTTGTAGAAAAGATTGAAGATAGATATATTAAAGACGGTCATTATGATGAACGAGATATGGAAGCAAATAAAGATGGACAAAAATTTGGCTGTTCGCTTATGATGAATAAGAATGCAAAACCATCGGATGTATTTGGTAGTAAAGAGTCGAAAGTATTTAGTAAGTAGTTATTATTGTAGAGTTTTAAGTATTGAGTTATTAGAAGCTAAAATATGAAATTTAGTAAATAATAGAAACATCTGAAAAATAGAAAGCAGAACACGGATGAACACTGATTCAGCGGATCAGCACAGATAATAATCCGTGTATATCCGTCAAATTCGTGTTTTTCTGTGTTCTATGAAAATTATTCATTTCTTACAGATTTAATTTTTCAGAAGTCTCTAATATATATTTACGATTTTCGATAAACGATTAATGAATAACGAACGACGAAGATTATGAGAACAATTTTAGTGATAGACGACGAAAAAAGTATCCGCGATGCAGTTAAAATGATACTTACTTATGAAAAATATGAAGTCGTACTTGCTGAAGATGGATCAAAAGGATTAACGATTTTAGATAATCTTGAAAATCAGATTGATGTAGTTCTTCTCGACGTAAAAATGCCGGGCAGAGACGGGATTGAAATTCTACAAACAATAAAATTACGTGTCGCCGATATGCCGGTGATTATGATTTCGGGACACGGAACGATTGAAACAGCGGTTGAAGCGACAAAGCTTGGCGCCTTCGACTTCCTTTCTAAACCATTGGACAGGGATAAGCTGTTAATTACAGTTCGTAATGCCCTCGGTCAGAAAATTTTAACAAGCGAAGTCAAGCAAATCCGCGCTAAATTAGAAGAAAAGGATAGAATTTTAGGAGAGAGTCCGAAGATAAAAGAAATCATGGCACTGATTGAGCGGATCGCCCCAACCGATTCAAGGATTTTAATTACAGGCGAAAACGGAACCGGAAAAGAATTAGTCGCACGTGCAATTCACAGAAGCAGTAAAAGAGCCGATAAACCAATGGTAGAGGTGAACTGTGCCGCTATTCCGCACGACCTAATAGAATCAGAATTGTTCGGACACGAGAAGGGTTCATTCACCGGTGCAACGGCACAGCGCACCGGAAAATTCGAGCAAGCGGACGGCGGAACTATTTTTCTTGATGAGGTTGGAGATATGAGTTTAGCCGCTCAAGCAAAAGTTTTACGTGTACTCGAAGAAGGAAAGGTCGAGAGGGTCGGGGGCAACCGACTCATACCCAGCGATGTTAGAGTAATTGCCGCTACGAACAAAATTTTATTAGAAGAAATAAAAAAGGGTAACTTTAGAGAGGATTTATTCCATCGCCTCAATGTTATACCTATACACGTACCTTCGTTACGCGAAAGACTTGAAGACATTCCAATATTAGCTAAAGCGTTTGTAGAAGATATTTGCAAGCGCAACGGATTTGCACTAAAGAAAATTTCCGACAGAGCATTAGATTATCTTAAAGGACTCGGATGGAGTGGTAATGTCCGCGAGCTTCGGAATATAATTGAACGGCTTGTAATAATGACTCCTGCAAATACGATAGAGGTTGACGTACTCGAAACTACTGGCAGTACAAAAGGCACAGCACTCGACGACATTGTTTCTACGAGTCATAATTTTCAGGAATTCAAAGACAGGTCGGAAACGTTGTACATAAAACGCTTGCTCGATTTACACAAGTGGAATATAAGCAAAACCGCCGAAGCCCTCGACATCGAAAGAAGCCACCTGTACAGCAAGATGAAGAAGTATGGATTGGAGAGGCAAGACGACAATTAAATATTTTGCTTTTTGCTTACCTGATTTATTCAGGTCTTTTTCGGTACTACTATCGCGCCATTTGTAAAATTGCCCAAAACCTCTGCTTTGTTCAGCAGAAACAACTTACCAACATAGGCACCGGATACAGCATCAAGTTCATCACCGTTCATTTTGCTGTTTAACCCTTTTAGTCCGAGCTTTTCTAATCCACGCTTGAGTTTTGAAAGTCCTTTTTGTTTTCGAGGAATACGCCAAACATCCTGAGCGACGCCGGGGTATATTTCAATTACCTTGTAACCTTTCCGATGTAAAATCTTTTTCAGTTTAATTCCACGAACTGTAAGCGAGCGCATTGGACCAAGAGTAATGGGAAAGAATCGTATTTTACGTTTTAAAAGTTCCCTGTCGCACGGACGAAAATGTTCACCATTTTGATCTTCTATATTTTTTCTGCCAGGAGGCAGATTCAGAGGGGCATCTATTGCAATTAAATTCGGTCGGGCTTTTTCTATGAACGAAATAATTTCGTCATCGGAAAATACAGTAGCGTATGCTCGAATCGTCATCCCTTTTAATGAACAAATGCCGGTGTTTCTTTTCGGACTGCCTGCAAGATCAACACCAACAATGCAAGTAAGAACCTTTTTTTTATCCTTTATCAAGCTTGGTTAAAATTCAAATTTCGATATTCGATTTTCGTACTTACTTCCTGTTCCTTACTACCTCATACATTACCAGCGCTGCTGCAACCGAGGCATTCAATGATTCTATCTTTCCGAACATAGGTATTTTAACCAGAAAATCGCACTTCTCTTTTATGAGCCGGCGAATACCCGATCCTTCGTTGCCTACAACTAATGCAATCGGAATTTTGTAGTCTATTTCTGTGTAATTTTTTTCAGCAGTAGTAATTGTTCCGACGACCCAGACACCAAAAGTTTTTAACTCGTCAATCGTGTTTGCAATATTAGTTACTTTTGCGATTGGCATGAATTCGATTGCACCCGATGACGATTTTGCGACCGCAGTAGTGATTGAAGCAGAGTGATGTTTCGGGATGACAACACCATGAACACCAGCACACTCGGCAGTGCGAATAATCGCCCCCAAATTCTGTGGGTCTTCAATCTCGTCTAATATTACTATGAATGGTAATTCATTCTTAGATGCGGCAATATTAAGAATATCTTGTACATCAACATAAGTTTTGGAGCCAACGAGAGCTGCCACTCCTTGCGTAGTTGTATCACTGACAATTTCTCGGAATTTATGTCTGTCTATTTCTACGCAAAGTATCCCTTTTTGTCTAGCGAGCGTTCTGATTTTTTGGATTTGAGTTCCCTGTACTCCGCGTAAAATATATATTTTCTCGATTACTGTTTCAGATTGTAGTGCGGCAATAACAGGATTTCTCGCTGTAATAATTTCAGTTGTTTTTTTTCGGTCGGTCATTTATTTTTCGTTTCAGGGAAGCCAGTCCACCAATACCAATGATAAATAATACTATTGATATAATTTGTGCTTCTGAGAATCCAAACAGAATTCGAGGATTGATGCGTATGAACTCGACTAACAATCTTTCGCTACTTGAAAAAATCAAGTAAGTGAAAAATAGCTGACCATCAGTTGTGATTTTTTTACGCAATTTCCAAAGTATAAGGAATAAAAAAACAGCAGCAATCAACTCATAAAGTGGGGCAGGGTGGACTAATATATTATCAGGTACAACCCCATTCACACCATATTTCTCAACGATTTCGGGAAAGTCTTTGAATGCCGCTGATGGTGGGAATGTACCTTTTTCGTATGACATCGCCCACGGTAAATTGGTTGGTACACCATAATCACCGTCGCCCGAAAGGTGACAGCCGATGCGTGCAATTCCATACCCGAGCATCAAACCAGGCGATGCGGCATCGGTAATTTTGAAAACAGGAACTTTTTTCTTTTTTAGATAAATGATAATAACTATAGTTGCAAGTATAAAGCCGCCGTAAAAAGTCAAACCGCCGGCAGAAAATATCATACTCATCGGTTCACGCAGAAGGTATCTCCAATTTTCAATAAGGTGAAATAATTTTGCCCCTACGATTCCGCATATCACAGCTAACATTGTAATCGTGCCGGAAAGGTTTGGGTCTAACTTTTTTCGTTTCAATTCTTTTGTCAATAGAAAGCTTGCAGTGATGAAAGCAATACCTAACATCAATCCGTAGCTATATACTGTAAATGGTCCGATTTTGAATAGTTCAGGATACATAAATGAAAATATTATTCGATTATGAAATCGACAAACGACTTTTGTAGATTTTTCAACAGTCGTATTTTGTCTTTTGAAATTTTAATTTTGAAAATATTTTTTATTCCGTCCATATTGGCGATTTCAATCCGATATTCTCCGGATAATTGCGGATATGATTTTTCGAAAACTGCAGGTCCATTGCCCGGAATCAATAATTTAGGTGTATTTATTCCTAATATCTTTAATTTAATCTCAAACTGATTCGCTGCTTCTTCTACTAATAATTCATATTGAAAATTTATAAACTCTTGTATAGTTTCTAATCGTATATTAGCCTCCCAGGTCTTATTAATCTGGTTTGACTTTTTGGAAAATATAAGACGATACTGGTAAGGAAGAGCTTCAGGTTTGATTTTTTTCACAATTAGTTCCCGCTTAAGTAATCAGGGAGTTCGTCCAGCGAAATTTCTTGTTGGTTTCCAGTTTGCATCGCTTTTATCGTTACTCTATTTGACTTAATTTCATTTTCACCGATTACGATTACATATTCCGCTTGCTGACGGTCGGCTTCACGCATCTGCGCTTTTAGACTTCTATACAACAAATCGGAATCGCACGAAATGCCTTTATTGCGCAACTTGAAAATTTCTTGAAAAACTCTGTCCCGCGATTTATCATCCATAGCTGCAATAAATAATTTAGGATGTGGTGTGGTTCTGTTTAACTTGTTGCGTTTCTGCAAGACCATAAGCAAACGTTCCATTCCTGCAGCAAAACCGACAGAGGGTGTCGGTTTACCGCCAAGTTCGGATACCAACAAATCATATCTGCCTCCGCCGGTAAGGGCATCCTGAGCACCTAATTCGTTGCTGATAATTTCAAACGCAGTTTTTGTATAATAATCCAAACCTCGAACGATTCTGCCGTCAACTTTGAAATCTACTCCGGCTGTATGCAGAAGTGTTTGAAGTTTTTCAAAATGAATTTTGCAATCCCCGCAGAGATAATCCTTCATCAACGGTGCGTCGATCGTGAGTTTAATATCGTTCTCGTCTTTCGAGTCTAAAACTCTTATCGGGTTTGTATCGATTCTTCGTTGGCTGTCTGAACTGAGTTTGTCGGCTATTGTTGAAAGAAAAGATTTAAGAACGGTTTTATATTTGTCTCGACATTTTTGACAACCGACTGAATTAATTCTAATTTCAAAATCGGTGATGTCAAAATTTTTATAGATAGCAGCGGATAAAGAGATAATCTCGGCGTCAATTTCGGGATTGGGTCCACCGATAGCTTCGGCGCCGAATTGATGAAATTGGCGCAACCTACCCGCCTGAGGTCTTTCTTGTCGGAATGCAGGACTTATATAATAAACTTTTGTTAGTGGTTGCTTCTCGCCCAAGTTGTGTTGAATATAAGACCGGGTTACAGCCGCCGTCATCTCCGGTTTTAGTGTTAAACTATTACCACTGCGATCAGTAAAAGAGTACATCTCTTTTCCAACTATATCGGTTAATTCTCCAATGCTTCGTGAAAACAGAGATGTTTCTTCGAATACAGGCGTTCTGATTTCTTTATAATTATAAATATCCATTACCGAGCGTATCCGATGTTCGACGGATTGCCATAAGTGGCTTTCGTCCGGCAGGATATCTTTTGTTCCCTTTATTGATTTGAATTTCAATGTAATTTTGGTTTAAATTTCTTAGATATCAAAGTAGTTAGCTTCTTCCACTTTTAAAATCTCGATAACTTCCAGAGACGAAGAGCAGTTCAGAAGTTTTTGTCGAAAATCGTCTTTATTCATTAAACGTGAGATTCTACTCAACAATTTGATATGAGGACCTACAAGATTTTCCTTTCCGACGAGTAGAAATATTAATCGAACTGGTTTTTCGTCGAGTGATTGATAATCAATAGGTTTTTCTGTAATTCCAAAAGCGGCAACGATATCGTCCACCGCATCGGTTTTTCCGTGCGGAATTGCGAATCCGTTGCCTACACCTGTTGACATGATTTTTTCGCGTTCGAAAATTGCCGTTCGTACTTTTTCGATATCTAGAACTTTTTTTGAATTGTTCAACAGGTCAATCATCGAATTGATGATATCATTTTTATTTTCCCCTTTTAAATTAATCTGTACAAGATTTTCGTTCAGTATGTCGCTTATTCTCATCATCTACTCCTTTTATATGCTCACCATCAAGCCATATCGCGCCATTCGGTTATTTTTTTAGTAAATTCTTCAGCAAGCGCTAAAGCGGCTGTTTTGGTTTTTGCTTCGGCTTTAATATGAAAAATCGGATTTTCTTTATCGGGTATCAGGTGGACGCATATGTTGTCCGAATCGTTCTTCGTAAAATTAATTTTAATACCATCTATTAGTTCCCGGTTCTGCCCCTCGGTACCTTTCATTATGTAGCGCATGACTTTTCCTTTGGCGTCCCACGTGCAAGGGACTTCACTGTGGGCGCTATGAAACTTTATTACATTTTTGTTCAGAGTTCCTAACAACTCTTCTTTCAGCGCCAGCAACTCTAAAATTTTTACGAGTGAATACATCCCATCCGATGCGAAGAAAAAGTCGGTAAAAATAAAACCACCTTTCGTGCCGCCAACAAATGCTACCGATTTATCGCTTGCGGCTTCCATCATTGCAAGATGTGAGCTTTTAGTTTTAATAACTTCAATCGAATACTCTCGTGCCAGCTCGTCGATTTCTGCTGGTGCAGTTATAGGAACAGCAAATCTTTTTGTTTTCGGATTTACTTCAAGAAACAATTTTACCACGAGAGTAAGCAGTCGGTCGTGATTAATAATGTTTCCATTCTCATCAATTAAAGTTATACGCTCCGCTCCGGAATCAATCATACACCCGAGGTCGTATTTCAATGATGTTACTATATGTGACAAATGTTTAAGTGATTCTTCCACTTCTTTTGGTTCGCGAGTTAATTTTCGAGGGTCAAGATGCGCATTCAGAGCGATTGTGTTGCAATTTAACGAGCCTAAAATCGTCGGGAATATTGTAGAAGCAACCCCATTCGAATAATCCAGAACTATCTTAAACTTGGCTTTGCTTATAGCTTCCAAATGTAAGGTGGATAGAAATGTTTGACGATAAATTTCGGTTGTTCGTTCAATAAAATTGATGTTGCCGACCTTGTGAGGCGCCGAGCGTAAAAAATCTTCGCCAAAAAATATGCGTTCGACCGATTTAGTTCTACCTATCGGCAAATCTTTCCCGTTCGAATTGAAAAATATTATATCGGTCATCGATTTATTGTAAGGTGATTTTCGAATGTGCACACCACCCGCATCGTGACCAGAACTTAATTCGTGACGAACTAATGGAATAGGCATTGCACGCATATCGTTGATATTGATCCCCGCCGACATTAATCCGCATATTAGAGCGCGGTTCATCATTCGCGATACGTTATCGGAATCGCGGCTGGTTACGATTGTTTTGCCCTCGCCTAAAAATGTTCCGAAAGCAGCTCCGAGTTTTGCCCCGAATTCAGAATTCATCTCGATATTCGATAAGCCCGTAATTCTTGCGTCAGTAAAAAGTTCCTTTAGCCACCTATCTTCAAGAACCAAGCTTCGGTTCAGAATTGCACCTTCTTCTACAGTCTTCTCAGGCCAGAGTTTAATATTAGAAATTAACCGCGCCCCGCTGCCGATTTTACATTTATCACCTATAAAAACATTATCTGAGATTGTTACTCGGTCACCAACTTCACAACCGAATCCTAACACATCAGCCGATAAGTCGGCATCACTTCCTATAATTGTGTTCGACCAGATAACGCTATTCCGTATTATAGAATTCCTTCCGATTTTACAATTATCACCGATAACAGAGTTAAAAATTTTTATATTTTCTTCGCTTAAAAAATTTTTTCCGATATAAATGTTTTCTTTTAAATTATTCGAATTTTTATATTGCATCCCTTCAATAGGAAGCTTTACCTTGTCGGAAAGGAAGTCCAAATGGGCTTCTTGATATTCATTTAGGTTACCGATATCACGCCAGTATCCATCTGTGATGTAACCATAAAGCCCTAAGTCCTTTTCTAAAAGGAGCGGAAATAAATCTTTGCTGAAATCGAATTCTTCGCGATAAGGAATAAGATCGAATATTTCAGGTTCTAAAATGTAAATTCCGGTGTTAATCGTATCCGAGAATACTTCGCCCCAGGCGGGTTTTTCTAAAAATCGAGTTATCTTTCCGTTGTCGTCAGTAATCACTATTCCGAATTGAAGAGGGTTTTTCGAATGAGTTAAAACAATTGTAGCTTTTGCTGATTTTTGCTTATGAAATTCGATTGCGTGTGAAAGATTAATATCAGTCAAAACATCGCCGCTGATTATGATGGCTCGTTCTTTTGGGATACCGATAGTAGTTATTGCATTTTTTACACTACCGGCAGTTCCGTAGTCGGCGTCAGCTTTCACATAACTCATATTAACACCGAGCCATTCACCGTAACCGAAGTAGTTCGAGATTGCTTCCGGATGAAAGAATAGAGTGGCTATAATATTAGTAAGACCATGATTCTTTAGAAGTCCAATAATATGTTCCATGATTGGTTTGTTCATCATGGGTACCATCGGTTTTGGCAAATTGGCAGTTAACGGCCTCAATCGAGTTCCGAATCCACCGGCCATTATCACGGCTCTCATATTAGCTACCTATCTTTGGAATGTTGATGTGAAAAGTTTAGAAAAATTTACAAAAATTTCTATTATATTGCAACTAATCTGTAACTACTATCCCGTATTTCTTAATCTTCAAGTATAAAGCTTTTGAACTTATTTTTAGAATATTAGCGGTTTTGGTTCTATTACCCTTCATAACTTTAAGTACATCTCTGATATATCCTTTTTCAACCTCTTCCATCGATAAGAGGGCTAATTCTTTTTTATTAATATTAATATCAGTTGTTGGAGTGTGTCGGTTCGGTTGTGGATCGGATACTTTGGTATTTAATCTTAGATCGTGCGGATAAATAATATTGTTGCTGGAAAGAATAACCGCTCCTTCGATTACGTGCTCTAACTCTCTGACGTTACCGGGCCAGTCGTGGCTCAATAATAGTTCCATCGCATCCGGGCTAATAAATTTTGTTTCTTTCGCATTAGCCTTCTTTTTAAGGAAAAAATCTACTAATAATGGGATATCATCTTTTCGATCTCGTAGCAAAGGAATTTTAAGAGTAAAAACATTTAATCGATAATATAAATCTTCGCGAAATTTTCCCATTTGAGTTTCGTTTTGAAGATTTTTATTTGTTGCAGAAACTACTCTGAGGTCAGCGTGCATTTCATTTGTGCCGCCCACTCTTCTAAAATTTCCTGTTTCCAAAAAACGGAGTAGTTTTGGTTGGATTGTTAAGCTTATGTCGCCGATTTCGTCTAAAAAAAGTGTCCCGCCGTTTGCCACCTCGACTAATCCTGCTTTTGCCGTATAAGCATTCGTGAAAGCCCCTTTTTCGTAACCGAATAGTTCGCTCTCTAATAAAGTGTCTGGAATAGAGGCACAGTTCACAGCAACAAACGGTTTATTTTTACGAGGGCTATTTTTATGTATCAGATTTGCAATTAACTCTTTACCGGTTCCGCTTGAACCTTCAATCAATACAAAAGAATCGCTGTCGGCAACTTTTTTAGCGTTGTCGATTACTAGTTGGAAAGCGGGGGATGAACCGATTATTTTGGAACCAGTTATTTTTGAGAGTTCGGTTTCCATCAATTTATTTTTTATAAAGAGTCGTTTTCTCTCGAGTGCCCGCTCTAATACGTTGAGCAACTCGTCGATTTCGTACGGCTTTCCTACGAACTCGTAAGCGCCGAGTTTTATAGTCTGTACTACTGTTTTAACATCGCTGAATCGTGAAAGTATTATGACTTGTGTGTTAGGATAGTTTTCTTGCAGAAATTTTAAAACTTCTATACCGCTGATTCGAGGCATCTTGATATCCAATAAAATTGCATCGTAGATGTTTTTTTGTAAAGAGTTGATTGCTTCAGCTCCGTCGAATGCAAGATCAACAACGTACCGTTCTGTCTCCTCCAATTCAAACTTTAACAATTGTATTAACTGAATCTCATCATCAACGATTAGAATTTTATCACGTTGAAGCATTATTCACTTAACACTCTTTCTATCGTGGTGAGCAGGTCTACCAAATCGTAAGGTTTGCTGACGAAATCCTCCGCCCCTAATTTTTTTGATTCAATTGCATTTTTTAGGTCGGCAAAACCAGTCAACATTATAACTTTAAGATTTTTATGATTTTCTTTAATATATTTTAAAACTTCGAAACCATCAACATTCGGCATTTTGATATCCAGAAGTATGAGGTCGAAAGTTTTCTCCCTAATGGTGTCTATCGCAATTTGACCGTCGGATGCGGTTTCTACATCATATCCTTCGCCTTTTAATTCTTGGCTTAATACAGTTCTCAGAGTATCTTCATCATCTACTACTAAAACTCGATTTTTATCTACCATAAACAACTCCTATCGATTGGTGTTTTAAATATTCCAGATAAAATATTTTTGGTTTAAGTATAAGAAATTGATTCCAGAAATGCAAACAATCGACTAAATCTTGATTATTGTACATACAAATGTTATAATTAGGATAAGAAATTGGATTTTTATATGATAAACGAACAAATTAATGTGCTTCTGGTAGATGATGATGCGGCTTATGCTAGTCTTTCCCATCATCTGATGAATCGGTTCCCTAATAAGAAATTTAACATTTTGTGGAAAGAAAATGGGGACAGCGCTCTAAAAGAATTAAAAACCAATCAACAAATAGATATAATTCTGGTGGATTATAACATTCCTGGAAAAAACGGTTTAGAGATCATTAAAGAGATCAGAAGAGAAAATATTTTCACACCAATAATTTTATTAACATCAGTCAAAAATTTTAAAGTTGCAATCGAAGCTATGAAATATGAGGTTGAAGATTATCTGGTAAAAGAAGAAGCGGTCGATACTTTGCTTCCACGGACAATTCTTACTGTATTAGAACGAGTGAAAATTAAAAAACAAATTGCAAAAGCCGAAAAAGAAAAAATTATTTCAGGTAAAAAAGCAGAAGCAATCCGGGAACTCATCGTTGCTATATGTCACGAATTCAATAATCCGTTAGCCGCAATCAAAATTAGCACAGATATAATTGCCCGGCGTGATATTTCTCCGGAAATGAATGAGATATTAAGTCATTTAGTAAATAAACTCAACTTTATTGAAAAGGAGATTGCTACTTTACGAGATTTGGATATTTCAGAATTGAAAACCTAACTTGCTTTTATAGACGGATATCTATATATTTAAATAACTATGATTATCCCGATCACCAAAAGAGTAATATTAGACAACATAAGTAATCCTAATGTCCTGCAAAACAGGACTTTTTTTTTATATAAATTTATAGATGATAGTAAAAGATATAAATAATCTACTAGAAGAATGGGCTCCTAAGAATATAGCGTGGGAAAGAGACAATATCGGTTTGCAGGTCGGGAGCTACGGTAACCCTGCCCTAAAGATACTTGTTGCGTTAGATGCTACCGAAGAAGTTGTTGATGAAGCTATTAAAAAGAATATCGACTTAATAATAACACATCACCCGTTAATATTCGAACCGCTTAAAAATGTTACTACAAACGATGACCGGGGAAGGCTGATATTCAAACTTATCGAAAATAAAATTTCACTCATAGCAGTTCACACAAATTTAGATTTTACTAAGGGCGGCGTTAGTTTCACTTTATCTCAAAAATTGGATTTAACCAATATAAAGATTCTCAAAAAATCAAATAATCACATAAAGAAAATTGTTGTTTTCGTACCTTCAGAATACACGGAAAAAGTAGCTGAAGCGATGGCATACGCGGGTGCTGGTTCGATCGGTAATTATGAATATTGTTCATACAGAAGCCCTGGCATTGGGACATTTAAGGGTAGCATCGAATCTAAGCCGTTTATTGGAAAAGCGGGTGAGTTTGAAAAAGTGGATGAGATAAGGTTAGAAATGATCGTTCCCGATTGGAGAGTAACCGAAGTAACAGATGCCATAACTAAATCACATCCTTACGAGGAGCCGGCTTACGACATTTATCCCCTAGAAAACGAATTTCAGTTTTATGGTGCAGGCGCTATCGGAACATTGGAAGAAGAATTGACACAAAAAAAATTTTTACAACACGTTAAAGAAAAATTAAATGTCGAAAATATCCGCTATGTTGGAGGTGCCCGAGAAAAAATTAAAACTGTTGCTGTTTGTGGCGGTTCGGGAGGCAACCTACTCGCCGATGCATTGGCTTGCAAAGCTGACGCGTTTGTTACTGGTGATGTTACCTATCATTTATTTCAGCAGGCGAAGGATAAAATTTTGCTCGTCGATGCTGGCCATTTTGAGACTGAAATTTCTATAGTCGATACTATCGTCAATTATCTAAAATATAAATTAGCACTTCTAAAAGAAAATATACAAGTTATTCAAACAACATATTTACAAAACACTATACAAAATATTTAAATAATTGGAGCGAACTTTGGAAGATAGATTGCGTTACCTGTACGCCTTACAAAAAGTTGATTTGCATCTAGATGAGCTCAACGAGATGAAAGGAGATTTACCTCAAATTGTTGCGGAGTTGACTGCGAAAGAGAATGAACTTAAATCAAAAAATGAAGAGTTCGAAAATACTATAAAAAGCAATATCATTAAAAGCGATGAAGCAGACGTAGAGATACTTAGCTTAACCGAAAAAATCGAAAAGTATAAAAAACAACAATTTGAAGTCAAGAGTAATAAACAGTATGATGCTTTGACCCGTGAAATCGAGAATGCCGAAAAACAAATTGAACAATTAGCAAAAGATGTGAGTGTTTATGAGGGGCATATTAAAAACCATAAAGCCGATTTAGAAACTTCGAAGATGGAATTAGAAGCAATTATGTCAGAATTGAGCGAGAAAAAGAAGGAACTTGCAATAGTTGCGAAGGACAACGAAGAAGAAGAATTACAGTACCGCCATCAACGAGACAAATTAGTTGTCCGCATAGATAAACAGGTTTTAGTACAATACGAAAAAATTCGGAAAGCCAAAAACGGAAAAGCAATAGTAGCAGTTAAACGAAATTCTTGCGGCGGTTGTTTTAATATTGTCCCAGCTCAAAAGTTACTCGAATTACGTCAAAACGAAAAACTTTATACTTGCGAATATTGTGGTAGAATTCTCGTATCAGATAAAATTGTAGAGACGAGTTCGAATATTTTATGACGATACACGCTTTTATTGATGGTGCTTCAAGGGGCAACCCGGGCGACAGTGGTATAGGAGTAGTATTAAAAGACCAGACAGGTAGCTTCATCGAATCGATAAGTGGTTATATCGGTAAAACTACAAATAATATAGCCGAATATTCGGCTTTATTAGTTTGTCTTAACAAAGCTATTGAGATAAGCTGTAAGCATCTGATTGTATTTTCGGACAGCGAACTTTTAGTACGACAAATTAACGGACAGTATCGCGTGAGAAACGAAGGAATTAAAAAAATTTATCAACACATTCAACGTGTTTTGACAAAATCGGCGGTCAGATTCGAGGTCAAACATATTAACCGCGAGAGAAATAAAGAAGCCGATTTATTAGCCAATGCGGGAATAGACAGCCGCAGGCGCATTAAAGTTTAATTAACATATATCAACATCTGCAACCTGAATCGCAGACGGCACCGAAAATCGTGCAATCGCCCCGCCAATCCGTCAAATGACGGTTTGACGAGGAGGAAAGTCCGAACTCCACAGGACAGGGTACCTCCTAACAGAAGGGTATCGTTGACGAAAGTCCACGGTAACGGAAAGTGTCACAGAAAATATACCGTTCCGTTCCGTCAATTTATTGACTGAACGGAATAAGGGTGAAAAGGCGAGTTAAGAGCTCACCGCTCCGACAGTAATGTCGGGGGTCCGTTAATGGATCTTGTTAAATTCCGTTCCGATATTTCGGAACTGAATGAATCGGGACACGACAAACCCTACCCGGTGCAAGGTCAAATAAGAGGTGAACAGTGTGGTCCGCATTGCTCGACCTATTCAGTTAGGTCGAATAGCCTTGGGTAGACTGCTCGACCCCGATCGTGAGGTCGGGGCTAGATAAATGATTGCAGTTTCGTTCCCCCACTTGAAGTGGGATGACGAGATACAAAATTCGGCTTATAGATTTTCGGGCTGCCGTTTTTATGATTCAGGTGTGTACGATGACAATTTAAAGAAGATAATCAACTATGACTAGAGAGAACCGATGGACTGTAGCACAATTTGATGATAAAACCCTTATCGAAAAATTATCTAAAGAAATAAACATTCCGCTACCAATCGCTAAGATTTTATTGAATCGAAATATCGATACTTATGAAAAAGCAAAACAATATTTCAGACCCAATGTTTCACACTTCCACAACCCCTTTTTGATGGATGGAATGGAAAAAGCTGTCGACCGGACACTCAGGGCTATTAAGAATAAAGAAAAAATTATGATTTATGGCGACTACGACGTCGACGGAACTTGCGGTGTTGCAATGCTTTATTTATTCTTCCGGAGATTTAATCCGAATGTTAAATACCACATTCCCGACAGAGTAAAAGAAGGATACGGTGTTTCCAACTATGGAATTGACCTCGCAAAAGAATATGGCGCAACATTGATGATTACAATCGATTGTGGCATTACGGCAAACGAACAAGTCGAATACGCCAACTCGTTAGGTATTGATTTTATTATCGCTGACCATCACGAGCCGACTGCTGATATTCCAAAAGCTTATGCTGTCTTAGACCCATTCATGCACTTTTGTTCATATCCATTTAAATATTTGAGTGGTTGTGGTGTAGGTTTCAAATACATACAAGCTGTAGCAATGCAGTTAGGTGCAGAGGAATTCGTTTACAGTTTTCTCGACTTAATAACTTTGGCTACGACGGCAGACATTGTTCCATTAGTAGATGAAAACAGAACTTTGGTAAAACTCGGTTTAAAGCAGATTAACGAAATTCCCAGGCCTGGTATAAAAGCGTTGATAGAAACGGCTGGATTGAAAGTAGAAAATCTGAACTCAAGCCAAATCGTTTTTATGCTCGCTCCTCGGATAAACGCTGTAGGCAGGTTAGGAAATGCAGAACGCGCTGTAAGTTTATTGGTTAGCGACAGCTACGAAGAAGCAATGGCACACGCTAAAATTCTTGAAGAAGAAAACAGGAACAGAAGAAAAATCGACGAAGAAACATTTGAACATGCACAAGAGTTAGTTGAAAACTATTTAGATTTTGAAAATGATGCTTCTATCATATTGCATCAAGACGACTGGCATCCCGGTGTAATCGGGATAGTCGCCTCGAGATTAGTCGAGAAATATTATTTACCCACTATAATGATGACTACTATTGATGGAGTAGCTAAGGGGTCTGCTCGGAGTATCGCAGGGTTCGATATTTATCAAGCATTGAAGAAGGTCGAGGATAAGTTGCTTCAGTTTGGCGGGCATAAATATGCCGCGGGCTTATCAGTTGAGATAGAAAGATTGGATGAATTCAAAGTAGCATTTAATAACGCTGTAAAAGAATTAATGAGCGAAGAATTGCTGAAGCCAGAAATCAGAATCGACTCTGAGATTAAATTGACAGAAATAACATCACGCTTTCGACGAATCTTAAACGAGTTCGCACCGTTCGGTCCTCAAAATTTAAGGCCGGTTTTTTTGGCAAGAAAGGTTCAAATAACTGCTCCACCTAAAATTGTGGGTAACAATCACTTACGTTTAAAAGTGCGTCAAGATGGTTTTATGATTGACGCAATCGGATTCAATCTGGGGCACCTCAAAGAAAAAGCTGTACAATCTGCAAACGGGGTGGACATCGTATTTTCGGTTAACGAATCGGATTGGCAAAGTAGTGCACCAAACGGAGAAACTTTTCCCCAGTTAAAAATAAAAGATTTACGCTGAATTATTTAAAGGAGAACTCATTCCATGTCTGGACATTCAAAATGGGCAACAATTAAAAGGAAAAAAGCTTCAATAGATGCAAAAAGAGGAAAAGTTTTTACACAGATAACCAAAGAACTGACTATAGCAGCAAAGCAGGGTGGGGGTGATCCTGGCGGTAATCCACGCTTACGATTAGCAGTAGAGAAAGCCCGCGCCAACAATATGCCAGCAGACAATATTAAAAGAGCAATTATGAAAGGTACGGGTGAGCTACCCGGCGTTACTTATGAGGAAGTTACTTACGAAGCTTATGCTCCTGGTGGTGTTGCTATGTTAATAGAAACAGTAACTGATAATAAAAACAGAACAGTATCAGAATTACGACATCTACTTGAACGCAATAATGGTAAACTTGCCACTGCAGGATCGGTGGCTTGGAGCTTCCATAAAAAAGGAGCCATTCAAATAGCCAAAGCTAACTATTCCGAAGATGATATATTGAGTATCATTTTAGACGCTGGTGCCGACGATCTGAAAGTAGAAGATGAATTTTATGAAATTAAAACTTCGCCTGAAACTTTCGAACCTGTTAAAAAAGCTTTAGAAGCAAAAAATATTAAGATCGAATCAGCAGAATTAGAAATGATGCCTGAAAATTTTGTTAAAGTCGATGGTAAAGAAGCCGAGCAAGTGCTAAAGCTAATGGAAGTATTGGAAGAACACGATGATGTTCAGAACGTATATCCGAATTTTGATATAGATGAAAAAGTAATGGCTAATTTTAATGCCCAATCATGATTCCAAAGAAAAATAAATTAATTCTGATGGGAATTGATCCCGGGACTCTTGTTACCGGATACGGTGTCATCGAAATATCAGGGTCTAAGTTACAACTTATCACTTGCGATGCTGTTGAAAATAAAAATGGGGTAAACATGTCCACCCGTCTCGAATCAATTTTTCATAAATTAGATAAAGTTATCAAAAAGTTTTCGCCCGACGAAATTGCGATCGAAACTGCTTTTTACGGAAAGAATGCACAATCGGCGCTTAAATTGGGACAAGCGCGAGGTATTGCAATGCTTACAGCAATTCTAAATAAAATTCCGTTAACTGAATATTCACCGCGTGAGGTTAAAAAATCTGTTGTCGGTAATGGGGCTGCATCTAAAGAGCAGGTGCAGTACATGGTGAAGTCGCTGCTGAAATTGCGCACCTTACCGAAACATTACGACACGACCGATGCTCTTGCTGTTGCAATTTGTCACTCATTCCATCATAAAATGTTACGAGGGTCCATGAAAAATAAATCAGGTCGTTACAAAGATTGGAAATCGTTTGTCGAATCCTCGACGAATCACCTTCGGCGAAGAATAGTTAAACATCATGAACATATTCCGAATATTAAAATTATATAAAAAAAACATGTACTCATATCTTCAAGGAAAACTAATATCGAAATCTCCAACGGAAGTTGTCGTCGATGTTAATGGCGTTGGATACTTTTTAAACATATCACTATCCACGTTCGAAAAGTTAGATTCATCATCAAATCGGATAAAAATTTTTACTTATCTGCACGTTCGCGAAGATGCTCTGCAACTGTTCGGTTTTGCGACGGAAAATGAACGCGACATGTTTAAAATGCTAATATCCGTTTCGGGAATAGGGCCTAAAATAGCTCAAGGGATTTTATCAGGAATTGATGCCGAAGAATTAAAAACTGCTTTTCAAACCGGAAATATAGCTGCACTTACTTCGATTCCCGGAGTTGGACGAAAAACTGCTGAACGGTTAGTATTAGAACTGCGCGATAAACTTGGCAAGATTGGTATCGAAATTTCAACACTCCCCTCATCCACTCAACAATTAAAAATTCGTAATGATGCCTTAAATGCTTTATTATCACTCGGTTACAATAGAACTATCGCTGAACAAGCCATACGTCAAGTTTTAAAAAATACAGACAGTAATGAGTTGACTTTAGAAATATTAATAAAACAAGCATTACATCATACCTCCAAGTAATTTAATGGTGAGAAGACTAAAAAATAAAAATTTTCAGACCGTATGTATAATTTCTATCATGCTGCTAATAATAATATCATTTTATAGATCGGTAGCGCAACAGCACAAACACTTACCTCATAATCAAACAATAGATACTATAGGTTTCAAGGACGGCTCACATCATTGGTACGATATCTACGACGAAGACAAAGTCGTTAATCCTTCACCGCATCAGCCGAGATATAAAATTCAACAAATCGAAGAAATCGCAGATAACGTATTACGTTACCAGAAAACAAATGGCGGTTGGCCTAAAAATTATGATATGCTTGCCTTGTTAACTGAAGAGCAAACAGATTCATTAAAAAAAGTAAAAGACAAAACAAATACAACATTCGACAACGGTGCCACACACTCACATGTTGAATACTTGGCTAAGGCATATTCGGTAACAAAGATAGAACGATTTAAGGATGGTTGTTTGAGAGGGATAGATTTCATACTCGCGGCTCAATATCCCAACGGCGGCTTTCCTCAGTTTTTTCCCGACACAAGCGGTTACAGAAAACATATCACGTTCAACGATGGCGCTATGATTGGTGTAATGAAAGTGCTTCATGATATAATTCAGTATAAACACTGGTATTCATTCGTGGATAGTGTCCGGTATAAAAAAGTGAAACGAGCATTCGATAAAGCTGTATCGTGTGTATTGAAATGCCAGACAATTCAAGACAATAAGCTTACCGCATGGTGTCAGCAGCACGACAATGTAAATTTCACACCTCAAGGCGCAAGGACTTTTGAACCGGCTTCGCTTGGTGGTGAGGAAAGTGCGGATATTGTTTGTTTCCTGATGAGTTTCGAAAATCCAAGCCGAGAAATTATTAATGCTATCCAAGCTGCTGTAAAATGGCTAAAGGAATCACAAATATTTGGTGTACGAGTCGTTACAATAGAAGCTCCGACAATGGTTTATAAATACTCCACATCGAATATCGACCGGGTTGTTATTGAAGACCCACAAGCACCGCCCATCTGGGCACGACTTTATGAATTGGTAACGAACAAACCTCTTTTCTGCAACCGAGATGGGATACTAGTTTATTCTTTAGCTGAAGTTGAGAGAGAACGAAGAAGCGGATATACCTGGTACACCTACGAACCGGAGAGAGTCTTCAAGGAATACCCCAATTGGCAAAAGAAATGGGCGCCGGAAAATAATGTGCTGAAATAATTGTCACTATGACCAGAGAGCAGTCTGAGAGTGTTATTAGAGTATTCAGATAAAACTTATTATACCGGTTCAAACATTGAGCCTCAGTGATGAAATCGGTAAGCGAATGTCACGCCGAACGGAACATCACACTAAAACCGTGAAAAACACTATGAAACGTATATTTATCATTCTACTTTTTCTCTTATGCATTACTGCAACGTATTCGCAAATTACCGTTGTCGAGGACAGTTTGTTCTCTCTCTCTGTTAATTCAACGATGAAATTTTGTGTCGTCCTTCCCGATGGGTACGCAAAAGGTACGGAACGCTATACGACAATTTATCTCCTTCACGGGTACAACGGTAAATATACAGACTGGGTTAATCAAACTGAACTTACACGCTATGCCTCTAACTATCAATTTATAATTATCAGCCCAGATGCAAAGAATAGCTGGTACAGCAATTCAATAACTAAACCCAAAGCAAATTATGAGGACTATTTAATAAGCGATTTGATTCCTTTCGTAGATAAAAAATACAACACCTTAACAACGAAATTTTCGAGAGCGGTTGTGGGACTTTCAATGGGCGGCTACGGCGCAGCAAAACTCGGACTGAAACACGATAGTCTTTTTTTCTTCGCTGGATGCCTGAGTCCGGCGATACACGTTCCATTCGGGCTTGAAGATTCGGCTATTCTCGCACGCAGGTCGAAGGGTTCGATACAAAGCATCAAAGATATTTTTGGCGCAACACGAAACAGTTATTGGTATGAAAATGACGTATTCTCACTCGCGCAAAAAGCTGATACTGCTACCGTGCCTTTCTTCTACCTTGCCGTTGGCTCTAATGATGGATTGCCGGAAATCTTAGACCTCACCTACAAATTTGCAGTCACGTTAAGGAAGTTAGGTATCCGGTTTGAACTGCACGAGACAACCGGCGCACACAACTGGCAGTTTTGGAATAAAGAGTTAGAGATCGTCCTGAAAAGGATTCAGGAAATGACAAAGTAGTTTCCCGTTTTCTGTAATTCTTTGTTTGCAATTATATTCTTTATCTATGTTTAATGAATGTTCCATTCTCATATTCCGCGAACGCAATTTCTAATTCTATTCTCGTATTCATTACAATCGGTCCGTGCCAAGCCACTGTTTCTTTAATCGGCAATCCTGAAATTAAAAGAAAACTGACCAATTCATCTTCGGTAGTCACTCGCAGCAGTTCCCCGTCGTTAAAGAGGACGAGGTTGTTGTTCAAGAACAATTTCTTTTCGTCGGAGAAATATCCTTTGCCGCCCGTAATGTAAACAAAAACTGTATGTCCAGGCTTCGTGGGATGAATGAATTCTGTTTTCGGTGGAACGGTAACATCAAGATACTCAGGTTCAATGACAATATCTTTTACAGGTCCCTTCGTGTGGTCCACTTCGCCGGCGATGATTTTTATCTTTACTCCGGCTGTTGTTTCAATTTCCGGTATTTGATTTTTTTTAATATCGCGGTAACGAGGGTTCATCATCTTATGAGATTTTGGGAGGTTTGCCCACAATTGGAATCCCCAGTTATAACCGGCTTCATCTCCTTTCGGCATTTCCTGATGTATAATACCGCTGCCGGCAGTCATCCACTGCACATCACCGGATGAAATTATTCCTTTGTTTCCCAGACTGTCGCCGTGTTCCACATTCCCGCGCTGCATGTAAGTAATCGTTTCGATGCCGCGATGAGGATGCCATGGAAAACCTTTAATGTAATATATAGGAGTGTTTGAACGAAAGTCATCTAACAAAAGAAACGGATCAAAATCTGGAACTTCGTTAAAACCGAACGTGCGTTTTAGATGGACGCCAGCTCCTTCGAGTGTCGGTTTGCTTGTAAATACTTTTTTAATGGATCTGTTTTTCATACATAATCTCCGTATCATTGTCTCTACGGGTTCTGTTTTACCTTATCAACTTCTTATACTTAATTCTATGCGGCTTGTCGGCTTCTATACCGAGAACTTTTCTGCGGTGCTCTTCGTACTCGGAATAATTTCCGTCGAACCACATGGCTTCACTGTCACCCTCAAACGCGAGTATATGTGTTGCGACCCTATCCAAAAACCAGCGGTCGTGAGAAATAATGACTGCACAACCGGCAAAATTTTCTAGCGCCTCTTCGAGCGCACGCAGCGTGTTTACATCAAGGTCGTTTGTCGGCTCATCGAGCAGCAAAACGTTAGCGCCCTGGCTTAATACTTTTGCGAGATGCACGCGGTTTCTTTCTCCACCGGATAAAACACCTACAGTTTTTTGCTGATCCGTACCGCTGAAATTGAACCGGGCAACGTAGGCGCGTGAGTTCATTTCGCGATTACCCAACTTGATTATATCTTCACCACCGGAAATTTCCTGCCAGATAGTTTTGTTCGGGTCTAGTGGGCGGTTCTGGTCAACGTAGGCGAGCTTGACTGTATCACCAATTGCAATTGTTCCCGTGTCTGGCTTTTCCTGTCCGGTAATCATACGGAAAAGTGTAGTCTTACCGGCACCATTTGGACCGATAATACCGATGATACCACCGGCGGGTAGATCGAAAGTAAGGTTTTCATAAAGAATAATATCACCGTATGATTTTGCAACGCTTTCTGCGTTAATAACAACATCGCCAAGGCGTGGACCAGGCGGTATATAAATTTCAATCTCTTCACTTCGCTTTTCGTTTTCCTCTGCAAACATTTTTTCATACGCAGCGATACGTGCTTTACTTTTTGCGTGGCGTCCCTTCGGATTTAATCGAATCCACTCCAACTCTCTCTGCAAAACTTTTTGGCGTTTCGATTCTTGTTTCTCTTCTACTGCAAGTCTCGCCCGCTTTTGCTCAAGCCACGATGAATAATTTCCCTGAAAAGGAATTCCTTCACCGCGGTCAAGTTCTAAAATCCATCCAGCAACGTTATCGAGAAAATATCTGTCGTGTGTAACAGCGATAACTGTTCCTTTGTACTGAGAGAGATGATGTTCAAGCCACGCGACTGATTCTGCGTCGAGATGGTTTGTGGGTTCATCAAGAAGTAAGACGTCGGGTTCTCGTAAAAGTAACCGACACAATGCAACGCGTCTTCGTTCACCTCCGGAAATTACCGAAACAGAAGTTTCAGGTGGCGGACAACGCAGTGCATCCATAGCTAATTCGAGTTTGCTGTCTATATCCCATGCCCCTAGATGATCGATCTTTTCTTGAAGTTTGGCTTGCTTTTCAAGTAAAACATCGAAATCTGCATCTGGTTCCGAAAACTTCGCGCTTATGGCTTCATATTCTTTTAACAGGTTAACGGTTTCCTGAGCGCCTTCTTCTACAATTTCTTTTACAGTTTGAGTTTGGTCGAGTTCAGGTTCCTGCGACAGGTAGCCGAATGTGATTCCCTTTTGTGAGGCTATTTCTCCGATATAATCTTTATCTATACCGGCGATGATCCGGAGTAGTGTGCTTTTACCGGAACCGTTCAAACCAAGCACACCAATTTTAGCACCGTAATAAAAGGAAAGGTAAATATTTTTTAAAACCTGTTTGTTGGGTTTGTGTACTTTACCAACGCCTATCATTGAAAAAATTATTTTATTGTCTGCCATTAATGCTCACTCCCTGCATACTTTTTCTCACCCGCTTCAATCCGTAATTTCAAATAATTCTGTTCAGGCGGTGTCGGGCAAACAGCAAACTCCGTAAATGCACAGGGAGGATTATAAGCTTTGTTGAAATCTATCACAACGTTATTGTTCGAGTCTGGCAAATCCGTATAAAGAAAGCGTCCCATTCCATAAGTCTCATTTCCTGATGTTTCATCATGAAAAATGATGAATAATTCTTTACCTTCCCTTAAAGCGTCTAACCGGAATAATTCACCATCGACTTTAAATACAATTGCACCCGTACAAGTATCATTCTTTACTTTCCCGAGCACATTCACGATAGGAATAACCTTAGGTGGAGCGTATGTGTCAAACCTCGCATCGATTCTCCATTTCGGATTGATCGGAAAATATTCCAACCCTGTGAAATTCATTCTTGCAGGGTTTTCTTTATCCTTCACTCTTACACCTAACCTTCCGTCGCGTTCGATTACATAAAAGATTAATGTTTTTAAATTCATAATTGTCGGTTCAGATTTTCCATTCTCATCCGACTTCAGTTTTGCGTCGGTCACTAAGGAATCTTTGATTTTGATTTCTACACCTTTAGCAGTTTTTAAACGCAGTTCACCTTTTTTTAAAAATATTGATCCGGAATATTTTGGAGATTTATCTGGTGCAAAAATTATTGAGTTCGATGAATCTGTTCCGAATTTATTCTCGCCTTCATTCAACCAAAATAAACCACAGAGTGTGAGCCAACCATCATCTCTTAATAATCTTTCGACGCGCTTTTCTCTCCACTGTTCGATTTCTTTTTTATATTCGTTTAAATTAATATCGTTTTTTTTGTCACATCCGCTTATGGTAATTTGCAGCAGGATGATTCCAACAAGCGTACGTTTAAAAATTTTTGTGTTCATTATTTTTCCTTTATTGCAGTTTGAATAATTTTTCCATCAGCATAAGGCGTTTCAAAACCTAACAACTTACCGACTGTCGGGGTGATGTCGATTTGTCTCCATAAAGTGCTGTCCACTACGCCCGCTGGTGTATCAGGTCCTAGAACCAAGAGACTTATGTGTCTACAGCCTTCACAATCGTCGCCATGATTGCGATATCCGCTCGCTACTCCGTCTAGATGACGACCGTGGTCGTTAGTAATTATCAATGTGGTTTTATTTTCGTAAACCGAGTCAGATTGTATGTAATTCCAGAGTTCTGCCACTAAACTGTCTGCGATTCGAATTTTCGTTAAATAATCAGACCAGCTCCCGTCGTGACCGGCAATATCTACGCTCGCAAAATTTGATAGAAGCAAGTGAGGACGAGCAGTTTTCATTACTCCTTTAATATTTTCTAACGTCGCGCAATCATCTTCCTTATTTTTCGATTTTTTTAACGATGCTCGAAATTTATACCCGTATTTAGGATGAATGCTATAAGTAAGAATATCGAGTTTGTTTTTCCCAAGTACTACATAACTTTTCTCAATTTGGGTTTTCTTTTCCTTTCGGTAGTATTCAAACAAAGTTGGCTTGTCGGGTCGTTCTGAGCCAGTATTTACTGCCTTCTGTCGTGTCCCGGTGAGAATGCTTGCATGTCCCGGGTTGGTTTTTGTTACTCCGTCGTTATAAAAATTAGAGTAGAATGTTCCCAAGGGTTTTAATTTATTCCACATATACTGAATATTTTGGTGAGTAGTGTCGCCGAAGGTTTCAGAATAGCGTGGACCATCGATAACTATAATAAAAACGTTTTCAGTAATTTGAGCCGGAAGAATGCTGCTGGTAAATATTACTATCAGTAAAATTAAGACTGTATTTTTCATTTGGACTTTCAGAATTTTAGGATCATAAATACGATGGGTCAAAAATAATAATTATATTAACAAATTTCAAAATATTTTATTAATTGGATGTGTAGTATATTTACAAATTTATTTTGGGATCACCTTCATAAGCTGAGCCAATGTGGCAAAGATGGTTCAAAGTCTCTGCAAACAATTCAAACAGCATTTTCAGTCGGACTATATCGGTGATAATACCACTTACTTGAAAGTACAATTCATCAACACCTTCCGGGAAATCAGCACCAAACCAACCTTGATCATCCTTCACTTCAAAAGATATTGCCGGCTGTTCATGTATCAAATTGCGTATTTTCTCGTTTATAAACAGGGAGCGGACTTTCGATTCATCATTTCCTTTAATAACAAATTCACGGTCAAATTCAGGATAGCCAACCTCAACATCCTGCATTCCAAAATATTTACCGATTTCAGTGAAAATATTTTTCCGATAAATTTTAAAACGAAACCTATCCGCATTAACATACGGGGCACGCATACGGGTGTACGTTACGTGAGATTTTCCTGTCGAGACAGTATATGTGTCGAGTGTAATCGTCCATTCTTTTACCCTTGCTACGACTTTGTCACCTTTCCATTTTCCGCAGTTTATATATTCCGCTCCGATATCATTGCAAAGCTGCCGCCATACTTCTTCTTTACTCGGACCGAATATTTTTTTAAGAAATTCTTTCATTTTCTACTCACTTCTTTTTTTTTTCGTTGAGGAGACATTTTGCGTTTTTATTATTGTACCTCTTCAATAGACTACAAAATACTGCGCTCTCGCGCCTGCACGCACCCGATAAACAAGTATCAGTAAAAGATGCGTATTCACAAAAATAAT
>JBBINX010000024.1:0-1560 GCA_037443685.1 Ignavibacteriales bacterium
TCATTGTTCGATGAGCAATTAGCAGGGCGCTCAAGCCGCTGCTGTCGCAGAACTCAACATTTTTCATGTCGACTACAAGAACCTCTGAATTTTTAGGTTTACATAGAATTAAAAATTCGGCTTTTAATTCTGCCGAGACGGAAGTATCAAGCTTTTTTTCTTTTATTGTTAATACTGTTAAATTACCATTTTTTTTTGTATCAAACTTCATCATCAACTCCAATTAAAACTTTTTTAGATATTGCGCTAACTGATCATATATTAATTGAGCCGGTTTATTTCGGTCAACGTTAAACTGAAAATTATAAAATGTATCTGATGCGTGGTGCGAAAAACCTATTCTGATTCTTGCACCTGTCGCTTTGCTAATATAAGAAGTGTAAAGAATGAAATCAAGATTTAAGTTGATAGTAATATCGTAATTGTTTTCTAATATTCGTTGCAAGAAATTTTGCCGTGGTAAACAAAACTTATTCACGTGTGATTGACTCATTCGTACGACTTTACTTTTCGGAAATTCGCTTAAAGGAGTTGCTCTTATTCCTTCGGTGAGAATAGTAATTTCGAGGTGCTCAAATTTTTTAAATAACGCTTTAAACGCTGTACCCGCTGCTAAAGCATCATCATATTCAACTGGTAAAATAATAAGCGCAGTGCGCGACCTCGAAATAAAATTTGTCATTTCCTGCAGGCCATCTTTTTCCTTTCGAAAAACAAATTTTGTGTATTGAAGACCTAAATATTCTAATGCTTTTCCAAACATTTTAAAAATTTTTCCTCATTCCAGATTTCGATGCCGATTTCCTTTGCCTTGTCCAATTTAGAACCTGGTTCGTCGCCGGATATTAAGTAATTAACGTTTTTCGATACAGAAGTAGAGACACGCCCGCCAAGTTTCTCAATCGACTCTTTCGCTTCTTCGCGTGTCATGCTTGTTAACGTACCGGTTAAAACGAAAGTTTTTCCAGTCAAATGTGTTTTTACAGCATTTTCAACGCAAAACTTTAAACCGGCTTTTCTAAGTCGGCTTATTAAATCGCGATTATGCTTATCTTGGAAATATCTGTAAATACTTTCTGCGATCTTCTCCCCAATCTCATAAATATTTCGCAAGTCTTCTTGTGAAGCTGACATAAGTTTCTCTAGTGATGGATATGCATTGGTCAAAATTTGTGAAACACCAGCACCCACATGCCTTATTCCAAGAGCAAATAAAACACGGTGATAAGGTTTTTGTTTGCTATTCTCAATTCCGGTCAACAAATTTTGAACACTTTTTTCACCCCATCTTTCTAATGCGGCAATCTTTTCACTCTGCTGTTGTAATAAATATAGATCGCATACATTTTTAATAAAGCCCAATTCAACTAATTGATTAACAGCCATCTCGCCGAGTCCGGCTATATCCATTGCCCCACGTGCTGCCCAGTGTATGATACGTCCTTTTACTTGAGCTGGACATTCATTATTCTCGCAATAGTAATTTATTTCACCGCTGGTACGGTAAATTTTCGAACCACAGTCTGGACATTTTAAGTGAAAAACAAATTCCGATGTATG
>JBBINX010000024.1:1582-24598 GCA_037443685.1 Ignavibacteriales bacterium
AACTTTAGGAATTACATCGCCGCCTTTTTCGATAACTACGGTATCGCCAATTCGGATATCGTATTCCTGGATGTAGTCTTCGTTGTACAGTGAGGCACGGCTTACGGTTGTGCCACCGAGTGAAACTGGTTGCAGATGAGCGACAGGGGTAATAGTTCCTACTCGACCTACCTGTAACTTAATATCGAGTAATTTGGTTTCTGTTTTTCGTGAAGTAAATTTGAATGCAAACGCCCATCGTGGACTTTTTGCAATTGTCCCTAAAGTTTCCTGTTGACTCAGCGAATCAACTTTTACAACTACCCCGTCGATATCGTATGGCAATTTTTCTCGCTTGGTTTCCCACTCTTGCCAAAAATCAATGACTTCATCTATGTCTTTGCATAATGTTCTGTTTTTATTCACCGGAAATTTTAAGTCGTCTAGAACATTCATCGCTTTGAAATGACTTTTAATATCTGCTTTTTCTGCACGCAAAAAATATGCAAAAAATTTCAATGGGCGTTCTGCAACGGTTTTAGGGTCTTGCAACTTTAATGTCCCGGCTGTTGCATTGCGTGGATTAGCAAAAAGTTTATCGCCGGATAAATCTCTTTCCTCGTTCATTTTCAGAAAATCATGCTTTTCCATAAGCACTTCACCCCGAACCTCGATATCCAGTAGCGATTTATCTTTTGGATTTATTCGAAGAGGTATTGAGTGAATGGTTTTCAGATTGTTTGTAACATCGTCGCCTTGATAACCATCGCCTCTAGTAGCTCCATACGCCAGAATACCGTTAATATATCTCGAACTTACTGCAACACCGTCAAATTTCAATTCGCTTACATATTTATAAATTTGTTCCGGTAAAAGAGATCTTATTCGTTTATCAAATTCGCACACATCTTGTTTCGTATATGAGTTCGATAAACTCAGCATAGGTGTTTTGTGTGTAACTGTCGTAAATATTTTTGTTGGCTCTCCGCCAACTCGTTGTGTCGGCGAATCGGGCGTGATGAGTTCGGGAAATTCTTCCTCTAATTTCTTGAGTTCAGAATAAAGTTTATCATACACGAAGTCAGATATAATTGGTTCGGCAAGCACATAATATCGGTAATCGTGTTCGTGTATTTCCTCACGAAGTTTTTCGACTCTGTTTATTATTGATTTCGGCACTGACATATTTATTGATTCTTTAGCCCCGATTTTAAAGTATCGAGGGTGTTACGGTTAACGATATAATCTCTGATGATTACACCCCGCTTACCTAAGGGTTTGATAGTGTAGTTATTTAATTTAATAACTGTTGCACCTGCATTTCCAACCGTAATTCGAAATTGATTTATAGCTTTATATTCGATATTTTTTTGACTATAAAGAAGAATTTCTTTTTTTATTTTTTCGTCGATTATGACGCTGATCCATGCGCTTTCGGTTGCAGAAACATTTAAAATCAAACTATCGAGTTTGGCATTATTTGTTGTTTGTGGTGTGCCTGACAGAATCTGAGTTTCTGGTAAGAACAGGGAGTCTATTTTCGTTTCCGATTTTGTTTCGGTTTTTTGATAATATTCTTGAAAAGGGATTTCCTCTACTTTCTCAACTTTATTATTCTTTACTACAGATAAAGTGAAAACCAAACCGATGATAATAATAAAAGTAATAATAACGAGGACAGTAATTTTAGATGCACCTTTTTGTTTTTGGAGCCGAACTTTTATTGGCGAGATATGAGTTTGAAAAGAAGATAGCGATGCACCGGGTATCGCTTGTTGCTCATACTTTTTTACGGCGTGAACAGGGTCAATTCCCACCTGAGCAGCGTAAGCTCGAATGAATGCCCTGATATATGTTTGAGGGAGTAGGGAAAAATTACCCTCTTCAATCGCCTTCAAAAACTTTATATTGATCCGTGTTGCGCTTGAGATATCCTCAAGAGAGATTTCTTGAACTAATCGAGCCGCACGTAATTCTTCACCGCATTCATTCATAGTGGTTTATATTTTATTATCTAATACATACCGAACTGATCTTGCCAGTTCCTCGTAAAGGTATGGTTTGTGCAAATAACCGTCGATTTCGTTTATGAATGCATCGTCGTTCAAAATGCTATCGCTATAACCTGAGCAGATTAAAACCTTGATGCTCGTATTTAATTTTTTGATTCTATAAAAAACCTCTTTACCGCTTATTCCCGGCATATTTAAATCGAGAATGACGAGGTCGTAAAACTTATTATTTTCAATTTTTTCAAGAGCTTGATAACCGTCTCGTACAATATCTACTTTGTATCCTAGCTCGATTAAAATATCACCACCGACAATATTAGCTCCGGTGTCGTCATCGACAAGCAGAATATTTTCGATACCCCCGATAATTTTTTCGGATATCAGCTCATGTTTGACGGACTGATATTTTTCCACGAGCGGAAGATAAATTGTAAATACTGTTCCGACACCGATTTCACTCTCTACATTTATATATCCTTGATGGCTCTTAACAACACCAAAAACGACGGATAATCCAAGCCCTGTACCTTTCGATTGGTCCTTGGTTGTAAAAAATGGCTCGAAGATTTTATTAAGAAACTCTGAGGGAATACCTGTTCCCGTGTCGAGTACTTTTATTGCGGCATAACTGCCTGGTTGGACATCGTTAATAGGAGCAGAAATAGGTTCTTTTATGTCGATCGGTTTACAGCTAACGGTAACGATCCCGCCTTGAGGCATCGCATCTTGCGCATTGAGAAAGAGATTCAAAATTGCCTGTTCCATTTGCCCTTCGTCAGCATTTACAATTATAGAATCTTCTGATGATTCCCATCTTACTTGCGTCGATTTTGGTACGCTTCTTTCGAATAAACGCACTGTCTGTCCAATGATTTTATTTATATCTACGTGTTTAATATAGATGTTACTTTTTCGCGAGAATGTTAAAAGTTGGCGTGTAACCGAAGCTCCTCGGCGAGCAGAATCCTCAATCAGGTTGATGTATTTGTAGAACGAGTTCTCAGGTTGCAACTTACGCTTCATCATGGAAGCTGGGCCCAGTATCGAGTTTAAAATATTGTTAAAATCGTGAGCAACACCTCCGGCTAAATTTCCGATACTGTCAATTTTTTGTGCTTGTATAATTTTTTGCTCTAACTTCTTTTGGTTTGTTACGTCCCGTGCAACAACTCTAACTAGCACAGGTTTGTTGTTAGCGTCATACACCAATGATGTGTTTACGCTGACGTCAATTAAAGTCCCGTCCTTTTTATGCATCACCTCATCAATACCTTTTATTTCTTTTCTGTTGTCAAAAATATTTTTAAGCCGATTGGTTACAGTGAAGTGCTGGTTTTCAGGATAAAGTTTAAGAATACTTTGCCCGATGATCTCATTTTTTTGATAACCTAATAACTCCGATTCAGTGTCATTACAGCTTACAATCGTACCTTCGCGATTAATGCTATGATACATGTCGGGAAGATGTTCGTACAGGTCAGCATACAATTGTTCGGATTGTTTTATCTGTTCGAAAAGATACGCATTATTGAGGGCAAGACTGATTTGATTTCCGAAAGCTTGTAGCAATTCTAAGTCTTTAATATTAAAGGCGTTCGAATCTTTACTGGCAATTATTAAAATGCCTCCAAATATATTTTTAATCTCTAAAGGAATTGACGCCCAAGATTGAATGCCGGTTTGTTCGAGCTCTTTATTAAATCGTTCTTCGTCCCTTAGTATTAATTCGCCGCTCTCAGGAGGTTGTTTGAAACTTTCAACTAACCTCGAATTAATATCAACTCCATCAGGAAAAAATTTAAACTTAGTTTTATATGCGTGGTTCAAATATAATTTTGTGTCCTTTACAAGGTAAATCCAACCACAATTTGCATACAATAACTCGCATACTTTTTCTAAAGAATTTTGAAGAACAGTCTCAAGTTCAACCGAATGTGTTACTGCTTGAGATATTGCGTTAAGAGCCGATAATTGTCTGTATTGCTCGTTTATTTGAAGTCCATACTTTGAGATAAAATATGTTATCATAAAACCGAATATGCCTACTGTAACGAGTGTCAAAAAATCTAACCATCTAAGCTCTTGTCCGCCGAAAATATAAATAGAAACTATAGTTATCATCAAGACGATAACAGCAGTTGAGGCAACCACTTGCGATTGTTCTACAAGTCCGAGGGATGATACGAATTGCCTGATGTTTTTATATGGATTATTCATTTTAAATCGGATAAATTAAAAGAAAAAAATGAGATTGTTGAGATTTATCGAAAAATATAAAAGTTTTGGGATAATTATAGTTGGAATTTTCTTTTTGATGAAGCAAAGAAAACCCATCTGCTACTAATGTACCGATAAGCGCACCAGAGAGAACATCCGATAGATAATGTGCATTTGTACTAATTCGTTGAGCACCGACTATCGAGGCGCACAAATACGCCGGGACGCCAACCTGCCAGCCATAAATTCCGTTTAAGCTCCCGGCAAGAGCGAAAGTAGCAGATGTATGCCCTGACGGGAACGAATGATTATCCGATTTGTTTGGTCTTGTCCGCATTGTCGTCATTTTTATTGTTTGTGTGATAATTTGTGTTACAGCGATGCATTCCAAAACCAGCTCTAATTTTTTAAAATATTCTCGCGTGGAATTTTTATTTACTATACTTTCTACAGTAACAAATCCGATACCCGCATAGTATCCCCAACCGAAAGTTTTTCCGAAATTATCGGCAACTGTTGAGAATCGCTGAGATATGAACGGTTTGGTAATAAATTTATTGCTAAATTCGTAATCAAATTTGCTCAGCAATAGTATTCCTGCAGCGACTCCGAGCATAAATTTAGGTGAATCTCCTTTTAGAAAACTATTTTCTATCCCTTCCAAAGTGTGTAAAGGGTAAGTAGTTATCCAATTGTTTAAACTTTTAAATCGGTAATCTGAAATCGTATCTGCCGCACTCTGAGCGAATGTCAAATTTAAAAAAAGAAAGTATATAAATAGTGGGCAAAAGAATTTCGAACTATTCATGATACACCCTATGAAGTAGTAGCGTTGGTTTCTTCTTCTGACTCGATATGTGGTTTAGGGCTCTTAGATTTATTAGCTTCGGAAAATTTTAGGATTTCGGTTTTCGGATTAATTTTAATTTTGACTATGCTGCCTTCCGAAAATTTATTCTTTAAAATATCTTCAGCTATCGGATCTTCTATAAATTTTTGAATTACTCGTTTAAGCGGACGGGCGCCGAATGCAGGATCGAATCCTTTATCTATTAAAAATTCCCGCGCTTGTTTTGTTAATTGTAGTTTGATATTCAACGACTCCATACGTTTCACAAGTTCAACCATCTGTATATCTATTATTTGGTTTATGTGCTCGCGATCTAAGGCCTGGAAAATAATTATATCGTCAACACGGTTTAAAAATTCGGGGTTAAATACTCGCTTGATAGCATCCTCGACTACCTGCTTCATATTCGTGTATTTATCTTTCTGAGTTTGTGTGCCAAACCCGATAGCTCCACCCTGTTTAATATCTCGAGTTCCGACATTTGAAGTCATAATTACGATAGTATTCTTGAAATCAACGTGCCGGCCAAGACTGTCGGTTAATAATCCGTCATCTAAAACTTGAAGCAGTATATTGAAAACGTCTGGATGTGCTTTTTCGATTTCGTCTAACAGTACGACAGAGTAAGGTTTTCTGCGAACTTTTTCAGTGAGCTGTCCGCCTTCTTCGTAACCGACGTAGCCAGGAGGGGCGCCGACTAATCTTGATACAGAGAATTTTTCCATATATTCGCTCATATCGATTCTGATCAATGCTTCTTCAGTATCAAATAAATACTTGGCTAAAACTTTCGCCATCTCTGTTTTGCCAACACCCGTTGGACCAAGGAATATAAAGGAACCGATTGGGCGCTTGGGATCTTTTAGTCCTGCGCGTGTCCGGCGAATCGCTTTGCTTAATTTCACGATTGCTTCGTCCTGTCCGATTATCTGCGTGCGAAGCAATTCTTCCATCTTAAGTAATTTTTGGGATTCCGATTCGGCGATTTTGTTTACCGGAATGCTTGTCATCATAGCTACGACGTCGGCAATGTGAATCTCAGTAACTTCGTATATCATTTCTTCCGATTTCTTTTCCCACTCACGTTTTGCAACTTCCAAATCGCTTAAAATCTTTTTTTCGAGGTCACGTAATCGGGCTGCCTCTTCAAAATTTTGACTTTTGACCACTTGGTTTTTGGTTTGCTTTATCTTTTCTATTTCGTTTTCTAAGTCTAAAACCGCTTGGGGTACGTGTATGTTGGAAAGGTGAACACGTGCACCGGCTTCGTCGAGTACGTCGATGGCTTTATCGGGTAAATATCTGTCGGTTATATACCGGTCGCTTAGTTTCACGGCACCTTCAATCGCTTTTTGTGTATATCGCACACCGTGGTGATGTTCATACTTGTGCTTAATGTGTTCGAGTATCTGAATGGTTTCATCGACAGATGTCGGGTCGATCATTATTTTCTGGAATCGTCTATCGAGAGCACCATCCTTCTCTATATACTGTCGGTATTCGTCAAGAGTAGTTGCGCCGATACATTGCAGTTCTCCTCGGGACAGTGCCGGCTTGAACATATTCGATGCGTCCAGTGAACCGGATGCACCGCCTGCACCAACAATCGTATGCAGTTCATCTATAAACAATATTACATCTTTTGCTTTCTCGAGTTCGTTCATTACAGCTTTCATGCGTTCTTCGAATTGTCCGCGGTACTTTGTGCCTGCGACCAGCGCACCGAGGTCGAGCGTAACAACTCGTTTATCATGTAGCACACGCGATACTTTTTTCTGGACGATTCTGAGCGCAAGTCCTTCGGCGATTGCAGTCTTACCGACACCCGGTTCGCCGATTAATACAGGATTGTTCTTTTTACGTCGACTTAAAACTTGAGCTACGCGTTCGATTTCTTTTTCACGTCCAACTATCGGGTCGAGTTTATCTTCCATCGCTAAGCGTGTAAGGTCTCTACCAAAATTATCCAGCACGGGTGTTTTTGATTTATCTGTTTTCTTCTCAGGCTGTTGTGCCTGCTGTGTGTGAGATGGTTTTCCGCTGATTATATTGTCAAGCTCATTTTTAACTGCGTCGTAATGAACGTTAAACTGATGCAAGATTTGAGCGGCAATATTATCGTCGTCGCGTAAAAGCGACAATAGAAGATGTTCAGTTCCGATCACATCCGATTTGTAAAGCTTTGCCTCAAGATAGGTTATCTTGAGAACTTTTTCAGCCTGTTTTGTTAGCGGAATGTTGCCTATCGTCAGCGTACCACCGGATGTGCGAACGGCATCTTCGATAGCTTTCTTTAATTTGTAGAGGTCGATGCCAAGATTTCGTAATATTTTTACGGCAATTCCCTCACCCTCGCGTATAATTCCGAGCAATAAATGCTCGGTGCCTATGTAATCGTGACCTAGACGTAAAGCTTCTTCGCGGCTAAGTCTTATTACATCTTGTACTCTATTTGAAAAATTACCTTCCATTGTATTCCTTTATGATATTAAAAACATGTTTCAGAATTAGTTACTATTAAGAATATACTTAAAATGAAAAGATTAGTCAAATAAATTGACATTATTTAATAAATTTGATATATTATTACTGAAAAAATTCCGCGATAGCTCAATGGTAGAGCATGCGGCTGTTAACCGCAGGGTTGTAGGTTCGAGCCCTACTCGCGGAGCTGCCAAAATTTAAACCTCAAGAATTATTTGCTTGGGGTTTTTTATTCTATTGGACACTGGCTTTATATATTACATTCCGAAAGTGCTGATAAATACTATATTGGGCAATCAGATAATCCTGAATCAAGGTTGTACTTCCATAATATTTTTGAGATAGGATTCACTGCGCGCTATCGCCCGTGGAAAATAATCTTCAAGAAAGAATGTACTTCTCGAAAAGAAGCGCTTGAACTTGAAAAGAAAATTAAAAAATGGAAGAGCAAAATAATGATTCATTTATTAATCGAGGGAAAGATAAAATTGTAAACTCTAATTACCAATTAACCGCAGGGTTGTATCCCGAAAGCATTCGGGATTACTCGCGGAGCTGCTAAAATTTAAACCTCAAGAATTATTTGCTTGGGGTTTTTTATTCTACAAGAGACTTCGTATATCGTTCTTTTAACAACCCCCAGCGGGTACATTTTCATTCACTGCCGTACACATATTATAGATTTCTTGTAGAAAAGCGTGTTTCTCTTTTTTACGTTCAACAATTGTAATCAGCTTAGAATCTAAAATTTTGTTTCGGCCTCTACGACCAAATCTACAAATCCTTTTAGGTAATAAGGTGGTGTTCCGTTTGTAACCGTTGCTGCAACAGAAGCTTCCAAGCATTGATTCGGATTTTTTAAATATGCGTTGAAATAATTATGGAGAGCTTGAATTTCTACAGCTGTAAGACTTAGAATATAAGGCATATTTTTATAAGTAGCAGGATTTGTTCCGTTTAAAGTTTTTTGAAATAATGTGTCGCCGCCAACAATTTTTACCACTACATTAACAGTTCCAGTTGTAATATTCCTAACCGAATCAGTTCTCCATGCCGCTTCAATAAAGGTAATCTTTTTCATTTTCTCAGCATAATTTTTAAATGTGCGATTTTGATTTAAACAATATTGAGTGAACGAGGATACAGGATTGTTGCTGCCTTCTACTTCAACATTTACGGAAAATGGTATGTTAAGCGGAAACGTATTAAATTTATTACAATTTATATTGACTATAACGAATGATACGGTAAATAATATCAACAATGCTATTATTATTTTTTTCATTTTATTTCTCCTTATTAAAACTCAAAAGATATACCACCGCCAAGAACGATTTGAGAACCGAAGCTGGCATCGGCATTAATTACGAATACTGCCAACTTCAATGCGGCACCAAATGTGGCTCTAAAACTATTTTCGCCATCAAGCGAAAGACTAACATCTTTATCCTGCCTTAATAATGGATCACCACTTGAAGGATCTCCTTTTATATTGTATGATAAATCTAGTTTAGTAGATTCATATTGCAGACCGAAGTATGGAGTAAAAACACCAAACGTCTTGCTGGTATGTGCATTAAAAGCTAAATTTTTTACTTCTATAAGGTCAGTAACCTTGAATTTACTGTAAAGAACTTGAACGGCAACGTCAACTGGAATTAAAGGGATGTATTTGCTTATACTATGTTTAACACCGACGCCGAATAAACCTAATTTTTTCCCTTCAATATCAATATCCGGAATATATCTAATTAACGCTTCAGTATTCAAGAGGCTTAAACCGATTTGAGGTATCGCCATTGGCATTTGTTTTATATTAATTCCTGGAGGAGTGGTTATGTAACCATCTGGACCCGCATAAGTAGCGCCTTTATTTCCAAAAATGGTAGCTGTTTTTTGAGCAGCTGTATAGCCACTCGGTAGTGTAGGTATAAAAGTTAATTGCTTGTCTGGGATAAAAATGTACATTCCTTTAAAACTGAGAGAAAAACCGAAAACATCAGAAACATCGGCTGAGTGAAATGCACCAGAATTCATAGCTGTACCAAAAGCTGTTGCAAAGGGCTGTGTATATTGCTTAACATTAGTCTCGCTGATTTTTTCAAATCTATCTTCCCATTGTGAAAAAGACGTACTTGTAGCGAGAATGAATAAAACAAAGAAAGAAAGTAGTTTTTGCATATTTACTCTATTTATATTATTTGATGGTGTGAATTTACAAAATTTTATTCTTCAGGTCAATGATTTTTTAAAAAAAATTTATTTTTTGTGGTAACACCGTTAAAATGTAGGGTAGTTATTTCATTTACAAAAGCTTCTTGGATATTTATCACCTATTAACGAAAATAACGCACATTGAAGCCCTGAAGCAGGTAATTCAAATACCCTAAAAATCCCCGCCTGCTATCTAACAGGCATTCATTTATCAATTCATAAATCTACAAAAAAATAGACTGATTTGCTTTTTTACACAAACCTTCATATATTCTAACAATCAATTTTATTGGTCGAACAATTTAAAGTTTGAATATGACTGAAAATCAAGAAATATCGCAAGATTTAAAGAAAAACCAAATCCTCGCTGCTGCAAAACAGGTATTTGGGAGGTTTGGGTTTGTGAAAACTACACTCGATGATGTGGCAAATGCAGTTGGAATGAAAAAAGCATCGCTCTATTATTACTACGGAAGCAAAGAAGAACTTTTCAAAGATGCTGTAAAATCGGAGTCGGATGAATTAATAGGGGAACTGGAAAACAAAGTTTTCACTAACAAGAATGTCCACGCTCAACTTATTACTTTTATTAAAATCCGTCTCGATTATTTTCAAAAACTAATGAACCTGCATAACTTAACTGTAAATTCTATTTTAGAATTCAGACCTATATCGGAACTTCTTTATCGCGAATTCTTTGAAAAACAAATTCAGTTGATTGTAAAAATATTTTCGGACGGAATGGAAAGAGGTGAATTGAAAAATGTTGATACTTACCGAACCGCGAACATATTCGTCTCGGCTATCGAATCAATCGCAACGAAAGTCCTTTGTAAAAGCAAGTCAACAAACGAAATTAATTATAAATCTATTGAAGACGATTCACTTTTCTTAACTGAACTCATTATAAACGGACTTAAAAAATGAAATATAGTTATTATGGTTCGCCTCTCCGCCGAAGGGGAATCGTCAGTCGGTCGCACGCCACAAAGGTTTGGGTTCTTTCAATAAAATCGGTGGATATATAAACTAACAACCAATAGCCACGACCTAAATTAATCGAATGAATAAAATGTACAGGAGAAAATCGTGAATATTAAAGGTATTACAATTATCGTATTTTTAATCTTACTTACTGCTACGTATATAAATGCACAAGATAACGCTGTAAGAAAGATAAATTTAAATCAAGCTGTCGAGCTTGCACTTGAACAAAATAAATCGCTACATATTAGCAAGCTTGAAGTAGAAAAGAATTATTCAAAACTGATCGAAGCACGCAGTAATCTGCTTCCGAAAATAAATGCGAGCGGTCAATACACAAACAACATAAAAAAACCAGTAATATTTCTACCAGCTGGCACACCGTTTAGCCAGCCGGGACAACCAGCGATAATGGAAATTGGTTCCGACCACTCGTACTCTGGAACAATCTCTGCATCGCTGCCGGTTTTTTCATATCAAATTTATATCGCAATGTCAATGGCGAGTACTGGTATAAATTTAGCGGAAGAAACTTACAGAGGAACAAAATTTAAAACAGTTGCTGACGTGAAAAAAGCATTTTATGGAGTTCTCTTCTCGCGTGAAGTGAAGAACCTAATGCAAGCGAGTTTGAAAAATGCAAACGATAATTTGGATAACGTCCGACGTATGCAGAAACAAGGACTTGTCTCAGAATACGATTTAATAAGAGCTGAGGTTCAGGTTGAAAATATTAAACCGATCGCACTTCAGGCAGAAAACAACTACGAGCTTGCCAAGAACTCACTCAAAATTTCTTTAGGTATTGATGCGACGGAGAATATAGAAGTCGAAGGCGAACTAGTTTATAAACAAACTGAGTATCCAGATCTTTCACGGACCTTTAGTGTTTTAGACCAAAACAATTCCGACATAAAACAAATTCAGTATCAAACAGATATTACAAAGTCGATGATAAATTTAGAACGAACTGGGTATTTACCGACACTCGCAGCTTTCGGAAATTATCAGTATCAAACCCAGGCAAATGATTTGAACTTCAAAGATTATCATTGGGTAAACACACAATTTGTCGGACTACAATTGCAAATCCCAATTTTTAATGGCTGGGGAACTCAGGCAAAAATTGACCAAGCTAAAATTGCTTATCAGCAATCGCTTGACAGGCAAAACTTGATAACAGAAACGATTAAAATTCAAGCTCAAAACACTATTTATCGAATAGACCAAGCAAAAAAAAGAATTGAAGGACAGGATAAAGCTATTTCGCAAGCTGAGCGGGGTTTTGGAATTGCAAAATCAAGATATAACAACGGAATAGGGACTCAATTGGAAGTGAACGATGCCGAACTTGCACTTACACAATCGAAAGTAAATTATTACCAAGCAGTTTATGAATATAACTCGGCAGTTGCAGAGTTAGAACAACTTATAGGAACAAATTTATAAGAGGAATAATATGAAACAATTAAAAATATTAACAACAATTTTAATATCAGCATTTATCATCGGTTGCGGAAACAAGACCGAAAACATCAGTGACGACCTCGTAATCCCTGTCGAAGTTCAGCAAGTTGGTAAAATAAAAATTGAACGATCTTTAGATTTTGCAGGAACTGTTATGGCTTGGCGCGAAACAAACTTGGGTGCACAAACTTCGGGTAGAATCGAAAAGATTTATGTTAAAGAAGGCGACGAAGTAAAAGAAGGCGATGTACTTGTTCAAATGGACGATACTCAATTAACCCAAGCACGCATTCAATACGAAATTGCTAAGGAAGATTTCATGAGGATGAAACCGCTGTTCGATGAGAGTTCGGTATCGCAACAGCAATTCGATAAAATAAAAGCCGGTTACGAAACCGCTAAAGCGACTTACGAATTAATTCTTCGCAACACACAGCTACGCGCACCATTCTCAGGAGTCATCACAGCAAAGCGTATGAATGAGGGGGAAGTATTCTTGCTTGCACCCGGTGCCAGCGGTGCCCCTGCAATTATCAACATAATGCAGATCAACTTTTTAAAAGTTCTTGTTAATGTTGCCGAAAGTAACTTCCCCAACATACGGCTCGGTCAAACAGCATCTATCGAAGTAGATGTTTATCCAAATCAGAGCTTTTCAGGTACTGTTTCGAGAGTTGACCCAGCAATAAATCCGATGACGCGGACCTTTACAGTCGAAATAAAAATTCCTAACTCAAAACAAATCATCAGACCTGGAATGTTTGCCCGTGTTCTAATTAAAACGGGCGTTGTAGATGTCTTGGTGATTCCACGCAGCGCCTTAATCAAACAAATCGGAACAAGTATTTTATACACTTATATAATCGAAACCAATGTTGCAAAACGGCGGGATGTAATTGTTGGAAAAGAAATGGATGAGATCGTCGAAGTAGTTTCGGGTATTAATATTGCAGATCAACTAGTCGTAAAAGGAATGGGGCGGCTGAAAAGCGGTTCACGCGTTCAAATTGTTACCAATAATTAACGGAGGATAAAATGAATCTTCCCAAAGTATTTGTTAAACGTCCTGTAACGACTTTAATGGTTTTTATGGGACTATTAATCGTTGGAATATTTTCACTCGTTCAACTCCCGATTGATTTCTTTCCCGAAATCGAACCCCCGATAGTTAGTGTTTTAACTTCTTATCCCGGTGCAAGCGCTCAGGACGTCGAAAAGAACGTTACAAAAATTTTAGAAGCAAGCCTCGGTACTGTAAGCGAATTGAAAAAAATTACTTCTACCTCTATGGACAATGTTTCAGTAGTTGTACTTGAATTCGAGTGGGGCACTAATTTAGATGAAGCATCGAACAATGTGCGCGATGCTTTAGAATTTGGCAAACGCCGCTTGCCCGACGATGTAGAAAATCCGATGATTTTTAAATTCAGCACAAGCTGGTTTCCTGTAGTTTTTTTAGCAGCAACAGCTGACGAAAACTACCCTGGTTTGAATAAACTTATCGAACAAAGAATCGCCGACCCTCTCAAAAGAATTCCGGGAGTTGGTACTGTTCTAATGTTTGGTGGTCCTATCAGGCAAATTCAAATCAACATCGACCCTAAAAAACTTGAAGCATATAACTTAAACATCCAGCGTATTGGGCAGGTGCTTCAAGCTGAAAATATCACTACACCTGCAGGTTCCATCAAAATGGAACGCATGGAATATAACATCCGGATACCGGGCGAATTCACAGATGCAAAACAGATTGCCAACATCGTTGTAGGTAAATCACCTACAGGCAGCAGTCTCGTTTATCTGAGAGATGTGGCTGAAGTTATTGACACATTGAAAGAACGTACCATCAACATACGTTTAAATGGCGGGCGCGGCCTACAGTTAATTGTACAAAAACAATCGGGTGCAAACACAGTTGCTGTAGCTTCGGCAGTGAACAAAAAACTAGAGGAACTTAAAAAGGATTTACCATCCGACGTTAAACTCGAACAAGTCTTGGATGGCTCAGTGTTCATTGTAAATTCGATCAACAATCTAACCGAAGCAATTCTCCTTGGTGGTTTTTTTGTATCGATTGTGGTCTTGCTTTTCTTGCGTCAATGGAAAGCAACTATCATCATAATACTTACAATCCCATTCTCGTTGATAGTTGCATTCATTTATTTATATTTTTCGAACAACACAATTAATATTATATCACTCTCATCACTATCTATTGCAATCGGGATGGTGGTTGACGATGCGATAGTAATACTTGAAAATATTTCGCGGCACGTTGAACGGGGTGCTCGACCACGCGAAGCATCTATTTTTGGTTCCACCGAAGTGGGCTTAGCTGTAACAGCCGCAACATTGACAATAGTTGCGGTATTTTTACCGCTAACATTTTTAACAGGGATGGCGGGGATAATGTTCAAGCAGTTAGGTTATCTTGTAACGATTACAATTCTTACGTCCCTTTTCGCATCGCTGACTCTGATACCGATGCTTTCATCCCGTTGGTTAACATCGAAGAAAGAAGAAGACCAGACTACTAGCTTACGACCTAAACGGTTTCAAAAACTATTTAATAAAAGTGAAAATATTTTTATTTCCGTTGAAAACTATTATGGTAAAACTCTTGAATGGTCGTTAAACCATCGTAAATCTATTGTCATCGGTGGCGCTGTAATATTTTTTGTCGTCGTCGGTAGCTTTCCGTTCTTCGGTAAAGGAACCGAGTTTATGCCCAAGAGTGATGAATCACAAATTCAAATTTATGTTGAATTACAAACAGGCAATAATTTAGACGAAACAATAAAAACAGCAAAGCAAGTTGAAGAGATCATACAGAACGAGGCACCCGAAGTATCCTTCTTAGCGGTTCGTTCAGGAATTCCAGATGAGGGATTTTCTTCTGCCCTTTTCGGTCAAAAAGAGGGACTGCATATGTTCAGCATTCAAACACGTCTTTCTAGGAAAAATGAACGTGAGCGTTCTGTATTTGAAATCGCCGATGTATTGCGTGAAAAAATCCAACCGGTAGCCGGTATTACACAATTAAATATCTTCTTGGCTTCGACACTTTTGGGCAGTGCTAAACCTTTAGCAATTGATATCATTGGCCACGATTTAGACAAAACAACTACACTCGCAAACGAGATTGCTTTGTTGACAAAAAATATTCAGGGCACTCGCGATGTTGATATCAGCAGAAGTCCCGAGCGCCCAGAATTGCAAGTAATGCTGAACCGCGATAAAATAGCGATGCTTGGTTTGAATACAGCAACAGTTGCTACAGCAATACGAAACAGTATGTATGGTTTAACTCCTACTCGCTATCGTGAAGGTGGAGACGAGTACGATATTTTTATAAGGTATAAAAAGGAATACCGGGCCAATATCAGCGATTTAGAGAATATTCCGATAACAACGATGACCGGACAAATTATAAAACTGAAAGATATTGGCAAAATAATAGAGGAATTTTCGCCACCTGATATCAAGCGAAAAAATCAAGAACGTGTGGTTACTGTTGCTGCTAATATTGAGGGCAGATCACTCGGCGACGTTACCAACGATATTAAAGCCGCAATGGCTAAAATGGATATCCCGGCAGATGTTACAATTGAGCTTGCCGGACAAGTTGAACAGCAGCAGGAAACATTTCAGGATTTATTGCTATTTATGATACTTAGTATTTTCCTTGTTTACATAGTAATGGCTTCACAGTTTGAATCGTTGATCGACCCGTTCATTATAATGTTCTCTGTGCCGTTCTCGTTTGTTGGAGTTTTCTTTGCCTTAATGATTACTGGGCAAACTTTCAGCGTGATTTCATTTTTGGGGGCTGTGTTATTGATTGGTATCGTCGTAAAAAATGCAATCGTACTAATTGATTATACAAACATTACACGAGCACGAGGTATTGAATTGCGCAAAGCGATAGTTTACTCGGGCAAAAATAGATTGCGTCCAGTTTTGATGACCACAATTACGACACTATTAGGAATGCTACCGCTTGCTTTAAGCACTGGCGAGGGGTCTGAAACCTGGAATCCTTTGGGCATTTCAGTAATCGGTGGACTTACAGTTTCTACAATCGTTACTCTTGTATTTGTACCTGTAATTTATTCGTTGTTCAGAACAAAACGAATTCAGAAGGAAGTTGATTAAAATGGATTTATCCATTTAATTATTGAATCAATGAACTGATTGGGTAATGAATTAGTAAAGTGATGATAAAAATATTAATTAATAATAAATGACTATTGACTAATGACGAAGGATATATGAAAGCAGTAATGGTAGTATATAATCACGGAATCACAGAAGAAGTAGATGAAGCTTTAGAGCAGCTATCGGTACGCGGCTTCACACGTTGGGTTGATGTTCACGGACAGGGCGCCCAAAAAGGGGAGCCGCATTTGGGAACACACATTTGGCCCAGTTTAAATGCGGTAATATTAACTATCATCGAAGATGAAAAAGTGGAGCCACTCTTGAAAAAAGTACAGGAAATTAACGTTGACGCAGAAGAAGAAGGGATACACGCATTTGTGTGGAATGTGGAAAAGATGGTGTAGTAGGTCGGATTTTTTTAATCCGACATTCAAACAGTGTTCGTCATAAAGTTCCAACTACATACGACTTACTGCTTTTTTATGTTGGATAAAATTGTCTTCACATCCTGCACGGCATCTTCAAATTTTTCAAAGCAGTGCTGACGACCGACTTTATCGAGTATGCCAATTTGATCAAGTGTATTTCGTACATTCGCATTCAAGCTTGTTAGCAGTACTGTTGTGCCTTTATTTTTCGCTTTATTGACGAGATCTTCGAGAGCAAAAGCTCCTGACAGATCAATCATAGGTACCCGCCTTAGGCGAATAATTAATATATCAAAATGAACTAATCTATCGATTGTTCTATAGAGTGTGTTAGCCGTGCCGAAAAAAAGCGGGCCCTCGGGACGCAAAATCAATATACGCTCTCTGAGGGTAGGTGGTATTAACTCCTCGCCGGGCCAAGTATCTTTTATTTCTGTCAAACTGATTACATCATTCTTATACAGATCACTCATCTCCTGAACAAATCGGAAAAATGCTATTGCAAGCCCAATTCCCATTGCCACTAAAAGGTCTATTGACACTGTAACTACAAAAACTGACCAAAAGCAGAATTTATCAGATAATGGTATACGCCGAAGTACAGGCAATACTCGAGAGTCGAGTATATCAATTCCAATCTTGACCAAAATACCTGCCAAACACGCCATCGGAATTATTGAGGCGAATGGAGCAACTCCCAGCACAATCGCTAATAACACAACGCCGTGAGTTAATGCAGCCAAAGGTGATCTAGCGCCGCATTTAATATTAGCAACTGTCCTCATTGTAGCAGTGGCAGTGGTTAAACCACCAACCATGCCTGCCGCAACATTAGCTACACCCTGCCCGAAAATCTCCCTGTCACTGCTGTGACGTTCGCCTGTCATGTTATCAGCCACCAGGCAGGTCATCAACGAGTCAAAGATAGCTAATCCTGCCAGCGCTACTGCCGGGGCAATCATCAACGATATTCGTGATAAATCAGGCAAGTAAAATTGCGGCAAGCCAGTCGGAATATCTCCGATGTAAGCAATATTTAAACTTAATAGATTAGCAATAGCTGTACCGATAATCAGTCCAACAAGAGGTCCGGGTAGCCATGTGATCCTTGTAATCCGGGGCCAGATCAGGATTGAACCGATTGTTGTCGCAGAAATTAATAGAGCTTCTATCTTAAAATTTGTGAGCACATTCGGGATGGATTTAAGCGCACCTCCTATTGAAGACTGGCCTGGCAGTCCAAAAAAAGGATTTATCTGAAGGGTAATGATAATTATGCCGATACCGCACATGAACCCTGAAATAACCGAATAAGGAGTATAGTAGATGAACCGTCCCACCCTGAGCAATGCTATAGCGATCATTATAATACCGCTTAGCGCGACAATTCCAAAGGCAAATACGAGATCAGGATCGCCATCGGGAAGTCTGTAGTTTTGCATGATTGCCGCAAGCTGAACCGTTTTAGGACCGGTCGGTCCGCTGACGGCTACATTAGAACCACCAAACAATCCAACAAAAATACCTCCGCATATTGCTCCCCATACACCTGTAATAGCACCTAAACCTGATGCTACTCCGAACGCCAAAGCTAAAGGTAATGCGATAACCGCTACTGTCAACCCTGCCAGTAGGTCAACACGCACATTGCTACCCATAATACGTATATTGTGCCATGGATTAAACTCTGATGAATAATTTAATAGTACCTCTCTATTAATTTTCATATTTATTCAGGATTCTTTCTAAAATTTTTTTTACAATCTACACAGAAAAATTCATATACGCAATTTGCTCCAAGGTTTTTTAAATGTGTGTACTTTTATTCTACCCGACTTACTAACAGAGACTTCTAGAAAATAGAAATTTGCAGACAGACATACACAAATTAAACGGATCAATATTGGTAAGAATCCGTGTTTTTCTGTTTTGTTATTTGACGGACTATTAGATTAATTTTTCAGAGCAGATTTGATTTTTTAAAAGTCTTTAACAACTCTTGATTAGCTTTTCCATCTCTTCGCTTAGATGAGCCCATTCTGTATATAGATTTTTTAACTCACTGTTGATGACTTTATATTCTGCATTTATCGATTTGACTTTTTGCGGGTTCGTATAAAAATCGGGGTTCATCATAGCCAACTCATAATTGGTTTTCTGTTGTTCTTTCTTTTTGATGATACTTTCAACAATATACAGTTTATCTTTCAAGGGTTTGGTAGTTTTATATAACCGCTGCCGCTCTTCTGCTTCAGCACGCTTACGGTCTTTCTCGGAAATCGTGGACTCATTCTGGGAGCCTTTTTCTTGAACCGCAGTATCCAATCGCGGCATCTCTGCTTCCCTGTTTTTAGTTTCGATGTAATCACTGATGTTGCCGAGGTAAGTTTTTAACGATTTATTCCGAACCTCAATCACTTTGTTAACAATAGGATCAAGGAAATGACGATCGTGAGAAACAATGATGTACGTTCCTTCAAAGTTTTTCAACGCCTCCTGCAAAACTTTCTTGGAACGCATATCAAGATGGTTTGTCGGCTCGTCCATTACTAAAAAGTTTGCTGGCTGAAGAAGCATCTTGGCAAGTGCAAGACGGCTTTTCTCGCCCCCAGAAAGAACTTGTACTTTTTTGAACACATCGTCGCCTTGAAACAGGAAGCAACCTAATAGCGTGCGTATTTGTGTACGAGTTTCTCCTGTTGCAACTGCTTCTACAACTTCTAATACTTCCTTATCTTTTTCGAGTCCATCGACCTGAGTTTGTGCAAAGTATGAAGTAATAACGTTATATCCGAATAGCAATTTGCCGCCGGTTTGCTTTTCTGTTCCGCTAAGAATTCTGGTGAGCGTTGATTTACCGGCGCCGTTTACACCAACGAGTGCAATCTTATCACCACGCTCAATCGTTAGGTTGATATTTTCTAAAACTGTTAAATAGCCGAATTGGGTGTGAAACCGTTTCGTTAAATCTTGGATTTCTAAGACAACAGCACCCGATTGCTTTGGTTGAGGGAAACTGAAACTAATTTCCTTCTCCTCTCCTTCGATCTCAATTAATTCGATTTTTTCTAATTGTTTTATCCTACTCTGAACCTGTCTTGCTTTCGTAGCTTTATACCGGAATCGCTCAATAAATTGCTGTGTTTGCTTTAGTTGTTGCTGCTGGTTTTTTGCTGCATTTAGGCGAAGTTCTTTTCTCTTCTGTTGTTCTGCTTCATAGAAATTGTAATTACCGGCATAGCTTTCTAATTTCCCGTTGCTTAACGCGAGAGTTTTGGTTGTCATATTATCGAGGAATGCTCTGTCGTGCGAGACAAGTATGATAGACCCGTTGTAGGATTTGAGATAATCTTCCAACCATCTTAAAGAATCGAGGTCGAGATGGTTTGTCGGTTCATCGAGCAGTAAAAGCGAAGGATTGCTTAGTAAAAGTTTTGCAAGAGCCATGCGCATTTGCCAGCCACCGCTGAATTCATCAGTCAATCTGTTGAAATCTTCGATACTGAATCCGAGCCCCATTAAAACTTTTTCAATATCGGACTGCATTCTGTATGCATCCAGACTTTCTAACTTATGCTGAAGCTCTCCCTGAATCTCGATTAACTCTTGATGGTCGTCTGAGTCGGTCCTTGTAGAATCAAAGTTCCGCAATTGACTGTTAATTTCTTTGAGCTGAGTTTCGATTGCAACAATATTGTCGAATGCAGTTTTGGCTTCTTCGAAGAGTGTTTTACCCGACCACGCGACACCGTCTTGTGGAAGGTATCCGACCGAAACGTAATTAGCTTTGTGTACATTTCCAGTACCCGGCTGTATTAGTTCAACTAATATTTTTAACAGCGTCGTCTTACCTGTACCGTTGGCGCCGACAAGACCAATTCGGTCGTGAGCACCGATTTGCAACGAGAGATTTTTAAACAAATACTCACCGCCGAACTGGATTGATATGTTTTGAAGTAGAAGCATTATGCTAAATATACGAAAAAGGATGGAATAATGGGATATGAATCCTCCTTAAAATTTCTTATATTTAATGTTATTATTTACAGAATTATCAATAGTAAGGTATTTAAGTGAAAATAGGCATAATAGGATTGCCTTCGTCCGGAAAGAGCACTCTCTTTCAAACAATCAACAAGGCATACGTAAAAGACACAGAAGATAAAAAGTACGGAAGTAATCAGTCAGTTATCAAAATTCCCGACCAACGATTGTCGCGATTAATAGAACTTTTTAGTCCGAAGAAGGAGAACTTTGCGGTAATCGAGTTCACAGAGATCGATGAATTGCAGAAAGGTGAAAGCGGTTCGGTAAAATTCACACCAAAATTTTTAGACAAAGTGAAAACAACAGATGCACTGCTACAAGTTATTAGATTATTTGAGAACGATTCGATACCGCATCCGGAAGGAAGTTTAGATGTCCTGCGCGACATTAATATGATGGAGAGCGAGTTTATACTTTCCGATATGGCGCTCATCGAATCAAGAGTTGAGCGCATTAAAAATAATTTTAAGAAATCAGGCGCACCGTTTAACCCGAAGGAGTTGTTAATGCTTGAAAGATGTTTGACAGCTCTCGAAAATTCTACTCCGATAAGAAATCTCGAGTTTGATAGAGAAGAGATGAAAATATTACGTGGTTACCAATTGCTTTCTGTCAAACCGGTTTTACTTGTTCTAAACTTATCCGAGGGTGCCGTTCACACTCAGGAAGAAGTTAGCGTCAATGTGCGCAGCATATTCAATTCCAAGCAAATCAACGTCGATGTTTTTTTTGGAAAAATCGAAATGGAAATCGCGGAATTACCGCCTGATGAAGCGCGGTCGTTTATGCTTGAATATGGAATAACCGAATCGACGCTCAGCCGTTTAATCCGCAATTCTTACGATTTGTTGGGGTTGCAGTCGTTTTTTACAGTCGGTGAAGATGAGTGCAGGGCTTGGACAATAAGGAAAGGAATGACAGCACAGGAAGCCGCGTCTGTAATTCACTCAGATTTTTACGATCATTTCATCCGGGCAGAAGTAGTTCATTACGACCATTTTATTGAGAACGGCTCGTTTGCGAAGTGTAAAGAAAAAGGTGTATGGCGGCTCGAAGGGAAAGAATACATTGTGAAGGATGGAGATATTGTTTCGGTCAGACATAGCTGATCCTATTTCCCGCAATTCAACATTCTGATAAATTCCAAAACGTAAGGATCAATATCCAAATAAATTCCAAATCCCAAAATCCAATCTTTGTCATTTGTTATCCAGAATTTTCTATCGAACGCTATTCTTGGCTGAAAAATTGTGTCAGGCATTTGTCTCTATCAACTAACGTATAACGCTCACGTATCTATTTCTGTTAATTAGTGTTATTCGTGGCTATTTCTTAGGCTATGAAATCTCGAAAAAGTATAAACTTATTTTGGTAATTTGCCGAACACTCCCCGCATCCAGCGATGAGCACGATGGAAAAAAGCTGTCGGTTCAGCAAACATTAGAATACACTCGCCGTGTATTACGTTAATATTATTCTCGTTGCAGAAACGTATTGCTTCAACCGATTCAGCGCCTTGCTGTATCCAAATATGTTTTATTCCCAGAGAGGAAGCTTCACGGACAATTTTTTCCGTCTCTGAAGGTTTTGTAATTATCACTGCGCCACCAACTTTTTCGGACAGCAATCGAAGGTTGGGATAACAGCGTTCACCAAGAATATTTTCTACTTTTATATTTACGGGGAAAACCCGAAATCCTTTTGACTTTAATTCTTTATAAACAATATTTGAAAACTTTTTTCCGGTGTGAGAAACACCAACAACCGCTAAGTTTTTTTGAGATAGCAATTCTTGTATTGATTTTTGAGTTATCATTATGGAAGCTTTATTCGATTGGTGAAGATGAGTCGATTATAAAATCATCACTTTCTAATATTTCAATTGCCTTTTGTGCATCTTCCTGTTTGACTAATATCTTAACCCCTCTTGCTGTATAGTTACCTGTAATTACAACACCTAAGTCGTCAGAGGAAATGATTGAATCGATTTCATAAATCGTGAGATAATTTTTTATCATCTCGGCTTCAAAACGGTTGTTGCATATTTTAATGCAAGTTAAATTAACATGTTTATTCATTTGATTATACAAAAATTTGATAGTCTTTTCTTGTCAAAGTTTTAACTCCCGCCAAACGGCGTTCCGAAAATGCCTACAGCAAGTTCTGCCCAGAT
>JBBINX010000025.1:0-14757 GCA_037443685.1 Ignavibacteriales bacterium
TTGTTTTGGGTTCAGAACTTTATCACGATTACTACCGCTGGCCCTTCGTCGATAAGAAAATTTTTCAAAAGTGGAAAGCGGAAACTGATTGGGGAAAACTGTTTCAGAGTTATGAAGATGTATAGTAAAACCAGAAATGAATTTCGAATGTAGAACATAACTACTCAGAAGTAGTAATCCCGACAAAATCGGGACAAAATAAGCCACAAAATTATTAAGATACAAAAACTCACAATTAGAAATTTGAGCCTCAACCCGAAGCATCTGAAATCAAGGGAAAAAATAGGTTATGCAGCAATTACTATTTTTAAAACTTTAGACCCTTGACTTAATGAAATTTCGTGCTTTTGTGTTTTAGTACCAAATAATAATTTTGAATTCTTGGTAATTTCTGTCGAACTACGAATATCGAATATCAAAAAATTAATAGATAAATTTGAATAAACAACACAAAGCAGAAATAATACTTCTCTCTCTAACGGTTATATGGGGAGGGACTTTTGCAATTGTAAAAGGAGCGTTAAACGATACTTCACCACTATTTTTCATTGGAGTTAGATTTTTATTAGCTGCTGCTATATTAATTCTTATTTTTAATAAGAAAATAAAAGGAATCACACTAGTTGAAATACAAAAAGGGAGTATATTAGGCATCTTATTATTTTTCGGATTTGCGACACAAACGATCGGGTTACAATTTACTACTGCTTCTAAAGCGGCATTTCTTACGGGAACTATGGTAATATTCACACCGATATTCCAATTCATTATGGAAAAAAAAGCGCCTCGACTTGGCAATATCTTAGGTGTTTTGATTGTTACCGTAGGTCTTTATTTATTGACTTCACCAAAAGGGGCAGAGTTCAACTTTGGTGACGGTCTGAATTTAGTCTGCGCCATCGTATTTGCTGTTTATATTGTGTATCTCGATATGGCAACACAAGAAGGCGATCCGTTACGACTAACATTCGTTCAAATCTTGACGAATGGATTAATAAGCATGTTTGCTGCACTTATGATAGAAGATATATTCATCCGGCTCACTTCTAATTTAGTTTTATCATTTAGTTATTTGGTGATACTCGCGACCATCCTGACATTATATTTATCGACAAAATGGCAAAAAGAAACTACGCCAACCCGTGCCGCAGTTATCTATACAATCGAACCTGTCTTTGCCGCCGTGATTGCTTATCTGCTCTTAAGTGAGATTATTGGTTCTCTGGGAATAATCGGGGGCGCTGTCATCATCTTCGGACTTCTAATTTCTGAAATATCTGACGCCGTTCCTGTTTTAAATATTAGTTTGAACCTAAAAGAGGAAAAGCTGTAGGGTGAAATGCTATTATGATTGTGGCGGTGGAAACGAGGATTTTTCCTATAAGAGACTTCTGTAAAATAGAGCTCAGATGCACACCGATTAAACAGGTTACACTGATATTCATCTGCATATATCAGTTAAATCCATGTTTTTCTGTCTCGGAGGCTATCGGGATTAAATTATTTTTTCATCGTAGATTTAATCTTTCTTTAATAAACGACTATCAATGATTATTTGAATTTAAAAACAACTTTCCATTTTGATTCACTTTCACCCAGTATCCTTTTCCAGGTTCGATGACGTTTGCAATTTCATAACTATTATTATAGCCGTAGACCAATGACTCGATAATATCGGGTGGTTCTTGAACGATACTACTTACTGAAACAGAGTTTGATAAACCTCCAATCAAATTCCATCCCGTTGATACTATTGCTGTATCGACCAATCGTGGAAAACCGGTTAATTCAATCGATTGATTGGAATTATATTTTACCCAATATCCTTTATTATTTTGAAGTGTTGTTTGTATGATATATATATCTTGAAAACCATAAACTTGTGATGCTGCAGAAGGAAATATTGCAGATGCTTGATAATCTGATAGTCGGAGTGGTATCGAAACTAAATTCCAGCCCGAAGCGAGTTGTTGAGTAGTTGTTGTTCCACCAATTGTATATGTATAAAAATCTATAGGTGCATTAGTTGGTGATTTGGCCAAATCTTTATCAATATTTTGGATTGTGATGTAATAATTTACTATGTTGCTCATACCCATAGGTGGAATCGTCGCCGAATACTCGTTAAGATTTCCAGTAGGTTGTAAGTTGATAAAATTTGTAAATAAGCCGTTAATTCCATAAACAACTTTACAAGAATCTAATTTTAATGAAATGACCGAATTGACAATCGCAGTAATTGTAATCGACATGTTCAACTGAATTCCTGAAACTGGTGTATGATAAATGTTTGGTTTATAAAAATCGGCAGCGGTGGTTGCATTTAATATACCCCAACCGTAATAATTATCCGGATTTTTATTGCGGCTCGCAGTGCGCTTTAATGCTTCGCGCACTTGATTATTAGTTAAAGAAGGATGTGCCGAGAGGACGATGGCGGCAACACCTGCTGCGAGTGGACAAGAAAACGATGTTCCACTTGAACGACTATATCCGGTAGTGTTAGACGCACTAGCGACCTTCACAGAAGTCCCCATGGCCACAACATCCGGTTTTGTTCTTCCATCCGATGTTGGTCCATAAGAGCTAAAAGACGATCGTACACCGAATGAATCGACCGCTCCGACTGTTATAATGTTAAATCCGTCGGCAGGAGCTATTAATGTGTTCGGCGTACCAACACTTGCTTCATTTCCTGCAGAGTTTACCACGATAATACCAAGTGAATCCGCTCTGTTCGCCGCACGAGTAATTAAAGTAGTATTTCCGTTCATATTTTGCCACGTCCAGCTTGGATAGGGAGAATCGTAGGTTAGATAACCTAATGAAGTGCTTGTAACGTCAACTCCCAAGCTTTCAGCCCATTCGATTGCACGAACCCAGTTATCTTCTTCTATCGGGCGTTCGTACGCATCATTTTCTGTACGAGCTAAAAGAAAATTTGCCTGATATGCCGGTCCGATCAACTGACCCGCTTTATAACCGCCTATTGTTGAAAGTGTGTTTACACCGTGTGCACCATAACTACTTGGAGCTGAAGGTGGTGGCGCTGGATTTGGGTCGTTATCTACAAAATCATAACTAGCGACAATATTCATCGTGGCGAACGATTCATGTGACAATAGACGAAAGCCATTATCGAATACTCCCACAAGCACACCTTGTCCGCGAATACCTCTATTATGCAATGGAATAACATTTATTTGGTCAACCTGTTTTCGCCCTGTACCATAGTTTAACGAATCTACTACAGTAAAGAGATCATTTGATTCTGTTTCTTCCTCGATAGGTTCTGGTTTGGCTTTTCCATAATCAGCAACGATTTCAATTTCTCTCACAAAAGGTAGTTGTCTGAGCGACTCGATCTGTGTTTTTGTGGCTATGGCGCTAATACCATTAAACCATTTCGAATGCTGCCGTTCCTTTTTAAGCATTGTCGAAACGATGTTAATGTATTCCTGATACACTGGCAAGTCTCTTCCATCGACAATTTTATTTTCAGGTAGAACTTTTAATCGTCGTTGGATTGCTCGATCGGTTAAGTGTTGCTTTGCGTTAAGGTTTGTCTGTTTTTCTAATGGTCCTTTGTCTTTAAAATAGATCCAAATTTTTAGGTCATCTGTTGGTGATAAATTTTTATATATAATTTCTAATTTTTGTCCGATAGGCGCTAAATCAACAAGAGGTGTTATCGGTTGGGAGTTTAAATAAGAAGCTAATAATAATGAGAATCCTAATAAACGGTACATATTTACGAATGCCTTTCAAAAAAATGTTAAAATAAAATAATTAACTAAAGGATTAAAAACAAATTTTGTTATTCTTACCCATATTTGATATATTTAAACGAAAATATGAAAAAAATAAACTGCATCATTTTTGATATCGACGGTACTTTAACCCAAACGAATGAATTGATTTTTTCTTCATTTAATCACTTTTCGAAAAAGTATTTGAATGAAATATATACACCATCGCAGATAACGGCAATGTTCGGTCCGCCGGAAGAAGTTACAATAGAAAAATTAGTCGGTTCTGATAAAAATGAAGCAGCATTAGCGGACTTTCTCGATTTCTATAGGAAAAATCATAACACTTTAGCACGGTTATACCCTGGAATTGTTGAAATATTGGAATTCTTACGGATGCAGGGGATAGTTATGGCGGTTTTCACCGGTAAAGGAATACGAAGCACTCTCATCACGCTAGAAGAGTTTAATATCAAACAGTATTTTGAAATGATAGTTACCGGTTCGGATGTTAAAAATCACAAACCATCCGCTGAAGGGATTCGCAAAATCATTAATTTTTTCGGATTGAAAGCAGATAATGTTTTAATGGTCGGTGATGCAGTCGCAGATGTTAAAGCTGCACACGAAGCGGGGATCAAAATTGCGGCAGTTGTCTGGGATTCATACAGCAAAGAGAAAGTATTACAGATGGATGTTGATTTTATTTTTGAAAATGTAGAGGAATTCAAGAATTTTTTAAAAACAAGTTTAACAAATTTTGGAGCCCCAAAGTTTGAATAATCAAACCTGGTCGAAACGTATAATTATATTGGGTTTACTTGTGATAATGCTAATATTTTATCTTTCCGTTATTGCCCATTTCGATTACACTCCCGACGATACTTTCATTTATTTAAAATTTGCAAAAAACATAACAGAGGGCAACGGGTTTGCCTTCAATGCCGGTGAACCCACTTACGGAACAACGAGTCCGCTCTGGACCCTTTTGATATCACTTGGTGGGTTTTTGGGGTTGGATTTTTTATTAACTGCTAAGGTTATTGACATTGTTGCGGCATGCAGTGCCATTATTGTATTTTTTTTATTAGCTGTTGAAATTTTAAAACATCAATTATTTGCCTTATTAGCCACGTTGGTTTTTTCATTGAACGCTTGGCTCGTCAGATGGACAGCGACGGGTATGGAAACTTCCTTAGCAGTGTTACTAACCTTACTTGTGATTCTTTACTCGATGAGGAAAAATTATCTTGTTGCAATTATCTTCGGTGGTTTGTTAAATTTAACTCGTCCGGAAACTTTTTTATTAACAATTATCGTGTTCGTCAATATATTTATTAACTCGATAGATAAGAAGAGGATGACTCGGTTGATAATTGTCGGTTTTTTATTATTTTGGGTTGTTGTGCTTCCTTGGTTAATTTATGCTTACTTCAATTTCGGTACGATCATTTCAAATACAGCAATAGCTAAAGCAGGATTAGGTTTTAAGTTAGACGATTTCCAATGGACATTCACAGATTTGTTTAAAACTCTGTTAATTACCGAGGCATTAACTTTCTCTATTGTTGTCATCGGTTTTATTTATCTATTGTTGGATTCTATAAAAAGGAAAATTTGGCTGCGTATTAATATTTTACCAATTTGTTGGGCGTTCGGTTTGATTTTTATCTATTTGTTCACGCAAGCGAATATAATATCAAGATACTTACTGTTGATTGTTCCGGTTTTCATTATCTATTCTTATTCGTTCACAATTTATATATTAAATAAATTTAAGTTTGAACGTTTCACTTTTTCATTGATGTTTTTACTTACAGCTTTTATAATGGTACAAAATCAGTTTATTTATCACAATTATGTAAAGGCGAATATAAATTCTTTTACTGAGGGAATGAGTGAATGTTTTATACCGATTGGTAATTGGCTAAAAGAGAATACTCCCGCTGATGCAACAGTTTTCATTCCTGACATTGGGGCTGTCGGTTATTATTCACAAAGAAAAATATGCGATGCTGCAGGTCTTGTGTCGCCACAAATACTTAAATATTTAAGAAGTGGAATGTCGTATCAGGATTTAATTGAAAATAAAATCTATAGAGAAGTGTGCAAATCCGATTACTTGGTTCACCGGTCAAGCAAACCAAAAGATTTAATCCAACCCGACATTGAACCATTATTTTTTAAAACCGTTTTCGGGTTAGGACTTTCGAATATGGAAACAGCTTATTATACAGTTTACAAAATCAATAATAAAAATGAATAGGGGGTGGGATGGAAAAACTGAATATTGGTGTAGTAGGAGTAGGACATTTAGGTGCTTTGCATACAAAAATGTTTTCGATGATTGAGTTGGTTAACTTGATAGGTGTGTTCGATTTGAATCACGATTTGGCTCAGAAGATCGCGACAGAGTTTAACACTAAGAAATTCGATTCAATAGATGAATTGTTCGAAAAAGTTGATGCAGTAAGTATTGCAACTCCCACAAAAACGCATTTTGATGTAGCGTTCAAAGCTATCAATAAAAAAATACATATTTTCATCGAAAAACCGATAACTGAGACAACTGATGAAGCGCGTGAATTAATACGCGCAAGTAAGTTAAATGGTGTAAAGATACAAGTCGGACACGTCGAGCGGTTTAATCCGGCTCTGATGTCATTAGGAAGCATCGCAATTGCTCCCCTTTTTATTGAGTCGCACAGATTGGCGCAATTCAACCCGCGCGGTACTGACGTCGCTGTCGTTCACGACCTTATGATTCACGATATAGATATCGTTTTGAGCTTGGTAAAATCTCCAATAGAAAGCATCGCGGCTAACGGTGTAGGTGTTGTTACCGATACGATAGATATTGCAAATGCGCGCCTCCAGTTCAAAAATGGTTGTGTGGCAAATGTTACAGCGAGTAGAATTTCAAAAAACAAAATGCGAAAAATGCGAATCTTTCAGAAAGATGCATACATATCTTTGGATTTTTCGGAAGGGACTTCTGAAGTTTTCCGCCTTGTCGACGAAAACAATGAACACATAGAATCCACAAGACTTTTAGGTAAAATCGAAGCCGGAAGCAAGAATAAAAAGATTATTTACGAACGTCCGATTAGAAAAGAAATTAACGCTCTGAAATACGAATTAGAATTATTTGTTAATGCTGTTCGATACAACGGTACGCCAGAAGTAACAGCCGAAGATGGTTTATGTGCCCTCGAAGTTGCACACGCAGTGTCTGAAAAAATCAGAAAACAGAATGAGTAAGAAAACAAAATATATAAATATCGAAAACGAAATTATCAAAAATATTGGTACACTTGCAGATAAAAACGGAACTACTGCATATGTAGTAGGTGGTTATGTTCGTGATAAACTATTAGGAAAGGAAGTTAAAGATATTGACGTTATGGTGATTGGCGACGGAATAACCTTTGCTAATCTCGTAGCAAAAGTTTTTGGTATTCGTAAAGTGATTACTTATGAAAAATTCGGCACTGCTATGCTTCCTTTGGATAACGGCAAGGTTGAATTTGTTTCTGCAAGAGAAGAATCTTATGAGCGAGGTTCGCGTAAACCACTTATCAAAAATAGCTCGCTCGAAGCAGATTTATCTCGTCGTGATTTTACGATTAATACTTTAGCCGCTTCGATCAACAAAAACACATACGGTAAACTTGAAGACCCATTCAAGGGCGAAGAGGATTTGAAAAACCGGATAATTCGAACTCCTCTCGATCCCGAAAAAACTTTTGATGACGATCCATTACGCATCATGCGTGCAGTTAGGTTTGCTTGTAAGTTGCAATTCGGGATTCAGGATAAGACGCAACTAGCAATGGAAAAAATGAAAGACCGACTGAAGATTGTATCTCAAGAACGAATCACTGACGAGTTTTTCAAAATCCTTGCATTACCAAAACCTTCTACGGGATTACATCTGCTGCAAGAAACAGGTATTGCCAAAATTATATTTCCTGAACTGAGCGATATGGCTGGAGTTGACCAGCGGAACGATTATCATCATAAAGACGTTCTGCTTCACACATTAAAAGTTGTTGACTCAATCGCTGAATCGACAGAAAATGTTTGGATGCGTTTTGTTGGACTTGTGCACGATATAGCAAAGCCCCGCACGAAAGATTTTAAACCTGGTATAGGTTGGACTTTTCACGGGCACGAAGAAATCGGTGCGCGAATGATGAAAGGAATATTCAGACGAATGCGCCTACCGATGGACAAGCTTCCTTACGTAACAGCACTAGTGCGGCTGCATTTGAGACCGATGGTATTAGTATCAGAAGAAATAACCGATTCAGCTGTGCGGCGAGTTTTGTTCGAAGCGGGTGAATTGATAGATGATTTAATGATACTTTGCAGAGCGGATATTACTTCACAGAATCCACTTAAAGTTTCGAAGTACCTTAAAAATTACGATCAGGTACTCGAGAAGATGAAAGAAGTAGAAGAAAAAGACAGGATGCGAAATTGGCAGCCCCCAGTTCGTGGGGATGAAATTATGCTTATATTCGGTCTGGAGCCGGGGAAAACTGTCGGTATTTTGAAAAAAGAAATCGAAAATGCTATATTAAGTGGCATTATCCCTAACGAACATGATGCGGCTGTTGAATATTTACATCAAATTAAAGATAAAATAATATCACGACAGTAAGCGTTCCATTGAAACTTTTTACTATATAATTCGTCAAACAATTGATTTTTATAAAAATTGAACATCTGGAGACATATTAAATGAAACAAAAATTCATAATAGGTATATTATTTCTAATCATTACAAGTTTAGCACAAAGTCAAACGAGTAAAATGATTAATTTAGAGAAAGCGATTGACATCGCGTTAGAACGAAATCTATCTACTCTACAATCTAAAAATAATAAGGAATCGCAAATACATTCGAGACAACCAGCAATTGGAGGTTTGTTACCATCTTTAAGTGTGAGTGGAGGATTTCAACGGACTCAAAATTGGAGACCAGCCACTGGATCTAGTCAACAATACATTCCTGGTTATGGAACTATCGAAATTCCGGGTTCGTCGGGTTATTCAGCTTCAAACTCATACAATAGTTCAATATCGAGCAGTATAACTCTTTTTAACGGTTTTGCTAATATAGCAAATATTAGCAGGGCTGATGCAAACATTAGGTCTGCTGAATATACTTATAATCGCGTTAAAGAAAGTACGATTTATCAAACACATCAACTCTTCTTAAATGTTGTTCGCACATATCAATTATTAAAAGTAAACGAAGAAAATTTAAAAAGAAGCCGCAGACAATTAGAAAGAATCGAAGAGACAAATAAAGTTGGTTCAGCTTCGCTTGCCGATGTTTATCGACAGCGTGTAACAACTGGTAATGATGAATTGGCTCTAATTACTGCACAGAATAATTATGAAAAGGCGAAAGCCGACTTGCTACTTTTTCTTGCTTTAGACGAATATACAGGTTATGATTTTGACATTGATGGAATCCAGACAGATATAGATACTGCAGAGTTCGACATCGTGAATAAACAATATTCTAATGTTGATGAACTTTTCAAGCAGGCAACAGAACTCAGGTCGGATTACTTGGCTTCGATTCAAAACTTAAATGCCTCAGAGTCGAATCTAACAATCGCCCGTTCAGGACTTTATCCGAATTTATACGGCAATGCGTCGTATGGAATAAGTGATAAAAAATTATCAAGTATTTCGGATAACAGAAATTTGAATATGGGGTTAACTGTATCGTTCTCTATTTTTAACGGCTTTCAGACACAGAATATAATCGAGCAGGCAAAAATTACAAAAAAGAATTCGGAATACCAATTAGATCAACTCAGAAGGCAGATTGCAGTAGAAATTCAAAAAGCCAGGCTCGACCTTGAAGCGATCGAAAAGCAAGTGAATGTAACACAAACGAGCGTATTTTCCGCTGAAATGGACAGAAAAATTGCTGAAGAAAAATACAATTTAGGGGCGGGGACACTCTTAGATTTGTTGATTGCTAATGCGAACCACACTAATGCCCAAAGTAATAAAGTCAACTCAGTCATAGGCTACCTTCTTGCCAAGAAACAAATGGAATTTGTTTTAGGAAAAATTTCAAACTAAAAATTATCATATTAGGAATTTCATAAAATGACAAACAATAAAAAATCGAAAAGAAAAAAAATTATAATATTTTCCATAGGGGGAATTCTCTTAATCACATTAGTTTTAGTCATTCTGCTGGGAAGTAAGAAGGTTCCGATTATACCCGTTCAGGTTGAAGAGGTAAAGAAACGTACTATTACACAAATCGTTACAGCTACGGGGAAAATTTATCCCGAGATACAAGTAATTATCACTCCCGAAGTTAGTGGAGAAGTAATAAACTTACCTGTCAGAGACGGTCAGAAGGTTAAAAAGAACGATTTGCTTCTAAAAATCAAACCTGATTTTTATGCAGCAAGACGCGATCAAATGGCAGCAGGAGTTGCATCAAGTGGGGCTACCCTACAGCGTGTCCAAAATGATTATAGACGCATCAAAGACCTTTTCGAGAAAAAGTTAGTATCCGATGCTGAACTCGATCTCTCAAAAACTGCATATGAAGTCGCAAAAGCCGGTTACGAACAAGCACAAGCAGCATTGAATCAAGCCGACGAAGATTTAAGAAAAACCACAATATATTCACCGATGGAAGGTACAGTAACTCAACTAAAAGTAGAGATAGGAGAAAGAGTTTTAGGTACAAGTCAATTTCAGGGAACTGCTGTAATGACAATTGCCGATTTATCTAGGATGGAATGCCGTGTTGACGTAGGAGAGAATGATATTGTCCTAATCTCAATCAATGATACTGCGCGTATAGATATTGATGCATTCCCGAATAGAAAATTTAATGGAGTAGTTTATGAAATTGCTAATACCGCAAAAACAAAAGGATTCGGAACTCAAGAAGAGGTAACGAATTTTGAAGTGAAAATCCGAATTATAGATAAAGACGTAATTCTTCGACCCGGTATGTCTATGACTGCCACAATTGAAACAGAAACGCGGGGAAATGTTATCGCAGTTCCAATCCAATGCGTAACAACACGACAACCGAAAGTGGAAAAAGTAGAGAAGCAGGAAGAAGAATCGCCTGACGTAAAAATTGTCAGTCTTGAAAAAATAAAGCAAAAAGCAGAAACCTCGACCAAGGAAGTTGTGTTTTTAAGTAATAACGACGGTACAGCTAAGATGGTTGAGGTCAAACGAGGAATATCGGATGATTCTTATATCGAAATCACGGAAGGTCTCGAAGAAGGTGATAAAGTTATCACAGCAAGCTTTAAAGCTATCAGCCGAGAACTCGAAGACGGCTCCAAAATAAAAACTGATACCGATAAAAAGAAATCCATAAAAAATTAAACGGAAAATATTAAAATGGATATAATAAATCTGAAACAGATTAAGAAAATATACGATATGGGTGGCGCTGAAGAAGTACAGGCTTTGCGCGGCATTGATGTTGTAATCAGAGATAACGAATACGTTGCAATTATGGGACCTTCGGGGTCGGGTAAATCGACATTGATGAATATACTTGGTTGTTTGGACACACCCACATCGGGTTCGTACGAGTTCAATAAAATAAACGTCAGCGAAATGAATGACGATCAACTCGCGAAAATAAGGAATAAAGAAATCGGATTTGTATTTCAAACTTTTAATTTGCTCGCAAGGTCAAACGCTTTGCATAACGTTGAATTGCCGTTAATTTATGCTGGTATAAATAAAACTACGCGTAGACAACTCGCTAAACAAGCTCTCGATCAAGTCGGTTTAGCCGACCGTATGATGCATAAACCTAATGAACTCTCAGGCGGTCAGCGCCAGCGCGTAGCGATTGCAAGAGCGCTTGTAACAAAACCATCAATCATCCTCGCCGATGAACCAACAGGTAATCTTGATACCAAGACAGGCGATGAGATTATGATTTTGTTAAATGAAGTTCATCAGAGAGGCAATACGATTATTTTAGTTACACACGAAGAATATATAGCTGAACACGCTAAAAGAATTATTCGTTTGAGAGATGGACATATCGAATCCGACAACATAGTTGAAAATAGAAAATTCGTCAATCCGATATGAATCTAATAAGTGAAATAACTGAGGGTTTAGGTATTGCATTTTACGCAATCCGTGCTAACAAAATGCGGTCGGTGCTTACTACTCTAGGTATCATAATCGGGATTGTTTCGGTAACTCTAATGGCGACAGCAATAGAAGGTGTAGATAGGAAATTTGAGGAAAGCGCATCAGCGTTTGGAGCCGATGTGCTTTATATTCAAAAATTTCCGTGGGTAGGACACGGAGACTGGTGGACATATCGAAATAGAAAAGATATAACTGTTGATATAGCTGACGATATAGAAAGACAAGCCAATTTTATTGATGCAGTAGCACCGAGTGTTGCCACTGTGAGACCTGCACAATACGGTGACAGAGTAATGTCGAATTCTTTCCTAACTGGCACAACTTATCAATACGTTAATACTTCGGGAACGACAATGAAAGACGGTAGATTTTTTTCGCAGGAAGAATCTAACGGTGGAAGACCTGTATGCGTTATAGGCGCTAACATTGCAGAGAACCTTTTCCCTAATGAAGACCCAATCGGAAAAATGATTAAAGTTGGTGGAAAACCTTATAGAATTCAAGGAGTGTTTGAGAAACAAGGTGGACTTTTTGGAATATTCACATCTGACAATCGCGTCTTTATTCCCATTAAATCTTTTATGTCAAGTTTTGGTGCCAGACGAGATGTTACGATACAAGTCAAAGCTTCGAGTATGGCAGATATTGAGGATGTCAAAGAAGAATTAAGAGGAATTATACGGAAATCAAGGATGCTGAAACCGTCGCAACCAGACGATTTTAATATCAATCAACAAGAATTATTAACCGAGACATTCGGGACAATCACTGCAGTAATTGCTGCCGTCGGATTCTTCATCACAGGATTATCGTTGTTCGTTGGTGGTATCGGTATAATGAATATTATGTTTGTATCGGTTACAGAAAGGACAAAAGAGATCGGTATACGAAAAGCAATCGGTGCCAAACGGAGAACAATTCTTCTGCAGTTCTTAATCGAATCATCTATCATTTGTTTGTTCGGCGGTTTTTTAGGGTTGATAGTGGCTTATCCACTTAGTCTCATTGCTAATCAAATATTACCTACAGCTATGCCGCTCGAAGTAGTTATAATTGCCATAATAATTTCCCTCTTAGTTGGTGTGATATCTGGTTTTTTACCGGCTTACCGTGCGTCACGCCTTAACCCAGTAGATGCGCTAAGGTATGAATAATGATTATAATTTTTGAAAAGATTTTTTTGGAAATAAAAGAAAGTTTGTTGATGGCTATAGATGCTATTCGTATCAACAGACTCAGGTCAGTATTAACTTTACTCGGTATCGCAGTCGGAGTTTTTTCAATTATTGCGGTAATGACTGCAATGGGGGTCCTCAGAAACTCGATTGAGAGTGGTATGACTCAATTAGGTTCTCATACTTTTCAAGTGCAACGTTTTCCGAGTTTTCAGATGGGTGATGGAAATCGCGCAAAATACCGAAATAGAAAAAAAATTACACTTCAACACGGAATGGCTGTTAAGCAACACGCATCTTTTGCTCAAGCCGTAGGTTTAGAAGCGTGGGAATTTGGTAAAGTCGTCAAATCTGTCAAAGGAATATCTACTAACCCTAATGTGCAATTAGCCGGCGAAGACCTCGAAGGTTTTGTAACTAACAACTGGTCAATCTCCGAAGGTAGGTTATACACTGAAGACGAATTGGCAAGCGGAAGAAATATTGCAATTATTGGACAGGATGTAGTAACTAAGCTGTTCCCGAAATCCGACCCAATCGGAGAAGCAATCAGAATTGATGGGCAATTATATACTGTCATCGGTGTGATTGAAAGAAAAGGACAGCGATTGGGAGGAAGTCAGGATAATTTTATAGTTATACCGCTTAACACATTCTTTCGAGTTTATGGAAAAGAGCGCGACATTCATATCATGGTTCAGGCAAAAAACCCGGAAGTGTACGAAGATTGCATCGAACAAGTCCGCGGTATATTACGTGCTGCGAGACAAGTTCCTCCCGGAGGGGAAGACGATTTTTATATATTTTCGAATGACTCCCTCATACAACAATTTAACGATGTAACTTATTACGTTCGCCTTGGAATTATGTTAATCAGTATGATTGCATTAATTGCGGCGGGTGTAGGTATTATGAATATCATGCTCGTCTCTGTAACAGAGCGAACAAGAGAAATAGGTATTCGTAAAGCTGTGGGAGCCCGTAAAAACAATATCCTAACTCAATTTATACTTGAGGCCATTATTTTATCGGAAGTTGGGGGAGTCATAGGAATTCTTTTAGGTGTTTTAGCTGGAAATATTGCCGCTTTATTAATGAGCGTTCCACCTATAATTCCATACGATTGGACGATTATCGGACTTTTAGTTTGTTCATTCGTGGGACTCGTTTTTGGTGTGTATCCTGCCTGGAAAGCTGCTAACCTCGACCCAATCGATGCGTTAAGATACGAGTAGAAAGATTACTCACCCTCATATCCTAAAGTTTTTCTTTTAAAATACGTTTTGCTTCCTACCTTAAATATTGCTATATTATTCCGAAAAAATATTAAAAATCTTTGAATATTGAAGAAAATTGTAATCGCAATAGATGGTCCGGCGGCATCGGGCAAGTCAACAACCGCAAAACTTACAGCGGAGAAACTGAATTATCTCCATATTGACACGGGCGCAATGTATCGCGCACTTACTCTTAAAGTTCTTGAATATAATGTAGATCCCGAAGACGAGGCATCCGTTTACGATACTGTGAAAAATTGTGTGATAGAATTCAACCGTAATAAAAATACAGTGTCTGTATTTTTAGATGGGAAAAACGTTACTGATGCGATACGCAGCCGCGAGGTTACAAAAAACGTTAGTGCGGTG
>JBBINX010000025.1:14821-24567 GCA_037443685.1 Ignavibacteriales bacterium
GGTGTCGTGCTTGAAGGCAGAGATATCGGAACTGTAGTCGTCCCAGATGCTGACCTGAAAATTTTTATGGTAGCAAGTGTAGATGAAAGAGTAAAACGCAGGCAAAAAGAACTTGCCGAAAGTGGAACTAATGTAGATTACGATAAGTTAGTAAAAGATATAATAGACCGTGATACAAAAGATTCGAAGAGAGCTGAGAGTCCGCTTCGTAAAGCTGACGACGCGTTAATTTTAGATACTTCGAATTTAACTATCAATCAACAAGTCGACTATATTGTCGATAAAGCTCTCGAAATAATAAACAGTAAATGAAAATCACCATAGATAAAAACTCCGGATTTTGTTGGGGTGTAGTCAGAACAATTTTCATGGCAGAACAGGAATTAGATAAATCGCAAAACCTGTACTGTCTTGGTGAAATTATTCACAATCCTGAAGAAATCCGTCGGTTGGAAGCTAAGGGATTGAAGACCGTGTATCGAGATGATTTTCCGAAAATTCCAAATTCGACTGTTTTAATCCGAGCACACGGTGAACCGCCGGAAACTTACCGACAAGCTGAGAAATACGGAATAAAATTGATTGACGCTACGTGTCCTGTGGTAACAAAAGTTCAAGAAAGAATCCGTCACTATACTGACAAAAAATATCAAATCGTAATTTTCGGTAAGAAGAATCATCCGGAAGTAATTGGTTTGTTAGGACAAACGGATGGAAATGGTATCGTGATAAGTTCTCTTGAAGAGGTACTGTCAATAAATTTATCACAAAAAACTGTTTTATTTTCGCAAACGACAATGGATAAAACAGCTTTTTATAGTATTCACGACGAGTTGAAAAAGCGCGTTAATGAATTGATTGTAGATTCCTTCGAGGACGAAGCGATTCGATTTATCGTAAATGATACAATCTGCGGTCAAGTATCCGGACGTGAGAAGAAGTTACGCGAATTTGCAAAACAGAACAATGTGATCCTTTTTGTAGCGGGTAAAACAAGTTCTAACGGAAAAGTTTTGTTCAGCATCTGTAAGGAAGTAAACACCAACTCTTACTTGATCGAGAACGAAAATGAATTGTTCCTCGAATGGTTCGAAGGTGCGGAGAGCGTAGGAATAACCGGAGCGACTTCGACACCACATTGGTTGATGGAACGCGTTAAATTGTTCATCAGTGAAAAATTTATAAAGTCATCCTTAATAAACATATAAAAAAATAATCTTACTCGATACTCATCAACTTAGTTTTGATGACTGGCTAAGTAGACGTGTTATCGGGTCGATTCTGCGAAAGCAGATAATAACCTTTAGGAGGTTTAATGTCAGAAGAGTCAATAGTACAAGATACCAATGAATCAAGTGTTCCAGATCCTAACCTGGATATTGTACAGAAAAAAACAACAAAACACAAATACGATTTATCAGTTATTTTAAGTTCGATCATGGAAAAAGAATACGACGAAAAAGAGATGAGCGATCTTAAAAAAATTTACGATGCTTCACTTGGTAACATCCTCGAAAACGAAATTATCAAAGGGAAGATAGTGCAAATTGGAGAAGCAGAAATCTCAATCGATATAGGCTTCAAATCTGAAGGCATCGTACCTATCAGCGAATTTCCGAATATAGATGAATTGAAAATCGGAGATGAAGTCGAAGTTTTTGTAGAAAGTATCGAGAACAAAGAAGGTCAACTTGTTCTTTCCAGAAAGCGGGCAGATTTCATGCGTGTATGGGAACGTGTAACCAAAGCTCACGATACGGGAGAAATTCTTCAAGGAAGAATTTTACGCCGCATTAAAGGTGGTCTTGTGGTTGATATGTTCGGAATCGAAGCGTTCCTTCCCGGTTCTCAAATAGATGTAAAGCCAATTCGCGATTTTGATCAATTCGTAGGCAAAACGATGGATTTCAAGATTGTAAAAATTAATCATCCTTCCGAAAATATTGTGGTCAGTCATAAAGTTTTAGTTGAGGAAGAAATGACCGACCAGCGTAATGCAATTTTAAGCAGCATTGAAAAAGGGCAAATATTAGAAGGTACAGTCAAAGCCATTGCCGATTTCGGTATCTTCATAGACCTCGGCGGTGTTGACGGTTTAGTTCATATTACAGATCTATCGTGGGGAAGAATTAACCACCCGTCAGAAATCGTAAAACTTGATCAAGTTATCAACGTGGTTGTACTTGATTATGATGAAACGAAGAAACGAATTTCTCTCGGTCTGAAACAACTCACACCACATCCTTGGGAGAATATCGAAGAGAAATATCCTGTTGGTATGAAAGTAGCCGGAAAAGTCGTATCGCTAGCCGATTACGGCGCATTTGTTGAAATCGAAAAGGGTATCGAAGGACTTATACATATCTCAGAGATGAGCTGGACTCAGCACATCAAACATCCGTCGCAAATCGTTAGTATGGGACAGATGGTAGAAGGTATTATTTTAAGTTTAGATAAAGAAAACAAAAAAATATCCCTGGGAATAAAACAATTAGAGCCCGATCCTTGGTACAATTTATTACAAAAGTACCCAATCGGTTCGCGGCATAGAGGAGTCGTTCGCAACCTTACTAATTTTGGTGTCTTCGTCGAATTGGAGCAGGGTGTTGACGGTTTAGTCCACATCTCCGATTTATCTTGGACAAAGAAGATTCGTCACCCCGGTGAAGTTGTTAAAAAGAATCAATCGATTGATATCGTTATTCTAGGAGTTGACGTTGAACAACGAAGAATTTCACTCGGACACAAACAAGTAAACGATAATCCGTGGGATGCCTTTGAATCAACTTACAAGTCGGGTGTCGAAGTACAAGGAGAGCTTACCCGTATAATCGAGAAGGGTGTAATTGTCGAGTTACCGCTTGGAGTAGAGGGCTTTGTACCGGCTTCTCAACTTTCAACAACTCCGCTCAAAAACATTGCTGATGTATTTCAAGTCGGTGACAAATTAGACCTAAAAGTAATTGAGTTCGATAAAGAAAGCAAGAAAATTGTTCTTTCGGTAATCGAATACTTAAAGGGTAAAGAGCAGAAACTTATCGATGAGTACGTATCGAAATACAAATTACAACCAATGATATTGAGAGATTTTGTAGCAGTGCCTCGTCCGGCTGAAATTGCCTCATTCGAGGAATTAGATAAAATCGCTCCATCCGATGAGAGTAAAAAATAACTATTGTTTTCTTCGGTAGTAGTTAAGAGTTGATTCGTAAGGGGTCAACTCTTTTTTATATAAATTTTAATTTATGAAACACGTTGCACTACATACTTTAGGATGCAAATTAAATTTTGCTGAAACCTCCACAATAGGCAGGCAGTTTGTTGAAAACGGGTTTCACACGGTTCCTTTTACTGAAGAAGCCGAAGTTTATGTGATTAACACATGCACCGTTTCGAGTAAAGCTGATCGTGAATGTCGCCAAATTATCCGAAGAGTTCTGCGTAAAAAGCCGAATGCGTTTGTTATTGTAGCGGGGTGTTACGCTCAACTCAAACCTGAAGAAATTGCTTCTATCGATGGTGTTGATGTTGTATTAGGGACTAAAGATAAATATAAAATATTTGATCTTATCAAAAATTTTAATAAAGAAAGACCTCCAAAAATATTTGTATCGGATCTCAGTGAAGCTGATGACTTTGGTATCGCCTTCTCTGGAGATACAGATAATAGAACTCGTGCATTTTTGAAAGTGCAAGATGGTTGCGATTATCAATGCTCGTTCTGTACAATTCCTCTGGCTCGTGGACTTAGCCGCAGCCAATCAATCGAAATTTCTGTTGCACAGGCGCGAAAGCTGGTTGAAAAAGGATTTAAAGAGATCGTACTTTCGGGCGTTAACGTCGGAGATTTTGGGAAAAATAATGATACAAATCTTTTTTCTTTATTAAAAGAATTAGTGAAAATAGAAGATATCGAACGCATTCGCATAAGTTCGATTGAACCAAATCTTCTTTCATATGAGATGGTTGATTTTATTTTAGGCAACGAAAAATTATGCAATCATTTTCATATCCCCCTACAAAGCGGAGCGAACGAAATTCTTCAGCAAATGCGTCGTCGATATTCTCTTCAAGATTATAAAAAACTTATTGAATATATTAAAAGAAATGATCCTACATCAGCGATTGGTACCGATGTGATTGTGGGATTTCCCGGTGAAACAGATTATCATTTTGAAGAAACGTATAATTTTTTACACGACTTACCAATATCATACTTACACGTATTTACATATTCTGAACGTCCGAATACACAAGCTATCAACTCAAATGATATCGTAGAGCCAAGAATTCGTTATCTAAGAAATGAGAAACTACGGCTTTTAGGTAGTAAAAAGAAACATTCCTTTTATACACAATTTATTGGTAAAGAACTTCCCGTGCTGTACGAGAGTATCACAACTCAAAACGGTCATATTTATGGTTGGACATCGAATTATATTCGAGTATCAGTACCTGCTATTCCTCAACTCGAAAATAAAATAATTACAACGCGTATCGATAAATACCTCGACGAATATTGTGAGGGATCGATTATTTTTAAAACTTCTGAAAGAATACCATGAAACAATCATTAATTATTATTTTGACTTTAATGTGTGTTCACCTTTCATTCTCACAAACGAACACTACACGCAATGATTTGAAAATTAAGGATGAATTGTTTATCGATTATCAATTAAAAGCTACAAACAATAAAAAGTCGGTAGCTTTAGCCGCAGCACTTTCATTAGTATTACCCGGTATGGGTGAACTTTATGTTGGAAATTATAAAACAGGTAGATACCTGACGGGTGCCGAAGGAGCTTTATGGCTGACTTATTTCTCGTTAGATGCGTATGGAGATTGGTTGCGTGATGATGGAAGGAAGTTCGCTGTAACACATGGTGGTGTGAATCTTGCAGGACAGGAGAAACAGTTTTTTGTCGATATCGGAAATTATATCGATGTAAATCAATATAACGAAAGAAAATTGCAAGAACGGCGAGAAGAAAAATTGTACGACCCCAATTCGAATTATTATTGGAAATGGAATACAGACACCGAAAGGCAAAGATATAAAAGTCAAAGAATTGCGAGCGACAGAGCTTACAACAATACGTACTTTGTGTTGGGTGCAATATTAGCGAACCATTTAATAAGTGCGGTTAATGCTGGACGAGCTGCCAAAATTTATAACAAGCAAGTTGAAACGACAGGAGCGATTGAGTTTGAAACAAAGATATTGGGAAACATGTATAAACCGGACGGTATTTTATTAAAAATATCAAAGACATTTTAATTGTCGCATTCATGCGAAATATAAAATTTATTTTAGAATACGACGGGACTGATTTCGTTGGTTGGCAGCGTCAAAATTCCGGGCGCACCGTTCAAGGTGAAGTGGAAAATGCATTAATGCAGTTAATTCAAGAAAAAGTAAACGTGATAGGCGCTGGCAGAACGGATAGCGGAGTCCACGCACGCGGACAGGCAGCAAATTTCCGTTGCGAAAGTTTGCTGGATATAAATAAGATCAAAACTGGAATGGCGGCTTTTTTACCAGAGGATGTTCGTGTTTTAGAAGCAGAGGAAGTTCCGTTAGATTTCCATGCAAGATATAGCGCCAAGTCAAGAAAGTATTCTTACTTGATTACAACCCAACAGACAGCTCTGATGCGTAAATATTCGTGGTTCGTAAAATATGATTTAGATTTTGAATTATTAGAAAAATGTGCCATAAATGTAAAAGAAGCAACAGATTTTGAAGTATTCTGTCGTGCCAATTCTGAGGTTAACAATTATAAGTGTAATGTATCGAGATCAAAGTGGAATGTTAGTAATAAATATTTTAAATACGAAATTGTAGCTAATAGATTTTTACACGGGATGGTTAGGTCACTTGTCGGTTGCATGGTGGACGTTGGTCGTGGGTATTTAAAGTTAGACGATTTTAATCTAAATATTTTAACAAAAAATAAAAATAAAATAGGTCAAACAGCACCGGCGTGCGGTTTGATGTTAGAATCAATTCAATATTAAAATAATAGGAGAACGTTATGAAAAAACAACTTAATATTTTAATCTTTATAGCTATCTTTGCGATATCAACCTTTACTTGTGCTTCTATTGGGTTTAACATATTTTCAGATAGTGACGATGTGAAATTGGGCCAACAGCTTGACCAAGAAATCAGAAGTAAACCTGCGGAGTATCCCGTTTTGCAAAACAGACCTGATGTTAAAAATTTTGTTGAACAAATCGGACAAAAAATTTTGAATTCACCCGAGATCAAAAAGCGCGGGGTATATACGTACACATTCGAAATAATCCACGATGACAACACAATCAACGCATTTGCTACACCGGGAGGATATATATATGTTTATACCGGCTTAATGAAATTCTTAGATAACGAGGCGACATTAGCAGGAATTGTAGCACACGAAATTGCACACGCAGAACGAAGACACGCTACACAACGACTTACAAAATATTACGGTGCGAGTTTACTTCTCTCTATGATATTAGGCGATTCGCCATCACAGTTAGCGGAAATCTCTGCAAACTTATTTACAGGATTAGCTTTTTTAGCTAACAGTCGTGCCGATGAAACAGAATCGGATGAGTATGCTATAAAATATTTACAGAGCACCGAATATTATCCAGGAGCAATTAAATATTTCTTCGACAAAGTAATGAACGAGAAAGGGGCACGCGGTGGCAGCCTTGAACGTTTACTCTCAACTCATCCATTGCCACAAGATAGGATAGACGATGTAAACAAAGTGATGCAGAAGTTAGGTAATCCGCAACCAAGTGAAGATAATCTATTTTCACAGCGTTATCAGCAATTTAAATCAACTTTACCTTAAGTAGGATGTTTGGTTATATGGTAGCTTTCTCGTAAATTTAATTTAGTAAGTATGTACAACAATCTAAAAGGTTTAATTGACGTATCTTTTATTAATTTTATTTTTCATCTTAATTTCGGGAATAATGGCTGGTTGCGAAACCGCTCTGTTAGCTGCACCAAGGAGTGTAATAAAAGAACTCGTTGAACGGGGTAGTAAAGCGGCAAAAGTAATTCAAAAATTTCAAAAAGATCCTGAAACTTTGATAGCAACAGCTAATGTCGGGTTTATAATTAGTTTGAGCTTGGCATCTTTCTTAGGTGGACTTTATGCACTAAGTTCTATTGCGCCTTATTTTAAAGAATCGACCATACCGATAGTTACTGAATATTCTAATTTAATTTCTGTCGCGATAGTCATACCAATATTAGCTTTTGTCGCTATAGTGGTTGGTGAACTCGTTCCTAAATCTCTCGTTCTGAAATTTCCCGTTCCTGTGGCAATGATAATAGCTTTTCCTTTTTCTTCGTTATCGATTATTTTCAGACCAATAATCTATGTATTGCGATGTATTAGTAATATGATATTAAAACCGTTCAAGGATCAGACTAACTTTTCCGAAGCGCGGGTATCGGAGGAAGAATTTAAAATACTTTTAGAAGAAGGAACCAAAAGCGGCACCATCGATAAAACCGAACAAGAATTAATTACAAGTATTTTTGAATTTAACGATACTACTGCGAAAGAAGTAATGATTCCTAGAACCGACGTGGTCGCAATAAGCATTGAAACTGCACGAGAAAAATTAGTAAATATTGTTCTTGAGGAAGGATATTCGAGGTTGCCCGTTTTTTCAGGTTCGATCGATAACATTATAGGAATAATTTATACGAAAGATTTGATAAGCCTTCTGGAGCATCGGGATATAATTGTTTTACACGATATTATCAGACCTGCATATTTTGTACCTGAAGTTAAAAAAATTAGCCAACTGATGCGGGACTTACAGCAACAACATATTCATATGGCGATTGTGGTTGACGAGTTTGGTGGAACTGAAGGTATTATTACAATGGAAGATATTTTAGAAGAAATTGTGGGTGAGATTCACGACGAGTATGATGAAGTATTGAAAGAAATAGAGACATCGGCAGATGGCACTGTATTAGTAAATGCCCGTATGAACGTCAAAGATTTTAATGAGAAGTTCGTTGCTAATATTCCCGAAGACGATGAATATGAGACAATAAGTGGTTTTTTACATAAACTAACAGGTAAGATACCTGAATTAAACGAAGAAATACATTTTATGAATTTGACTTTTTTTATCGTAAAAAAGAGTCAGCGAAGAATCCGACAAGTCAAGGTTGTTCGAGAATAATAATATATTAAAACACACCTATGCAAAATGATAGAGCGTTAATAGTACTGTCGCAACAAATCAATCTTGAAAGGGGAAAAGGTGACGAACCGTATTTTACTCTTTCGTGGGAAGACATAGATATGCTCTACTATTCGATGTTGAATGACATGTTTGATGTTTTTAGCGGATTGCAACACGTTGATTTATTTCTTTCAGGAAAATCCGAAGATTATCAAGGATGTTCATTACTTTCGTCGAATCGAAAAATTACACTTCTTGATATTTCAGTTCCATCGATGAATGACCACATCGCTACATCTTTAGATGCAGTTTTTGAACAAGGATATAGAAAAATAATTTTATTGTCGCACTATTATCCTATGTACACGATCAAATTCATTGAAAATGTATTTGCACAATTATCTTGTGAAGATGATTGTCTGGTATATGGTGCTTCACGCAGCGGCAATTGTTACCTGTTCGCTTTAAAAACAAATTATTCTGATTGGTTCAGAAATAATGCTAAAGAAAATAATTTGTCACAACTTAAAAAATCTTATCTGAGTACAGATTATCTTTTAAAAAAAGCATCTGCCAGTGACATGATCATATTCCCGTTATCGACACTAAAATCGGTGGAAAACAATTACGATATAGTCAACTTAAAAATCGAAATTGAACATAGTATGAACCTAAACTCTCAATTTGCGAAACATACGTACGAAGCATTTAAACATATTGAAAAAAAATACACAAGGAGAAAGCCGAAAGATGAGGCTTGGGATATTCGGCGGCACATTTAATCCTCCGCACATAGGGCATCTCATTACAACTGAATCCGTTCGTGAACAATTTGATTTAGATAAATTGATTTTCATTCCCGCTTTTTCTCCACCTCACAAATTCGATACTCAAATTGCTCTTCCGCATCAGAGATACGAAATGATCAACCTGGCAATCAAAAATAACAGATATTTTTCAGTATCCGATTTAGAATTAAAACGTGAGGGCAAATCGTACACAATCGATACTATCAATTCATTATTACAATCGTATCAAAATTCAAAATTGTATCTAATAATTGGAATGGATAACCTTATCGATTTCCCCAATTGGAAATCGCCGCTCGAAATCGTTAATAAAGTAGAGTTAATTGTGATGAATAGACCTGGTTATAATCTAGAATTGCGTAATGAATATATACGCTACGCAAATGTTGTGAGAGTGCCGAATATTGATGTTTCGTCTACGGATATACGCAGGCGTGTGAAAATGGGTAGGTCGATTAAATATCTCGTTCCTGCTGAGGTTGAACAACATATTATTAAAAAAGGATTGTATAGAAGTTAATTATGGAATCTGGAAAAGGTGAATATATTTTAATCGTCGAGGACAATCTAGAAGTATCATCACTACTTACTGAAATTCTTACGACATTTAATTACAATATCATTGTTGCAGGCGATGGCGAATCAGCATTAAATTTATATCTTGCAAACAAACCCCAATTTGCTCTTGTTCTCAGCGATTTGGGTTTACCAAAATTAGGC